>CAMLKR010000348.1 GCA_946480565.1 uncultured Arenimonas sp. | reverse complement strand
TGGCGCTGGCCGGGCCGCGGGCGCGCCACTGCTGCAGGGCGCCGGCGGCGTCGCCCAGGGTGCCCGTGACCCAGACCTCGTCGCCGGCCCTGGCGCCATCGCGGCGCAGGGCCTCACCTTCCGGCACCAGGCCGTGCGCGGTGATCGTGATGCTCAGCGGGCCGTGGGTGGTGTCGCCGCCGACAAGGCTGATGCCGTGTTCGTCGGCCAGTTCGAAGAAGCCGTCGAGGAAGGCGTCCAGCCACGCGTCGTCGGCTTCCGGCAGGGTCAGGGCCAGCGTGCACCACGCGGGCGTGGCGGCCATCGCGGCGAGGTCGCTCAGGTTCACCGCGAGGCTTTTCCAGCCGATGTCGGCCGGCGCGGTTTCAGGCGGGAAATGCACCCCGGCCACCAGGGTATCGCTGGTGATCACGAGCTGGTGGCCCGCGGGGACGTTCAACACCGCGGCATCGTCGCCGATGCCCAGGGCCACGTCGGGCCGGGCGCGCACGCGGGCGCGGATGCGTTCGATCAGGGCGAACTCGCCCGGCATCAGGGCTTGCGCTGCGCCTGCGCCTCGGCCTTGCGCCATTGCGCCGCGGCGTGGTCGAGCACGCCGTTGACGTAGGTGTGGCCGTGTTCGCTGCCGAAGCGCTTGGTGGTTTCGATGGCCTCGTTGATCACCACGCGGTAGGGCACGTCCAGGCGGTGGCGCAATTCGTAGGCGGCGATGCGCAGCACGGCGCGTTCGATCGGGTCCACCTGGGCGATGTCGCGGTCCAGGAAGTTGGCCAGCGCCTCGTCCAGGGTGCCGAGGTTGGCTTCGACGCCGCGCACCAGGTCCTCGAAATATTCGAGGTCGGCCACTTCCATGTCCTGCTCGTTGCGGAACTGGTCGATCACCTTGTGGATGGCGGTGTTCGACAGCTGCCAGGCGTAGACGGCCTGCAGGGCGCGGCGGCGGGCGCGGGAGCGGGCGTGCGGGTCGACGCCGTCGGGACGGGGATGCTTCATGCGAGTTTTCCGATCAGGTTCGCCATCTCGATGATGACCAGGGCGGCTTCTTCGCCCTTGTTGCCGTGGTTGCCGCCGGCGCGGGCCTCGGCGTGGGCGTAGTCGTCGACGGCCAGCACGCCGTTGGCGACCGGCACGCCGGTGTCCAGGGCCACGCGCATCAGGCCGCGGGCGCATTCGTCGGCCACCTGCTCGAAGTGGCGGGTGTCGCCGCGCACCACGCAGCCCAGGGCCACGACGCCGGCGTAGCCGATGCGGTCGATGGCGTTGGCGGCGGCCACGGGCAGTTCCCAGGCGCCGGGCACGCGGATCACGTCCACGTTCTCGGCCGGCACGCCGTTGGCCAGGAAGGCGCGGCGGGCGCCGTCCACCAGGGTGTCGGTGATGCGCGGGTTCCAGCGGCTGGCGATGACGGCGTAGCGGGCCGAGCCGGGGCTCTGCACGTCGCCTTCGTAGTGGTTCATGGGGACGACCGGGGCAAAAGGTGCGCCAGTTTACCCCGCGCCCGCGGAATCCGGGGTCAGAGTCGATTTATCTTCGGCGGCCCACAGGGCGGAGGGTCCGGGCGTCGCGAAGATAAATCGACTCTGACCCCGGATTTTGGTCAGGGGCTGAGGTATTCGACGACTTCCAGGCCGTAGCCGGCCAGGCCGACCTGGCGGCGCGGGGTGCCCAGCACCCGCAGCTTGCCCAGGCCCAGGTCGGCCAGGATCTGGGCGCCGGCGCCGTTGCGGCGCCATTCCCGGGTCTTGGGGGCGTCGGCGGGGTCGGTTTCGGTGATGCGGGCCAGCAGGTCGTCGGGGCTGACCGGCTCCGACAGCACCACCACCACGCCCTCGCCCGCCGCGGCCACGGCCGCCAGGGCCTGGCCGGCGCTGACGCCGAAGTCGGGCCGCTGCCAGGCCAGCACGTCCGACAGCGGGTTCTTGACGTGCACGCGCACCAGGGTCGGCTTCTCGGCCGTCGGCTGGCCGTGCACCAGGGCGAAGTGCAGGTCGCGGCTGACGCGGTCGCGGTAGGTGACCAGGGTGAACGGGCCATGGGCGGTGTCGATCGCCCGCTCGTCCACGCGCTCGACCGTGTGCTCGGTCTCCAGCCGGTAGCGGATCAGTTCCTCGATCGAGCCGATCTTCAGGCCGTGCTGCTTCGCGAACTTCTCCAGCTCCGGCCGCCGCGCCATCGAGCCGTCGGCATTGAGGATCTCCACCAGCACGCCCGCCGGCTCAAGCCCCGCCAGCAGCGCCAGGTCGCTGGCCGCTTCGGTGTGGCCGCTGCGGGTCAACACGCCGCCCGGCTGGGCCATCAGCGGGAAGATGTGGCCGGGCTGGGTCAGGTCTTCGACGCTGGCGTCGGGGCGCACCGCGGTGCGGATGGTGTGGGCGCGGTCGTAGGCGCTGATGCCGGTGGTCACGCCCTCGGCCGCCTCGATGCTGACGGTGAAATTGGTGTGGTAGGGCGAGTTGTTGTCGCGCACCATCGGGCCCAGGCCCAGCTGGCGGCAGCGCTCGCG
>CAMLKR010000347.1 GCA_946480565.1 uncultured Arenimonas sp. | reverse complement strand
GGCTCCGACAGCGCCTGGCGCGCGGAGTCGGCGCCGGCGCGCACCGCCCGCGCCAGGGCTTCGGGTTCGAGCGCGCGCACCGGGCCCACGGCCTCGGCCACGCCGGTGAGGAACTGCGCCAGGATCGCGCCGGAATTGCCGCGGGCGCCGTCCACCGCGTCTTCGCCGACGCGCCGCAGCAGGTCGCCGGCGCCCTGGGTGCGGCGGCTGAGCGCGCCGGCCAGCACGCCGCCCAGGGTGAAGGCGAGGTTGCTGCCGGTATCGCCGTCGGGCACCGGGAATACGTTGATTTTGTTCAGCGTCTCGCGCTGCGCGATGACCCGGCGGGCGCCGGCGATCAGGGCGCGGCGCAGGGCCGGGCCGCGGATCAGCGGGCGCGGCAGGTCGAGGAAGGCGGTGTTCATGGGCTGCCGGAGTCTGCCGCAAGCGCCGCGCGGGGCCATGCTGCAATGCCGCAAGAACGGGCCGGACGATCATCCGGGAACGGGTATAGAATCCCGCTGCAACCTTCGGGGGCCCGCCGGCATCCCAAGGAGCACTCCCGAATGCAGGTGACGACCATGATCCGCCCGATGCTGGTTTTCAGCCTTTCCCTGCTCGCCGCGAACGCGTTCGCCACCGAGGCCGCGCCGGCCGACGCCGAAGCCTCCGGCTGCCCCAAGGCCGAGGCCGCCGCCGGCAAGGAACCCGCGGCCGACGGCAACACGCCGGCCGCCCGCCCCGGCACGCCGGCACCGGTGCGTCCGCGCACCGGCACCCAGCGCGGCACGCCGCGCTGGCACAGCCTGCTGCCGGGAATGTTCCGCTAAGCCGCTTGCCTGTCCGCCACGGCGCCCGCACCCTGCGGGCATGAAATCCCTGTTCCGCCGCTTCCGATCCCCGCCGCCGGCGCTGACGCCGGACGATGCCGCCCGGCTGCGCGCCGCCCTGCCCTGGCTGGAGCGGCTGTCACCCGAACGGCGCGAGCGCCTGTTCGACCTGAGCGCGCGTTTCCTGGCCGGCAAGACCATCACCCCGCTGCACGGGCTCACGCTCGACGCCGGCCAACGCCTGCGGCTGGCGGCGCTGGCCTGCCTGCCCCTGCTCGAGTTCGGCGCCGAGGGCCTGCGCGGCTGGTCGCAGGTGGTGGTCTATCCCGGCGCCTTCCGCGCGCATCGCCGCCACCACGACGAGGACACCGGCGTGGTCGCCGAATGGGAAGAGGACCTGGCCGGCGAGTCCTGGGAAGACGGCCCGCTGGTGCTGAGCTGGGACGACATCGAGGCCGACCTGGCCGAGCCCGAGGCCGGCTTCCTGCTGGTGGCGCACGAGATGGCGCACAAGCTCGACGCGCTCGATGGCGCCATGGACGGCACCCCGCCGCTGCCTGTCGACTGGCAGCGCGAATGGGCGCGCGACTTCCAGGCCGCCTACGAAGACTTCTGCACGCGCGTGGACGCCGGCGAAGAACAGCCCATCGACCACTACGCCGCGGAAGCGCCCGAGGAATTTTTCGCCGTCACCAGCGAATACCACTTCTCCGCGCCCGCCCTGCTGGCCCGCGAGATGCCGGCCGTGGCCGCGCACCTGCGCCGCTTCTACGGCGACTCGCCGATCCCGGCCTGAGCGCGGGCGCGGCGCGCGGCCCGCCACCCGAACACCCGCGCCACCACCAGGCCCGACACCGCACCCGGCACGCCGAAGGCCCAGGGGTCGCTGCCCAGGTGCTCGCCGCCGACGCCGAGCATCAGCTGGCCCCAGCCGATCGACAGCAGGCCGCCCAGCAGGCCGATCAGCAGGCAGTACGACCAGCGCGCCAGCCGCGGCCGGAAGCCACCGGCCACCAGGCCCAGCACCACCGCCGGCACCGCGCCGAACATCCAGGAGAAGAGGACGAAGACCGCGGCGACCGCGGCCACGCCGGTGCCCAGTTCGTTCCACGACTGGTCCGGTTCGCCGTACAGGCTCATCAGCCAGAGCATGGCGGTGAACGCCAGCGCACCGATCGGCGGACCCAGCACGCCGAAATAAAGCGCGCCCTTGCCCGCGTCGAGCAGCGTGCCGCGCCCCGTCGAAAACTCAGCCATCGTTTTCCCCTGGTCGATGGGCGCGCCGGCGGCCGATCCGCCCGGCTCGCATGCCCGGCGGGAAGCCTACCGCGATCCGTCGCGCCGATCAGCCGGCGGGATCACACCGCCGGCGGGAAGCGCACGGCGAAGCGGGCGCCGCCGAGCTCGGGCGAACGTTCGACCTTCAGCTCGCCGCGATAGGCCGCGACGATGTCCTGCACGATCGACAGGCCGATGCCGTGGCCCTGCACCCGCTCGTCGCCGCGCACCCCGCGCTGCAGCAGGCGCTCGACCTGTTCGGCCGGGATGCCGGGGCCGTCGTCCTCGACCACGAAGGACACGCCGGGGCGCCGGTTGGCCGGCGCGGGTTCGACCTTCACCACCAGCAGCACGCGCTTGCCGGCCCACTTGAAGGCGTTCTCCAGCAGGTTGCCCAGCAGCTCCTGCAGGTCGCC
>CAMLKR010000346.1 GCA_946480565.1 uncultured Arenimonas sp. | reverse complement strand
GCGCGTAGTAGTAGTCGAACTCCACCCGGCAGCGGTCCGGCCCCAGCGGCAGGATGCGGTTGGTCTGCAGCCGGCCCGGCATGATGTTGAGCATCACGTTGGGATAGACGAAATAGTAGAAGGCATCGCCATCGCCGTAGATGTCGCCGCTGTTGCGCAGCGGCGAGTGCTGCAGCGAATGCCAGGGGAACAGCTGGGTGTCGTACGCGCGGTAATCGAGCACCTTCGACAGCCCGGGGTGCACGTGCGGCAGGTGGTAGCCCTCCAGGAAGTTGTCCACGTAGACCTTCCAGTTGCACGCGATGTCGTAGCGGTCGCGGCGGTGGAAGCGCATCGCGGCCAGGTCGATGGGGGCGATGCGCTCGGCGATGCCGCCGTACACCGCCTCGAACGGCGGCGCGTCTTCGTGCACGGCGACGAACACCAGCCCCTGCCATGCGTGCACGCGCAGCGGCGGCAGGCGGATGTCGGCCACGTCGAAGTCCGCCGCGCCCTGCATCTCCGGCGCACTGCGCAGCTGGCCTTCCAGGGTGTAGGTCCAGCCGTGGTACTTGCAGTGCAGCGCGCGGGCGCCCTTGCCGTTGCACAGCGCGAGCGGGCCCGCGCGATGGCGGCATACGTTGGGGAAGGCGCGCAGCACGCCATCCTGGCCGCGCACCACCAGCACGGGCACGCCGGCGACGTATTCGACGATGTGGTCGCCCGGTTCGGCCAGTTGCCCCTGGTGCGCCACCAGTTGCCAGCTGCGGTGGAAGACCGCGCCCTGCTCCATCGCGAGCATGGCCTCGCCGGCGTAGTAGCGGGCGGGCAATGCCCGGGCGCGGTCGAGGGGCAAGGGCGAGGCGGTGTCCGGCATGGCGTTCCCGTCGGGAGGTGTCGCCCGGCCTTGCTGCCGCCGGGCATGCGCCAAGCCTAAGCGGTGGACGGGGGGCCGGCACAGCCCCCCTGCCGCACCATCATGTGCCGCCGTCCCGGACCCCGCGCACCCGCACGGTGCAGATGCCGAATGCGAAAGGCGAATTACTTTTCGCGCAGCAAAAAAGCGCGCATTCCAGCGTGTTCGTGCTCTATCCAGCGCCCCCGGTTCGCCTATAGATTGGAGGCGAGGGATACACCACCACACCGGGATACCCGATTGGCTCTACCGATGGCCGACTGCGGATGCATCACCGTCCTCCTGCACGGAGACGGTGCATGAACGCGGTCGCCAGCCCGAGCGGCACGCTGCAGACCGCGCTGGACCATGCGCGCCACCTGCTGGCCACCGATCCTGCGATGGCCGCACAGCAGGCCAACGAGATCATCCGCGTGGTCGGCCCGCATCCGATGGCACGGCTGGTGCTGGCCGCCTCGCACCGTGTGCGCGGGCAGATGTCGCACGCACTCGATGTGCTGGAACCCCTGGTCCGCGAACACCCGCAGTGGCCACTGGCCCATCTGGAGCATGGCCTGACGCTCGGCCGCGCCGGACGCGGCGGCGACGCGGTACCGGCCCTGCGCCGTGCGCTGGCGCTGAAGCCGGACCTGCCGCAGGCGTGGCGCGAACTCGGCGACCACCTGTCCGCGATGGGGGATGGCGACGGCGCGGCGAAGGCCTATCTGGAACACACCCGCCATGCCACGCGCGATCCCGGACTGATGCAGGCCGCCGCCGCCCTGGCCGACAACCGCATTCCCGAGGCGGAAGCCCTGCTGCGCGCGCACCTGAAGCGCCTGCCCACCGATGTGGCCGCCATCCGCATGCTGGCCGAGGTCGCCGCGCGCGTGGGTCGCGGCGAGGACGCCGAGTCCCTGCTCGCCCGCTGCGTGGAACTGGCGCCGGACTTCCTGCCTGCCCGACAGAACTACGCGCTGGTACTGCACCGCGCCAACCGGCCCGAAGACGCCCTGCGGCAGATCGACCACCTGCTGGCGCACGAGCCGGACAATCCGGCGCACCTGAACCTCAAGGCCGTGGTGCTGTGCCGCATCGGCGACTACGAACCCGCGCTGGCGCTGTACGAGCGCGTGCTGGCGTCGTACCCGCAGCAGGCGAAGATCTGGATGAGCTATGGCCATGCCTTGAAGACGGCCGGCCACACCGCGCGCGCGATCGACGCCTACCGCCGCGCGCTATCGCTGCAGCCCGGCTTCGGCGAAGTGTGGTGGAGCCTGGCCAACCTGAAGACCTTCCGCTTCAGCGATGACGACATGGCGTTGATGCGTGCGCAGCGCGCGCGCGCCGATCTTCCTGAGGACGACCGCCTGCATCTGGACTTCGCGCTGGGCAAGGCCCTGGAGGATGCCGGCGACTACGCGGCGTCGTTCGCGCACTACCGCGACGGCAACACGCTGCGCAGCGCGCAGCTGGGCTACAGCGCCGACGACACCCGTGCGCGCGTGCGCCGGCTGCGCGGCGCGCACAGCGCGGCGTTCTTCGCGCAACGCGCCGGCCTGGGCTGCGATGCGCCCGACCCCATCTTCATCGTCGGCATGCCCCGTGCCGGCTCCACGCTGCTGGAACAGATCC
>CAMLKR010000345.1 GCA_946480565.1 uncultured Arenimonas sp. | reverse complement strand
CGCCAAGAACGATCCCGGCAAAAAAGTTTGAATGCGAGCAATTGACCTGCTTGCGCACAAGCGCGGGGAATCAGGGCGGGGCGAGTTCGACCGAGACGGCCATGTGGTCGGAGCCGGCGGCGGGGATGGCGTGGTAGTCCAGCACCTTGAAACCGCCGACCAGCACATGGTCCAGACAGCGCTGCGGCGCCCAGCTTGGGAACGTGCAGACCCGTTCAGACGGCGGCGCCAGCGACGTCTGCCGGTACAGCGGCCGCATCTCCGGAGCATCCGAATCGCAGTTGAAATCGCCCATCAGCACCAGCCGCGGGAACTCCGACAGCAGATCGGCCAGGAACCCGATCTGCAGCTGCCGCGACTTCGCCCCCAGCGAAAGATGCGTCACCGCCAGCGACCAGGCCGCCTCGCCCTTGCCGAAATGCGCCAACAGCACCCCGCGCCCCGCGATGCGCCCGGGCAGCGCGTAGTCGAGCAGCTCGGTCGGTTCGATCCGGCTCAGCAGCGCATTGCCACTGCCGGCGATGCGCGAGATGCGCCGGTTCGGCTGGTGGCTCCAGAACGGGAAATGCGCCCGCTCGGCCAGGTAATCGGCCTGGTTGGTGAACCCCGAGCGCAGACTGCCCGGATCGCTTTCCTGCAGCCCGACCAGGTCGTAGGGCTGGGCCAGCGTGGCCAGCCCGTCGAGGTTCAGGCGCTTGCCGTTGGGCAGCACGTGCGACCAGCTGCGCGTGACGTATTCGCGGTAGGCGCGCGTGCTGGAGCCCGCCTGGATGTTGGCGCTGAGCAGGCGCAGGCGATCGGGCATCGTGGACATGCCGACATGGTGCGACCGCCGGGCCGCATCGGCAAGGCTGAAAATGAACGGGGGCCACCGAAGTGGCCCCGTCGTGGTGCGTGCCTGCGGGCGCTTACTGCGCCGCGGGTTCCGTCGTGGTTTCCGCTTCGGCCTCCGGCGCGGGCGCGGCGGCCGCGGCGGCGGCGGCGCGCTCGCGGGCCACCAGCCAGTCGACCGTCTGCAGCAGGCCTTCGGAACCGCGCTCACCGTTGGCGACGGCGCTGTACTTGCCGGCGACGATCATGGTCGGGGTCGAGTTCACGCCGGTGCGCATCGCGAACTGGCGGGCGCGGTTGAGCTTTGCGTTCACCGCGAAGCTCTGCATGGTCGACAGGAAGGCCGCGCGGTCGGCGCCCTGGCTGGCGTACCAGTCGGCGATCTCCTCCACCGAGCCGTTGGTGAACTTCTGCTCGACCAGCACCGCCTTGAACAGCGCATCGTGGGTCTTGTCGAGCAGGCCGGTGGCCTCGGCCGCGAAGTAGCCGCGGGCGAAGTTGTCGGCGACGCCGCCGAAGGCGCCCGGCACGTAGACGAAGCGCACGTCGGACGGCAGCCCGGCCTTCCAGGTGTTGAGCAGCGGCTGCAGGTTGGCGCAGTGGATGCAGGTGTAGGCGAACACCTCGGCCACTTCGATGCCGCCCTGGCCGTAGGTCGGCTGCGGCGTGGCCAGCACGGTGTAGTCGATGCCTTCGCGCGGCGCGTTGGCCATGTCCACGGCGGGCGCCGGGACCGGGGTTTCCGGGGCGGCGGGTTCGCCCTCGACCGGCGCGGCAGCCTCGGCCGGCGCCTCGGTGGCCGGGGCGGCGTCCGCCGGTGCGTCCGGCGCAGGCGCGGCGGCCGGTTCGGCGGCGGTCGGTGCGGTGTCGGTGGCGGCAGGGGTCTCGGCCGGCTTGTCGCCGCAGGCGGCGAGGGCCAGGACCAGGATCAGGGGGAAAAGGCGCTTCATCGGAACCGGCTCCAGGTAAGTGTCGGCCAGCTAGACCACACCCGGCCGGAAAGGTTCAGCAGAAGCGGCGCGGGCGCCGCTTCCGGGAAAACATCAGCCCTGCGGCGCGGCCTCGGCCGGCGCTTCCTCGGCCGGGGCGGCTTCGGCGGGCGCCGCTTCGGCCGGTGCGGCGGCCTCGGCCACCGCTTCGGCGCTGGGCGCGTCGGCGATGTTGTGCAGGCCCTCGATGTAGGTGGCCAGGCCCTGGATTTCTTCGTCGCTCAGCTGGGCGGCGACGCTGGCCATGATGGCGTTGGCGTTCGCATCCTTGCCCCAGACCTCGCCGTCGCGGAAGGCGGTGAGCTGGGTCGCGGTGTAGCCGGCGTGCTGGCCACCCAGGGACGGCCAGGACGGGCCCGGGTTGCCGGTGCCGGTGGGGCCGTGGCAGGCCTGGCAGGCCGGCACGCTGCCGTCGGACTTGCCGGCGCGGTAGAGCTTCTCGCCGATCTCGTAGAACTTGCGGCCCTGGTTCGGGCCCTCGGCGACCAGGCTGTCGTCGGCGACGCCCGGCACGACCTTCTGGCTGGCGAAGTAGGCGCCGATGTCGCGCATGTCCTGCGCGTTCAGGGTGGCGGCGAAGCCGAGCATGATCGCGTTCTCGCGCTCGCCGCTCTTGTACAGGGCGAGCTGGCGGGCGATGTAGCGCTCGTGCTGGCCGGCCAGCTTCGGGTACTGCGGGTCGGACGAGTTGCCGTC
>CAMLKR010000344.1 GCA_946480565.1 uncultured Arenimonas sp. | reverse complement strand
GGCCCTCGCCGATCATGATGTCGATCTGGAAGTCCTCCATCGCCGGGTACAGCACCTCCTCGACCACGGGCGAGAGGCGGTGGATCTCGTCCACGAACAGCACGTCGTGCGGCTGCAGGTTGGTCAGCAGGGCGGCCAGGTCGCCGGCGCGTTCGATCACCGGGCCCGAGGTCTGGCGCAGGTTCACGCCCAGCTCGTTGGCGATGACGTGGCTGAGCGTGGTCTTTCCCAGGCCCGGGGGGCCGAAGATCAGCACATGGTCCATGGCCTCGCCGCGGCCCTTGGCGGCCTCGATGGCGATCTTGAGCTGCTCGCGGACCGGCTGCTGGCCCAGGTAGTCGTCCAGCCGCTTGGGCCGGATGCTGGCCTCGGCCAGGTCGTCTTCGCGGGTGGCGCCGGGGGCGATGACGCGGGTGTCTTCCATGGGCGCCGATTATGGCAGGTAACAGCCGGAAAACCGCGCCGGAGCGCGGTTCGCGGGCTTCAGATCACGACCTGCGTCCCCAGCTCCACCAGCCGGTTGCCCGGAATGTGGAAAAACTCGGTCGCCGGGGTGGCGTTGCGGGACATGAAGAGGAAGAGCTTGTCCCGCCACAGCGCCATGCCCTGCCCCGGCTTGGCCACCAGGGTTTCGCGGCTGGCGAAATAGGTGGTTTCCATCGGCTCGAAGGCCGGACCCGGGATCGGCCACTGCCTCAGGGCCCGGGGCACGTCCGGGTCTTCCAGGTAGCCGAAGCGCAGGGTCAGGCGCGCGAAGCCGTGGCCCAGGTCGCTATGCGCGATCCGCTCGGCGGCGTCGGCGCGCGGCACGCCCAGCACTTCGACGCTCAGCAGCACGTTGCGCTCGTGCAGCACCTTGTTGTGCTTGAGGTTGTGCAGCATCGCCGGCGGCATGTACTGGTTGGACGGGGTCAGGAACACGGCCGTGCCGGGCACCCGGGTCGGCGGATGCGCCACCAGGTTGCCGACGAAGTGTTCGATGCGCAGGCTGTCGCGGTTCACCTGCGCGTGCACCAGCTCGCGGCCGCGGCGCCAGCTGCGCATCACCGCGAACGCCACCACGCCCAGGGCCAGCGGGAACCACGCGCCCTCGACGAACTTGATCACGTTGGCCGAGAAGAACGCGCCCTCGATCACCAGGAACGCCCCGGCCATCGGCCACACCTGCCAGCCCGGAAGGCGCCAGCGCAGCTTGGCCAGGATCAGCAGCAACAGGGTCGAGATGATCATGGTGCCGGTCACCGACACGCCATAGGCGATGGCAAGGTTGCTGGAGCTGCCGAAGCCCAGCACCACCGCGATCACCGCCAGCAGCATCGCCCGGTTCACCCAGGGCAGGTAGATCTGGCCCTCGCTGTGGGCCGAAGTGTGGATGATCTCCATGCGCGGCAGGTAGCCCAGCTGGATCGCCTGGCGCACCACCGAGAAGGTGCCGGAGATCAAGGCCTGCGAGGCGATCACGGTGGCCAGCGTGGCCAGCACGATCATGGGGTACAGGGCCCAGCCCGGCACCAGCTCGTAGAACGGGTTGGACACCTCGGCCGGATGCGAGAGGATGAAGGCGCCCTGGCCGAAGTAGTTCAGCACCAGCGCGGGCAGCACCAGGCCCAGCCAGGCCGCGCGGATCGGGAAGCGTCCGAAGTGGCCCATGTCGGCATACAGCGCCTCGCCGCCGGTCACCGCCAGCACCACCGCACCCAGCGCCAGCCAGGCGACGGCGCCGTGGTGCATGAAGAAGCGGATGGCCCAGACCGGGTTCGCGGCCCGCAGCACCTCCGGGTGCTGGACGATCTCGACCACGCCCAGCACCGCCAGCGCCAGGAACCACAGGCAGGTGATCGGCCCGAAGATGCGCCCGACCTTCTCGGTGCCGTGCTTCTGCATCGAGAACAGCGCCACCAGCACCGCCAGCGTGATCGGCAGCACGAAGCGCTTCAGCTCCGGCGCCGCCACCTCCAGGCCTTCCACCGCCGACAGCACCGAGATCGCCGGCGTGATCACGCCGTCGCCGAAGAACAGCGCGGTGCCGAAGATGCCGAGGATGCCGACCGTGTAGGCCAGCGGCGCCGCCACCGGCAGGCTGCGCTGGACCAGGGCGGTGAGCGCGAGGATGCCGCCCTCGCCGCGGTTGTCGGCGCGCATCAGCACGGCGACGTATTTCAGCGTGACCACCAGGACCAGCGACCAGAGGATCAGCGACAGCACGCCGAGCACGTTCTCGGGCGTGGCATCGATGCCGTAATGCGGCCCGAACGCCTCCTTCAGGGTGTACAGCGGGCTGGTGCCGATGTCGCCGAAAACGACGCCTACGGCGCCGACCACCAATGGCCAGGTGCGCGGCGCCGCGGCGCCGTCGTGGGTGTGGGTTGTCATGGGAGTGCCCGGAGGCTGGGAGTGATGTGAGCGGAAGGGCGGCCGTCAGCCGCGAAGTACCGACTTGAGGGCCTTGCGGATGATCTGCTCGGCGCTGTCGCCGGGCTCCGCCTGCTTGAGCATCTTCTGGATCTCGGCCGGCTTGTAGCC
>CAMLKR010000343.1 GCA_946480565.1 uncultured Arenimonas sp. | reverse complement strand
GGGCGCCGGCGCGCACGTTCGGGATGTCGTCGGCGGTGATCGGCGGGTAGTGGATGGGCCGCAGGATCGAATTGCCGAAGTTGGTCTTGTCGGCGAAAAAATGCTCCGGCAGGCCGATGTGCAGGGCCAGCGCGCCGAGCACCCGCGAGCCCAGCTGGTCCAGCGCGGTGAACAGGCCGTAGGCCACTTCCTTGAAGTCCGGCACTTCCGAGGGCCAGAGGTTGGGCGGCATCACGTCGGCGTATTTGCTGTCGCGCGGGATCTCGCGGCCGACGTGCCAGAACTCCTTAAGGTCGAAGTGCTTGGCGCCCTTGGCCGTCTCGATGCCGAAGGGCGTGTAGCCGCGGGCACCGCCGCCGCCGGGCACGTGATACTTGCGCTTGGTCTCCTCCGGCAGCGCGAAGAAGGCCTGGAACACCGAATAGGCGCGGTCGATCTGGGCCTGCGGGATGCCGTGGTTGCGGATGCCGGCGAAACCCCATTCACGGTAGGCGGCGCCCAGTTCGGCGACGAAGGCATCGCGGTCGGTGTCGTAGCGCTGGATGTCGAGAGTCGGGATTCGGGCGGTCACGGCGGTCTTCCGTAGGGGCTTCTTGGGTTGGCGCCAGTCTAGACCCGGGCGGGCAATGGCGCATTGATGCGGCTCAAGCGGCGGCGCGGACCACGTCGGCCAGGCGCTCCAGCACCTGCCGCATCAGTTCGCCGTCGTCGGCCTCGACGGTGACGCGCACCACCGGCTCGGTGCCGGACGGGCGCAGCACCAGCCGGCCGCGGCCTGCCAGGGCCGCCTCGGCCTCGGCGCGGGCGGCCTGCACCGCGGCGTGTTCCAGCGGCTTCACGCCCGGAGCGACGCGCACGTTCACCGTCTGCTGCGGCAGGGGCTGGTAACCGGCCAGCGCCTGCTGCAGGGTCCGGCCGCTGCGGCGCAGCGACTCCAGCACCTGCAGCGCGCTGACGATGGCATCGCCGGTGCTGGCGCGGTCCAGGCACAGGATGTGGCCCGAGGCCTCGCCGCCCAGCACGCAATCGCCTTCGACCATGGCCTGGTGGACGTAACGGTCGCCCACCTGGGCGCGCACGAAACCGATGCCTCGTTCGCCCAACGCCCGCTCCATCGCGTAGTTGGTCATCAGCGTACCGACCACCGGGCCGCGCAGCCGTCCGCTGGCGTGCCAGTCGTTGGCCAGCACCCAGATCAGCCCGTCGCCGTCGACCAGGCGGCCCTGCCCGTCCACCATCAGCACCCGGTCGCCGTCGCCGTCGAAGGCGACGCCGAGGTCGGCGCCGGTGTCGCGCACGCGCGCCATCAGGGCCTCCGGGTGGGTCGAGCCGACGCCGAGGTTGATGTTCAGGCCATCGGGCTCGGTGCCTATGCTTTCCACCACCGCGCCCAGCTCGGAGAATACCCGTGGCGCCACCTGGTAGGTCGCGCCGTGGGCGCAGTCGAGCACCAGCCGGGTGCCGCTGAGCACGAAGTCGTCGGCAACGGTGGATTTGCAGAATTCGGCGTAACGCGCCATCGCATCGGTGACCCGCGAGGCCTTGCCCAGCTTCTCCGAGGCCACGGTGGCGAACGGCCGGTCGAGCTCGGCCTCGATCGCCGCCTCGATCGCATCGCCCAGCTTTTCGCCCTGGGCCGAGAAGAACTTGATGCCGTTGTCGTGGTGCGGATTGTGCGAGGCGCTGATCACGATGCCGGCGTCGGCACGCAGCGAGCGCGTCAGGTAGGCCACCGCCGGCGTCGGCATCGGGCCGAGCAAGCGCACGTCGGCGCCCGCGGCGACCAGCCCGGCCTCCAGCGCCGCCTCGAACATGTAACCGGAGATCCGGGTGTCCTTGCCGATGACGACGGTGGCGTGCTCCCGGCCCTCGCCCACCAGCACGCGGCCGGCGGCGGCGCCCAGGCGCAGCATGAAATCGGCCGAGATCGGCTGTTCGCCGACCCGGCCGCGGATGCCGTCGGTGCCGAAATACCTGCGTGCGCTCATCGACGCCTCAGGCGGCGGGCGCCGGATCGGCCGCCGGTGCCGGCTGCCGCATCATCAGCGCCAGCAGGGCGGCGAGCTTGTCGCGCATCTGGCGGCGGTCGACGATCAGGTCCAGCGCGCCGTGCTCGACCAGGAACTCGGAGCGCTGGAATCCCTCCGGCAGCGTCTCGCGCACGGTCTGTTCGATCACGCGCGGGCCGGCGAAACCGATCAGGGCCTGGGGCTCGCCGATGTTGATGTCGCCCAGCATCGCGAACGAGGCGGACACGCCGCCGGTGGTCGGGTGGGTCAGCACCGAGATGAAGGGCAGCCCGGCCGCGCGCAGGCGGCCCAGCGCCGCCGAGGTCTTGGCCATCTGCATCAGCGAGAAAAGGCCTTCCTGCATACGCGCGCCGCCGGTGGCCGAGAAGCTGACCAGCGGGCAGCCCAGCGCCAGCGCGCGTTCGGCCGCCAGCGCGAAGCGCTCGCCCACCACCGAACCCATCGAGCCGCCCATGTAGCGGAACTCGAAGGCGGCGACGCAGATCGGCCGGCCCTTGAGCT
>CAMLKR010000342.1 GCA_946480565.1 uncultured Arenimonas sp. | reverse complement strand
TCCGGGGTCAGAGTGCATTTATCTTGCTGTTCAAGATAAATGCACTCTGACCCCGGATTCCTTAAGGGTGGACGTTGGCGTTGTTGCGGTGCAGGCGGCCGCGGGCGCGCACGACGCAGAAGCGGTGGCCGGTGGGGGCTTCGAGCACGATCCAGCGGGCACCGTGCGGGCGAGAGATCTCCTTCGCGCCCAGCGCGACCAGGCGCGCGGCCTCGGCCTCGATGTCGTCGCTTTCGATGTCCAGGTGCACGCGCGAGGGGTGCTTCACCTTCTGGACTTCGATGTGCAGGCCGAGCGCGCTGCCGTCCAGGCAGGCGTATTTGTCTTCGCCGCCCTCGTCGGGGTCGGTCACCGGCAGGCCCAGGGCCTGGCTCCAGAAGTCCGCCGCGGCGGCCAGCGAACCGCCCTCGCAGTCGATGATGAAACCGGCCAGTCGGCTGCGGTGCGCCACCTCAGCGGGCCTTCTGCAGGTCGTCCATCAGCGCGCGCAGGAAACGCGCGGCCTCGCCGCCGGTCGCGGCGCGGTGGTCGAAGGTCAGCGACAGCGGCATGATCCGGTGCGTCTCCAGCCCGCCCAGCACCGGCACCACCGCGTGGTGCAGGCGGCCGGCGCCGATGATGGCCACGCAGGGCGGCACCACCACGGGCGTGGCGTACTTGCCGGCGAAGACGCCGAAGTTCGACAGCATCATCGTGTAGTCGCGCAGGTCTTCCGGCGGCAGGCTGCGGTTCTTGACGCCGTCGCGGATGCGGTTGAGCTCGCGCCGGATGTCCTGCGCGTCGCGCCCACCCGCATCGCGCAGGTTGGCGACGAACAGGCCGTCGGCCGAATCGATCGCGATGCCGACGTGCACCCGCGAATGCCGGCGCAGCGTGCCTTCCTTGGCGTTGAACCAGGCGTTCATCGCCGGCTCTACCGCCGAGGCCGCGGCGAGCGCGCGGATCAGCCGCGCCATGATGTCCTCGCCCGGGGCCCAGGCGTGGATGTCGGCGTCGTCCATCAGGGTGGTGGGCACCACCTCGGCGTGGGCCTGCGACATCGAGCGCACCATGTTGCGGCGCACGCCGCGGATGGGTTCGTCGCTGTCGTATTTGGTGTTCGGATCGCGCGCCGGCGGCGGCGAGGGCGCACGCGCAATGGTCGGCTCCGGCGCGCGGTAGGCCGCGGGTGCCGGCGCGGAGGGTGCGGCGCTGCCGGATTCGGCCGCGCGCTTCACGTCGGCCATCGTCACCACGCCGTCGGCGCCGCTGGGGCGAACGCGGGCGATGTCGACCTTGAGCTTCTTCGCCAGCGCGCGCACGGCCGGCATGGCCTTGACGCCGCCGATGGCCACGGCCTGCTCGCTGCGCACGGCATCGGAACTCTGCATGGCGCCGACCACGGTGCCGGCGTCGCCGCCCTGCTTGGGCGCGGCGCCTTCGCCGGCGCGAACCTCGCCGCCTTCGTCGGAGGCGACCACGGTGGTCGCGCCGCCGTCGTCGCGCGAAGCCTCGTCGGGCACCGGATTGCCGGCGCCCTTGTGGCCGCCGCCGTGGCCATGCGAGTGCCCGGTGTCCTGCGCGTCCGCGCGCTGCGGCAGGCTCGGGTCGATCTCGACCTCGGCCAGCCAGCTGCCGGTGGTGATCACGTCGCCGGCGGCGCCGGCCAGGCGGGTCACCTTGCCCGAGAAGGGCGAGGGCACCTCGACCACGGCCTTGGCCGTTTCCATCGACACCAGCGGTTCGTCCAGCTTCACCACGTCGCCGACCTTGACCAGCCACTCGACGATCTCGGCGTCGGGCAGGCCTTCGCCCAGGTCGGGAAGCAGGAACAGTTTCTTCTCGCTCATTCTGGTCTTCCTCAGCCGGCGGCCAGCGTGCGCTTGGTCGCCGCGACGATCTTGTCCACGCTCGGCAGGTATTTCATCTCGAGGCGGAACAGCGGGATGTGGGTGTCGTAGCCGGTGACGCGCTCGACCGGTGCCTGCAGGTCGTACATCGATTCCTCGGCCAGGCGCGCGGCGATCTCGGCGCCGAAGCCGGCGGTCTTGGCGGCCTCGTGCACGATCACGCAGCGGCCGGTCTTGGCGACGGACTCGCGGATGGTGTCGAAGTCCAGCGGCTTGAGCGTGGCGACGTCGATGACTTCGGCGCTGATGCCCTCGGCGGCCAGCTTCTCGGCCGCCTCCAGCGTTTCCTTCACCTGCGCGCCCCAGGTCACCAGGGTCACGTCGGCACCGTCGCGCAGCACGAAGCACACGTCCAGCGGCAGCGCCTCGCCGTCGTCGGGTACCTCTTCCTTGTACTGGCGGTAGATGCGCTTGGGCTCGAAGAAGATGACCGGATCCGGGTCGCGGATCGCGGCCAGCAGCAGGCCATAGGCGCGCTGCGGCGAGCTCGGCATCACCACGCGCAGGCCCGGCACGTTGGTGAAGATCGATTCGTTGGCTTCCGAGTGGTGCTCGGGCGCGCGGATGCCGCCGCCCCAGGGCACACGCAGGACCATCGGGCAGGTCAGGCGGCCGCGGGTGCGGTAGCGGAAGCGCGCGGCGTGGC
>CAMLKR010000341.1 GCA_946480565.1 uncultured Arenimonas sp. | reverse complement strand
CGCCGCGCATGGACGGGATGATGCAGAAGCTGCAGCGGTGGTTGCAGCCCTCGGAAATCTTCAGGTAGGCGTAGTGCTTGGGGGTGAGCTTGAGGCCGTAGTCCGGCAGCAGGTCCACGAACGGGTTATGCCGCGGCGGCAGCGCCTGGTGCACCGCGGACATCACGCTGGCGTAGTCCTGCGGGCCGCTGATCGACAGCACGTCCGGGTGTGCGGCGCGGATCTGCTCCGGGCGCTTGCCCAGGCAGCCGGTGACGATGACCTTGCCGTTCTCGGCGATGGCCTCGCCGATCGCGTCCAGGCTCTCGGCCACGGCCGAGTCGATGAAGCCGCAGGTGTTGACCACCACCACGTCGGCCGCGTCGTAGCTGGGGACGATCTCGTAGCCCTCGACCCGTAGCTGGGTCAAAATGCGTTCGGAGTCTACGAGGGCCTTCGGGCAGCCGAGGCTGACGAAGCCCACCTTGGGGTGGCTGGCGGACATGGTCTGGGGTTCGGGGACGGGGCGCGGATTATAGCCCTCCCGGGGCGCCCGACCCGTGTAGGCTGGCCCCCGGCACTGTTTGGGGGACAGCATGGGCCAGACCATCTCGATCAACACCCGCCATGGGCGCATCTCGGCCTGGCAGGCCAGGCCGCACGTCACGCCCCGCGGGGCGCTGATCGTGGTGCAGGAGATCTTCGGCCTGAACTCCCACATCCGGCAGGTGGCCGACCGCTTCGCCAACTACGGCTATGTGGCCGTCGCCCCCGCCCTGTTCGACCTGGTGCACCCCGGCACCGAGCTGGCCTACGACGAGGCGGGGGTCGCCCGCGGCCGCGAGATCACCGCCGAACTCGGCTTCAACGGTGCCCTGGACGGCGTGCGCGGTGCCTTCGACCTGCTGGAGAGCGAGTACAAGGTTGGCGTGGTGGGCTACTGCTGGGGCGGCAGCGTGGCCTTCCTGGCCAACACCCGGCTGGGCCTGCCGGCAGTCAGCTACTACGGGGGCCGCACCGTGCCCCTGCTGGGGGAACGGCCCAAGGCGCCGCTGCTGCTGCATTTCGGCGCCGACGACCCGATCATCCCGCCCGAAGACGTGCAGAAGCACCGCGATGCCCTGCCCAATGCCGAGATCCACGTCTGGCCCGGCGCCGGCCACGGCTTCAACTGCGACCAGCGGGCCGACCACAACCCCGAGGTCGCCCAGCAGGCGCTGACCCGGACCCTGGGCTTCCTGCAGAAGAACCTGCGCTGATGGCCGACGTCTTCTCGCTCGACCCGCGCCTGGCGGCCGACAGCCACCTGGTCGCCGACGGCCCCCTGTCCCAGCTCCGCCTGGTGGACGACACCCGTTTCCCCTGGCTGGTCCTGGTGCCGCGGCTTCCGGGCGCGGTGGAGTGGCTGGACCTGGACGGCGATGCCCAGCGCCTGCTCCTGGCCGAGATCAACCTGGCCGGCCGCCTGCTGCGCGCCATGGGCCCGGTGCACAAGATCAACATCGGCGCACTGGGCAACGTGGTGCGGCAGCTGCACGTGCATGTGGTGGCGCGGCAGGAAGGCGATGCCGCCTGGCCGGGACCGGTCTGGGGCGCGGGCGCCGCGGTGAGGCAGGCCAGCGACGCCCGCGAACGGCGGCTGCAGGAACTGCGTGATCGCCTCGCGGCGCTGACGCCGGGCTGAGGTCTAGTCCCCGGCCCGCGTGGGGGCTGGCTCCACGCCCTTGGCCTTGGCCAGCTCGTGGGCGATTCGTTTGGCCGCCTGATGCATCAGGAAGTCCACCGATTGCACCAGGTTCGTGGACGCGCCGATCGGCAGCGGCCAGCTGTTGCGGTCCACGACGATGCGCGCGAGTTCCTGGCCCGTTTCCAGGTCGCTGACCACGACGGTGGCATTGAACTCGCTCTTGCCGGCGAAACCGACCAGCGAACGCGCCGCGACATTGCCCGGCTCCCACTGGTCAACGCTGCCGGTGACCTGCAGGGCCGGCGCCGGCATCTTGGCCTGGGCGACCTCGGCGAAGGCGCCGGTGGCGCGGATCTCCTCGGCGATCCTGCTGGAAAACGCCCTGCGCCCCGCTTCGATGGCCGCCGCCCGTTCCGCGGCCTGCTCGGGCGTCTTGGCCTCGCGGATGTCGTTGGCCGCGAAGTCCGCGACGATCACCCGGTCGTAATCGGCGATCGACCGCCCCGCGCCGCCCGGCTTGGCATCGAGCCGCCCCAGCGTGCCGCAGCCGGCCGCCATCAGCACCGTCCCCACCAGAACGATCATCCGCATCGCCATCTCCCATTTTCCCCAGCATACCCCCACCGCCCCTCCCTCCCGCCAGAGTTATCGGACTAGGAAAGCCCCCTTGGTAAGGGGGCGCGCCGACAGGCGCGGGGATCGGAGGTAATGAGCCCGGGGCCCGCGATTCGTGAAACGAATCGTGGGGAGGATTTGACGCGAATGCGTCAAGTCCTCGGCAGCGTGACGCCCGTCTGCCCCTGGTACTTGCCGCCGCGGTCCTTGTACGAGGTCTCGCAGACTTCGTCGGACTGGAAGAACAGCATCTGCGCCACGCC
>CAMLKR010000340.1 GCA_946480565.1 uncultured Arenimonas sp. | reverse complement strand
TCGATCAGGCCGATGTTCAGGGCCAGCAGCCGGTCCTGGTCCGCGTCCGCACGCGCCAGGCGGGCATGTTCGGCGATGTCGGACACACGTTCGTCCGCGGTCGCGACCAGGGCGGCGGCAAAACGCAGGCCCGCATCGTCGGGGCGCAGGGCCAGGGCTTCTTCGATGCGGGCGCTGCCGTCCGGCTGGGTCAGCAGCGCGCGCAGCACCTGCCGGTCGACCCAGCCGATGCCCGGCATGTCGTAGTCCTGCAGCCGGTCGATCTCCTGCAGGGTTTCCAGGAAATAGCCGGCGTCGAACAGCGCCATCGCCTTGGCGTCCCGGCCGTCGGCCACCTTGAGCCGCGTTTGCAGGCGATCCGCCAGGTCGCGCAGCGTGTCGCCGTCGCGACTCGCGTAGATGGCCGCGCGGCGCAGCGTTTCCATGCGTGCGATCACCGGCGTCTGCGCCGTGAGCAGCGTTTCCGTGCGGTCGCCGAGCTGTGCCAGGTCGTAGTCGCCGCGGGCGTCGTTCCAGCCACGTCCGCCCCACTCCAGCGTGGGCGCGCCGGCGGTGTCGAAGGGATGGCAGAGCAGCGGTGGGCCCGCCAGCGCGGGCGCCGCGAACAGCAGCATCGGCAGTACGAGGGCCACTCGCCAGCCAGCGGGAATCGAGGTGTTCATGCGGATGTCCTCCGGTAAGTGTGGGCCACGCATTCGGCGCGGCGGCGGCGTGATGCCGCGATCGAAGGACGTGCGCCGGGTCGAAGGTGTTAACGCACCTCGTCGCGTGTCTCGTCGCGCAACAGGATCCCGGCGTCGTCTCCCGAGGAGAACGCATCCGGCCACTGCAGCCACCAGCGCTTGATGCGCGGATAGGGCAACGCGTCCCACCACGGCGCCAGCGCGTCGCGGCCTCGCGCGCGCAGGTCCTCGCGGTCCACCTTGGCATCGGCCGGCATCAGCTCCGCCAGGCGGTCGAAGACCGGACCGCCCCGCAGCGAAGGATGGAACTGCAGCAGGTAGAGCAGGCTGATCGCGTCCTGCGGCCGTGCGGTCGCCACCAGCGCTTGCACTGGCGCACCGTCCGGTTCCGCGCGGTGGCCCTGCGCGTGAAGTTCGCGCAAGGCGGCGACGAATGCCGCGCTGGCACCGAGGTCATAAGGAATACCCGGGTCGCCGCGCACACCGAACTCCACGCGCGCACCTTCCGGTACCAGCACTTCGTGTGCAGCGTGTTCGACTTGTACCCAGCCGCTGCGAACCATCAGCGAGCCGCTGCCGTCCTCGTTGGCCTGCAGCAGGAACTCGCAGCCGAGGTCGTAGACGTCGCCCGCCGGTGTGGACACGCCGAAAGCGCCGGGTGGCGCCCAGATCCGCGCCCAGAGGCTGCCGCGCTGCAGGCGCGTGCGATGCCGCCCGTCGCGGGTTTCGATCACGGCGAAGCGCGAATCGGCGCCCAGGACCATTTCGCCGATCCGGGCCACTTCCAGACGTGCCGTCGCGCCGGAGCCGGTTTCCAGCACGGCGCCCGGCGCAAGCGAACCCGTCGACGCCAGGGCCTCGCCCGCCACCCTCACCTCGCCATCGATCGCCGCGATGCGCCACGGCTGCGCGGCCGGCCACTGCAGCCGATGCGCGTACCAGGCCTGAAGCCCGAGGGCCAACAGCCCGAGGACCGCCGCGACCGCAAATGCGGTACGCCAACGGCGACGGCGCGAAGTCTGTTCCGGACGATGGCGCCGCCGCACGGCCCCGCCCGGTCGTGGCCGCCACGCCTGTGGCGCGAGAAGACGCTCGAGCCGGGCGACCTCGCCGTCCTCCGGTCCGCGGCGATCCCACAGGTAGTCGTCGTGGTTAGTTTGGTTGCTCATGTTTCCTGCCCTCGCTGGCCCAGGTCCAGGGCTTCGCGCAGCTGCGCCATGCCGCGGTGAAGATTGACCCGAACGCTCCCGGGCGTGAGGCCGGTGCGCTCGGCGATTTCGGGGCCGGTCAGGCCTTCCACCAGCCGCAACATCAAGGTTTCGCGGTAGGCCTCGGGCAGGGCGCGGATCGCGCGCAGCGAGCGTTCGGCCTCCAGCCGCTCTTCGACGCTGTCCGCGCCACCCCCCGCGTCCAGCACGATCCCGGTCAACGGCAGCACCCGCCGCTTCGCGTCCAGCGCCGCCCGTCGCGCGATGCTGACGATCCAGCCGGGGAAGGCCGCGTCCTCGCGCAACTCATGCAGCCGCTGCAGCGCGGTCTCGAACACGTCCTGGGTGAGATCGTCGGCATCGGCCGACTGCACGTAGGACAGCAGCACGCCATGCACCACCGGGGCGAACTGGCGGTAAAGCCGGTCCATCGCGCTCCCGTCGCCGGTGCGCGCCGCCTTCACCATCGCAGGGACCGCCCACGATCCGTCCATTCCGTTCCGATGCCCGTCGTCGATCACAAGACGTGGCGGACGCGGGAAGTGTTAACCGGACCCCGGTCCGGCCCGCCCGGCGCTCACCAGCTCCCGATGTTCGGCATCGAAGCCCAGGGCTCGCGCGGCGGCAGCGCGCCGCCGGCCTGCAGCAGCTCGATCGA
>CAMLKR010000339.1 GCA_946480565.1 uncultured Arenimonas sp. | reverse complement strand
TGGCGCCGATCATCGTGTTCGTGGCGATCGACATCACCGTGCAGGCCTTCCAGGCGACGCCGCCCAGACACGCGCCGGCGGTCGCCCTGGCCTTCCTGCCGCCCATCGCCTACCTCCTGGCGATCAAGCTGGGCAACCCGGGCATCGTGCCGCCGGAACGGTTCGCCGAACTGTTCTCCGCGCCGGGGCACGGCCTGCCGGAGCTGGCCGTGATCGTGATGCTGGGCAACGGCTTCATCATGACCTCGATGCTGTGGGCGACGGCGCTCGCGGCGATGATCGACCACCGGCCCCGGGCCGCCGCCGGCGCACTCCTGGTCGGCGCGCTGTTCGCGGCCTTCGGCGTGATCCATTCGGTGCGCCCCGACGGCGGGCTGACCGCGCCCTGGCAGCTGGACGGGGCGGCGCTGGGCATGGCCGCGCAGTTCACCGGCGCGTATCTGGGGCTGGCGGCGATGCTGTGGCTGCTGTCCCTGCAGCGCGTCGCGGCGCAAAAGTCCTGACTTCCGGCAGGCTGACCGCTCCATCGCCGCCGTGAGAGCCTGCGCGCCACACTTCCGGAGCCCGGGCATGAAATCCCTTGTTGGCGCGCTGCTGTGCGCCCTGCTGCTGTCCGCCCCCGCCGCGGCCGCCACGCCGGCCGAAGCGCGCGCCTGGTTCGACGCGAAGGACGCGCGGGCGACCCCGGCCATCGAAGCCCTGGCCGCGGCGCGCCCGGAAGATCCCGAGGTCCTGGTCCTGCTGGTGCGCCTGCGCCTTCGCCAGGGTCGCGCCGAAGACGCGGTGGACGTCGCGGAGGAGGCGGTGGACCTCGCGCCGGCCAACGCCCAGGCGCGTTACTGGCTCGGCAACGCCTACGGCAACCGCATCGGGCAGGTGGGCTTGCTGTCGAAGGCGACGATGGCGCCGCGACTGCGCGATGCGTTCGAGGCGGCGGTCAGGCTCGACCCGCAGTTGCATGACGCGCGCAACTCGCTGGTCGAGTTCTACCTGCAGGCGCCGGCGATCGCCGGCGGCAGCCTCGACAAGGCGCGCGCGCAGGCGGCGGAGCTGGAGCACCGCGATCCGCCGCGCGGCCACTACGCCCGCGGCCGGATCGCGCAGCAGGCGGGTGATGCCGCCACCGCCGCCGAGGCTTTCCTCGCCGCGTACCGGGCGCGGCCGTCGGATGCCGGCTTCCGTCTGTCGGCGGGTGTCGCGCTGCAGGAAGCCAAACGCTGGGACGCCGCCTTCGCGCTGCTCGAGGACTGGACCCGGGAGGATCCCCAGGCCGCCGGCGCCTGGTACCAGCTGGGCCGCGCCTCGGCCTTGTCGGGGTTGCGCCCGGACCTGGGTGAAACCGCGTTGAAACGCTATCTGGCGCTGCCGCTGGTGGCCGGCCAGCCGGAAAAACACCATGCCTGGTTCCGCCTGGGGCAGGTGAGGGCGAACGCCGGCGACACCGCCGGTGCGCGCACCGCCTTCCAGCAGGTGCTGGCCGCCGACCCGGACCACGACGAGGCCCGCGCCGCGCTGTCGAAGCTCTGAGCCGAAAGTGGCCAGCGCCGCGGCCGCGCCTTGAATTCGCGGCGCCAGGGCGCCATTTCCCGGGTATCCGGGCGGCAGACCGCCGCCCCAGCCTTGAAGGGAAATCCCCATGCGGATGGACAAGCTGACCTCGCGCTTCCAGCAGGCCCTGGGCGACGCCCAGTCGCTGGCGATCGGCCGCGACCACAACCTGATCGAACCGGCGCACCTGCTGGTGGCCCTGCTCGACCAGCAGGGTGGCAGCACGCGCCCCCTGCTGGCCCAGGCCGGCGTCAATGCCGCGGCCCTGCGCCAGCGTCTGGGCGAGGCGCTGGACAAGCTGCCCAAGGTCTCCGGCCAGGCCGGCGAGGTCTCGGTCGGCAACGACCTGGCGCGCCTGTTGAACGTGTGCGACAAGCTGGCCCAGCAGCGCGGCGACGCCTTCATCGCCAGCGAACTGTTCGTGCTGGCCTGCCTGGACGACAAGGGCGCCGCGGGCCAGGCGCTGAAGGCCGCGGGCGCGCAGAAGGCCGCGATCGAACAGGCCATCGAGGCGCTGCGCGGCGGCGAGAAGGTCGCCGACGCCAATGCCGAGGAAAACCGGCAGGCGCTGGAGAAGTACACCATCGACCTGACCGCGCGGGCCGAAAGCGGCAAGCTCGATCCGGTCATCGGCCGCGACGAGGAGATCCGCCGCACCGTGCAGGTGCTGCAGCGGCGAACCAAGAACAACCCCGTGCTGATCGGCGAACCCGGCGTAGGCAAGACCGCGATCGTCGAAGGCCTGGCCCAGCGCATCGTCAACGGCGAAGTACCCGAGGGCCTGCGCGGCCGCCGCGTGCTGAGCCTGGACATGGGCGCGCTGATCGCCGGCGCCAAGTACCGCGGCGAGTTCGAGGAGCGGCTCAAGGGCGTGCTCAGCGACCTGTCCAAGCAGGAAGGGCAGGTCATCCTGTTCATCGACGAGCTGCACACCATGGTCGGCGCCGGCAAGGCCGAAGGCTCGATGGACGCCGGCAACATGCTCAAGCCGGCGCTGGCGCGCGGCGAGCTGC
>CAMLKR010000338.1 GCA_946480565.1 uncultured Arenimonas sp. | reverse complement strand
GGCCGGATAAACCGGGTCGAGCCGGTCGCGCACGCCGGCGTCCGCCTCGTCCGCCAGCAGGCGGTAGCTCGGATGCACCATCTCCAGCCCGTGCTGTCCGGGCCGCGCTTCGCCGTAACAGACGATGCGCCGGCCGGGCACGAACTGCGCCACCTGGGCCTTGCCAAAATGGAAAAACCGCAGCACGAGCGTGCCGTGCGACTGATCGCCGATCGCGACCCGCAGCATCGGCCGGTAGCGGAAGCTCCGCTCCACCGCCTCGACCCGCGCGGCCACCTGCGCCGGCGCGCCGGGCATCAGTTCGGCGATCGGGGTGAACCGGGTGCGGTCCTCGTAGCGCAGCGGCAGGTGCAGCCACAGGTCCTGCAGGCTCAGCAGGCCACGGGCCGCCAGTTTTTCCGCGACCTTGGGCCCGACACCGGGCAGGGTCGACAGCGCCAGCCCGCCGGCCGGGGCCAGGGGGGTGTCGCTGACGGCACCGCGACGCGGCGGTCGGGCCACGGCTTCAGCCGGTGACGAGCACGGCATCCACCTCGACCCGGGCGCCGCGCGGCAGCGCCGACACCTGGATGGTGGAGCGCGCCGGATACGGCGCCTGGAAATAGTCGGCCATCACCGCATTCACCTGGGCGAAGTCGGACAGGTCGGTGAGATAGATGCCGACGCGCATGACCTGGTCCAGGGAACCGCCGGCGGCTTCGCAGACCGCGCGCAGGTTGTCGAACACGCGCCGCGTCTCGGTGGCGATGTCGGCCTGCACCAGTTCGCCGGTCGCGGGATCGAGCGGGATCTGGCCCGACAGGTAGACGACGCCGCCGGCGCGCACGGCCTGGGAATACGGGCCGATGGCGGCGGGCGCGCCCTCGGTGCTGATCGGTTGGCGGGACATGGCCTGGCCTCGGCGTGGGGGATCGAACCGCGATTGTAGGAGCCGCGCGCCGCAGCGGCCAGCGCCGCTCAGAGCCGCTGCACGCCGTGCACCACGCCCAGGCGCCGGATGCGCCGGATCACGTCGGCCAGGTGCTTGCGGTTGCGCACCTCGATGGCGAACTCCATCACCGACACCGCCACGTCGCGTTCGCGGTACTCGACCGCGTCGATGTTGGAATTGCTCTCCGCCACCGCCGCGGCCACCTGGGCCAGCACGCCGGGCTTGTTCTCGACCTCGATGCGCAGGGCGACGCGGTAATCGCCCTGCACGCTGCGGTCCCAGGCCATCGGTACGCAGCGCTCGGGGAACTTGCGGTACTCGACCACGTTCGGGCAGTCGAGGCGGTGCACCACCACGCCCTTGCCGGCGCTGAGGTAGCCCATGATCTCGTCGCCCGGGATCGGATGGCAGCAGGCGGCGAAACTGAGCACGCCGCGTTCGCTGCCGGTGATCATGATGCGTTCCGACGGCGAGGCCGACAGCGAGGCCAGCGGCAGCTCTTCCTGGCCGTGCAGCATCAGCCGCGCGACCTGCGCCGGCATGCGGTTGCCCAGGGCGATGTCGGCCAGCAGTTCCTCCAGGCGGCGGTAGCGCAGGTCGGCCAGCAGCTGTTCGACGGTGTCGGCCGGGATGCGGTCGAGCGAGCTCTCCATTGCCTCGAGCGCACGATCAAGCATGCGGTGGCCAAGGTCCACCGCGTCCTCGTGCTCGAGCCGCTTGAGGAAATGCCTGATGGCGGTACGCGCCTTGCTCGACACCACGAACTCCAGCCACTGCGGGCTGGGCGCGGCCGAGGGCGCGGTGATGATCTCGACGCTCTGGCCGCTGGCCAGCTTGGTGCGCAGCGGCACCAGCTTCTTGTCCACCCGAGCGGCCACCGCGTGGTTGCCGACGTCGGTGTGCACGGCATAGGCGAAGTCGAGCGCGGTGGCGTTGCGCGGCAGGGCCAGGATGTCGCCCTTGGGCGTGAACAGGTAGACCTCGTCCGGGAACAGGTCGACCTTGACGTTGTCCAGGAACTCCAGCGACGACCCGGCCGCCTGCTGGCTGTCCATCAGGTTGCGCACCCAGTCCTGGGCCCGCGCCTGGGCGGCGCTGCCGCCGGTGCCGGCGCTCTTGTAGACCCAGTGCGCGGCGATGCCGCGTTCGGCCACCAGGTCCATGTCCTCGGTGCGGATCTGCACCTCCACCGGCGCGCCGTAGGGACCGAACAGCACGGTGTGCAGGCTCTGGTAGCCGTTGGCCTTGGGGATGGCGATGAAGTCGCGGAAGCGGGCGTCGAGCGGCTTGTAGATCGAGTGCACGGCGCCGAGCGCGTGGTAGCACTGCATCACGGTCGGCACCACGATGCGGAAGCCGAACACGTCCAGCACCTGCTCCAGCGATTTGTTCTCCTGGCGCATCTTCGTGTAGATGCTCCAGGGCGACTTCACCCGGCTTACCAGGGTGTGGCGCAGGCCTTCCTGGGCCAGGCGCTGGGCCAGCTGCGCCTCGATGGTGGCCAAGGCCTCGCGGCGCATCACCGGCTGGCTGGCGATGCGGCGCGAGATCACCTGGTGGCGGATCGGGTACAGCGCGCGGAAACCAAGGTCCTGCAGCTCGGCCTTGATCTTGTTCATGCCCAGGCGCTGGGCGATGGGCG
>CAMLKR010000337.1 GCA_946480565.1 uncultured Arenimonas sp. | reverse complement strand
AGCGGATCATGCGCACGCGCTACCGCATCGACACGTTCCAGAAGACCTACTTCGTCATCGACAGCTTCGAGCAGCTGATGAACGCCACCGCGCCGGACTTCACCCCGATCTACGCGCGGCTGGAGGCGCAGGACGCGATCCCGGCCGGCGACGTGCGCGACGGCGACCGCGTGTTCCATCGCGGCACGGGCGAAGGCTGGGCGGACGGCGGCGACGTCTGACCCTCACCGTACAATCGCGGGCATCCCCCTCCGGTCCGGATGCCCCATGCTGCGACGCCTGTTCCCGCTGATCGTCCTCTGCGCGCTGTGGTGCGCCTCAAGCGCCGCGTTCGCGCGCAACTGCGCGATCACGGTGGAAGCCACGGACATGATGACCTTCAACCTGAAGACCCTCCGCGTGCCCGGCGACTGCACCCAGCTGCGGGTCACGCTGAAGCACGTGGGCCGCATGCCGGCGCAGGCGATGGGGCACAACTGGGTGCTGACGGAAACGCGCCACCACCGGGACGTGGGCCTGGCAGGTGGCCGCATGAAGCTCGCCGACGACTACCTGCCGCGCAACGACGCGCGGGTGATCGCGCATACGCCGGTGATCGGCGGCGGCCAGTCCACCGAGGTGGTGTTCCCCACCTCGCGGTTGCGCAGGGGTGGGGCGTACACGTTCTTCTGCTCGTTTCCGGGTCACTGGAACATGATGAAGGGCACGCTGGTCTTCGGATGAGGTAAGCGGGCCGCCTCGGGGCGCCGTGCCGCTCCGCCGCCATTGGTATGATGCGCGCCGGTTCCGTGACGGAGTTCTCACGATGGCCTCTGCCGAAGCTTTGTGGCGCTGGCTGCGCCAATGGCGGCGCGAACACCTGCAGGTCGATCGGGCCGCGGTGTTGCGCAACGTCGACGAGGGAGGACAGCTGGGGCCGCGCTATGCCTTCATGACCGTGATGGCGTGCGGCATCGCCACGCTGGGCCTGCTGCAGAATTCGGTCGCGGTCATCATCGGCGCGATGCTGATCTCCCCGCTGATGGGTCCGATCGTCGAACTGGGCATGTCCCTGGCCACCTTCGACTTCCGCAGCCTGCGCGAGTCGCTCAAGACACTGGCGGTCGGCACCGCGGTGGCACTGACCACGGCCACCGCGATCGTCCTGGTTTCCCCCCTGCAGGAAGCGACGCCGGAAATCCTGGCCCGCACCGAACCCACGCTGTTCGACCTTCTGGTGGCCGTGTTTTCCGGCCTGGCCGGCGCCTACGCCACCATTACCCGCAAGGGCGAGACCATCGTCGGCGTCGCCATCGCGACCGCCTTGATGCCGCCGCTGGCCGTGGTGGGCTTCGGCATTGCGACGTTGAACGCGGGCATCGCCGGCGGTGCGCTGTTCCTGTTCATGACCAATCTGCTGGCGATCGCACTGTCGGTCACCATCATGGCCCGCTGGTACCAGTTCGGCGGGGACGATACGCCCAAGCAGACCGCGTGGCAGGCCACCATGATCGTCGGCACGTTCCTGCTGCTGTCGATCCCGCTGGGGCTGGCCCTGCGCGATATCGCGGCGCGCGGCTTGGCCGACCGCACCATCCGCAACGTGATGGACGAAACCGCGCGCAGCAATGGCGGGCAGGTCACCTCCCTGCGCGTGGACCGCAACGGCAACACGCTGAACATCGATGCGGTGATGCTGCTTCCCCGGCACAAGCCACAGCTGGATCGCGAGATCGAGCACCGGCTGGAGTCGGCGCTGTCGCGGCCGGTGGTGGTGTCGCTGCGCGAACTGCTGACAGCGGACGAGCAGGCACAGGCCAGCGAACAGGCATCGCTGGCGCAGCTGCGCGAGAGCGTGCTGCGCCTGCAGAACGTGGCCGAGCGGGATGCGCAGGCCCGGTCCGCCGGCACCCGGGCCGCGGAAGCCCTGCACCAGCGTGTGCTGGCGCACTTCGGCCAGCTGGACATGCTGGAAGGCGGCCAGCAGGCCCGGTGGCGGCTCAATGGCCGGTCCGGCCTGGACATCGCCGCGGCCCGCCGGCTCGAACAGTCGCTCTCCACGAACGGAGAGGGGTTGAAGGTGCAGGTGGTACCGGCCATGCAGGCCTTGCCGGCGATTGCGTTCGGCGACGACGATGCCACGCTGACGGAAGACCAGGCATCCCGCCTGGAGACCATGGCGTGGGCGCTGCAGCGATGGGGCGTGGAACGCGTGCAGGTGGACGGATATGCCGGCAACGATACGGAATTGGCCCAGGCACGCGCCCAGGCGGTCGCCGATGCGTTGGCACGCCACGGTATCCGCGACATCACGGCCCATGCCGTAGACGGTGCGGCCGCACGGGCGACGGCAACCGCCGAGGGCAGGCCCGTGCTTCGCGAAGCACGCGTGCGGTTCGCCAGCCCGTGAGCGCGACGGCCGGCGCAGGTTGATGATGTCCGTCAACGCATCGCCGGTTTCTTTCCGACGACAGGCCGTCGTCTCCCGTCGATAACGTGCCCCTCCGGTAGCATAGGGAAACGCGCCCGGCCCGCGCCGCGCGCGCTTCGTTCACAGCAGACGGCACGCCATGAATACCGAATTCCGCACCTCGCTC
>CAMLKR010000336.1 GCA_946480565.1 uncultured Arenimonas sp. | reverse complement strand
CCCCATGACGCAGATCCTCACTCACACGCCCCTCTGGGTCTTCGGCCTGTTCTTCGGCCTGGTCTACCTGGGTTACCTGCAGAGCAGGACGCGCCAGGTCTCGCGCGGCCGCTTCATCGTGCTGCCGCTCGCCATGCTGGCCTGGTCGCTGTACTCGGTCTGGTCGACCTTCGACGCCCATCTCACCGCGCTGGCCGCCTGGGCCTGCGCATGGGTCGGCGTGGTGGTTATCGGCCTGGCGTGGGTGCCGTCGCGTCGTGTTGCTTACGACGCGTCGACGGCGCAGTTCACGGTGCCCGGCAGCTGGATGCCGCTGGCGCTGATGATGGGCATCTTCTTCTTCCGGTACGCGGTGGCCGTCGTCCAGGCCGTCAGGCCCGGCATCCTCGACACCGCGCCGGCTGCCGTCGTGGTCGCCGCCACGTACGGCGTCTTCAGCGGACTCTTCATGGCACGTGCTCTGCGCCTGTCGGGCCTGTTGAAGCCGTGGCAGGCTGCTCCGCGGAACGCCTGATGGCAGGCAGGGAGCTGCGCGATCCCGACGCCTCTGCCGCCGCCGTGCCTGCACTCCTGAACCAGGCCACGATCTCGGCATGGGCGGCGCGCCGGTTCTGTCGGAGGCTGTGGTCGTCGCCGGGGTAGACGACCAGCCTGTGCGGACGGTCGAGCTGCCGCAGGCGGGCGGCCATGGCGCGGGAGTCGTCCACGCTCACCCGGTCATCGGCTTCGCCGTGCAACAGCAGTACCGGCATGCCAGCCGGCAGGTGTTCCGCCCAACGAAGCGCAGAGCGCTCCCGCAGCGCTGCCGGCTTGTCGTCGGCATAGCCGGGAATGCGTGCACGGTAGACGCGTTCCATCTCCGGGCGCCAGGCCAGGCCTGCGCCGAGATCGGTGGCGCCGGCGATCGTCGCCATCGCCGTGATGTCGCTGCGGCGGCGTGCGACCAGGTAGCTCATCATGGCGCCACGACTCTGGCCGAGCAGGAAGACGCGGTCGCCATCGGTACCGGGCAGCGTCCGCGACAGGTCGATCAGGCGCATGACGTCGTCCACGTCCCTGCCGCCGAACTCGTCCGCATCGCGGTACTGACTGGCGACCACCACATGGCCGGCCTTCGCCAGCGGCAGCAACGTCTGGAACAGCTGCAGCGCGTCGAGCCTGCCGAACGCGCCGTTGCCGCCCCGGTTGTAGACCAGCAGCGGCAGCCGGTCGGCGTCGTCGCCTTTGGGTCGTACCACATACCCGGAAACGGTGTGTCCGCCGCTGTCGTACGTGATGACGTGACAGTCGAACGCCGCGCGCGCGAATGCGAACATTCGGGCGGGCACCAGGGATTCCAGCTGCGCCTTCGATACGGGCGCGGCATCCGTGCGCTGCACGATGGACGCCACCCAGCTTTCGTAGTCGGGGGTGGTCTGGAAACAATCGGTCTTCGACAGGAAGGCCGACGGTGCGGTGGGTGCTTCAGCGTGGGCGGGCGCGGCGTGCGCCCACGTCAGGGCGAGCACGATGATCAGCGTGCGGAGCATGCTTGCGGTCTCTTGAGGGGAGTGGGCGGGGCCGCGTGCGGCAGCCGCGCGAGGTCAGTCTTCCGCGGCGAGCGCGGGGTCGAAGGCCAGCAGGTCGCCGGGCTGGCAGTCCAGCGCCGCGCAGATCGCCTCCAGGGTCGAGAAGCGGATCGCCTTCGCCTTGCCGGTTTTCAGGATCGACAGGTTGGCCAGGGTGATGTCGACGCGCGCCGCAAGTTCGGTCAGGGTCATGCGGCGCGCATGCAGGAGCTCGTCCAGGCGTACGACGATGGCCATGTCAGACCGTTCCTTCCAGATCGGTGCGCATGCGCGCGCCGTGCGCGAACACGCCGGACAGCACGAACAGCAGCAGTACCGCGAGCCAGGGGGTCGGCGACAGGCCGGTCATCTTCCCCGGAAGCGCGACCGCCCCCGAGATCGCCAGCACCGCCAGCCGCATCAGCTCGATCGTCAGCACGCTCCAGGCGATCGCACTCAGTCGCTGCGCATTCGAGGCAACGAAGGCATCGCCACCGCGCACCGTGTCGACGATCGCCAGCAGGCGCCGCAGGATCGTATGCACGATCGCGGCGCAGACGATGCCGATGACCATGATGGCGCGCAGGCCCAGCGGCGCCTGCGGGGACATCGTGGCCAGATCGAACCCCAGCGGCTTCCAGGGCCAGCCCTCGACGAAGAAGCTGGCGCACAGCAGGCTGATGATGATGGCCGCGTAGCCGAGGTTGATCACGGTCAGCCCGAGGATCAGGGGGCGGGCGGCGGCAAGGGCGCGGGCGGGCATGCGGCTCATCGGCGATCTCCAGTGGATATGTTGTTAAACGATACATCACATATCGAAAAACAATAAATATGCTGGAAGTCACGCCGCGATGTGGCTACGCCTGCCGGAGTCACTGGGTGATGTGAGGATGCGTGCGATGCGGCAGGTTCATCGCGTCCTCCCGCCTGTGCGGGCGGCCAGGCGCTGAAGCGCTCAGCCCTGCATGCTGCCGGTGTCCAGCCACCGCTGATGCCACGACAGCGCCTCCGGCAGCAGGTGCGGGGTGTGCT
>CAMLKR010000335.1 GCA_946480565.1 uncultured Arenimonas sp. | reverse complement strand
TGAAGAACGGGGTCGAGCCGAATTCGGTCAGGTTGGCCAGGATCGGCACCTTCACGGCCGCCTTGAACCTGCGGTAGTCCTCGAGCGTGTTCATCGCCTCGGGGAAGATCATGTCGGCGCCGGCCTCGACGTAGGCGATGGCGCGTTCGATCGCCGAATCCACGCCTTCGACCGCAGCTGCATCCGTGCGCGCCATGATCACGAAACCGGCGTCGGTACGGGCGTCCACGGCCGACTTCACGCGGTCGACCATCTCCTGCTTCGACACCACTTCCTTGCCCGGGCGATGGCCGCAGCGCTTCTGGCCGACCTGGTCCTCCATGTGCACGGCGGCGACGCCGACGTTGATGAAGGACTTGATGGTGCGGCCGATGTTGAAGGCGCCACCCCAGCCGGTATCGATGTCCACCAGCAGCGGCATGCCGGTGGCGTCGACGATGCGGCGCGCGTCGGTGAGCACGTCCTCCATCGTCGAGATGCCGAGGTCGGGCATGCCCAGCGAGTTGGCGGCGACGCCGCCGCCGGACAGGTACAGCGCCTTGTAGCCGGTGCGCTTGGCCATCAGGCCGGCGTAGGCGGTGATGGCACCCATCACCTGCAGCGGGGATTCTTCTTGCACGGCGGCGCGGAAGCGCGCGCCTGCGGAGTTCAACTGCGTCATTTTCGGTCCTTCATGCGCGAAGGCGACCCGTGGGTCGCCTTCGCTTTGACATCAGAGCAGGTGGGCGACGCCGGCCCGCTCTTCCTCGAGCTCGGCCAGGGTCTTGTCCATCATGGTGCGCGAGTAGTCGTCGATCGCCAGGCCCTGCACGATCTCGTACTTGCCGTCCTTGCACACGACCGGGAAGCCGTACATCACGTCCTTCGGGATGCCGTAGCTGCCGTCGGAGGGAATGCCCATGGTGGTCCACTTGCCGTTCGTGCCCAGCACCCAGTCGTGGATGTGGTCGATGGCGGCGTTGGCGGCCGAAGCAGCCGAGCTCAGGCCGCGCGCTTCGATGATCGCGGCGCCGCGCTTGCCGACCTTCGGGATGAAGGTCTCGCGGTTCCACGCTTCGTCGCCGATCTTGTCCTTGAGCGCGGCGCCCTTGGCGGTGGCGAAGCGGTAGTCCGGGTACATGGTCGGGCTGTGGTTGCCCCAGACGACCAGCTTCTCGATGTCGGCCACGGCCACGCCCGCCTTGGTCGCCAGCTGCGACAGCGCGCGGTTGTGGTCCAGGCGCAGCATGGCGGTGAAGTTCTTCGGGTCCAGGTCCGGCGCCGACTTCATCGCGATGTAGGCGTTGGTGTTGGCCGGGTTGCCCACCACCAGAACCTTCACGCCGCGCGAGGCGACGGCGTTGAGCGCCTTGCCCTGCACGGTGAAGATCTCGGCGTTCTTGAGCAGCAGGTCCTTGCGCTCCATGCCCGGGCCGCGCGGCATCGCGCCGACCAGCAGGGCCACGTCGGCGTCCTTGAACGCGACCATCGGGTCGTCGGTGCCGACCATGCCGGCCAGCAGCGGGAAGGCGCAGTCCTCGAGTTCCATCATCACGCCCTTGAGCGCGGCCTGGGCCTTCTCCATCGGCAGCTCGAGCATCTGCAGGATCACCGGCTGGTCCTTGCCCAGCATTTCGCCCGAGGCGATGCGGAACAGCAGGGAATAACCGATCTGGCCGGCAGCGCCGGTGACGGCAACACGGACGGGGGTCTTCATGGGGAGTCTCCTGAAACGGGTGCGGCGCCCGTCATGGACGCCGCGGAAGGGTTACGAAAGTTCGGCGAAGAATTCCTGGATCCGCTGCAGGCCGATCGGCAGCTGCGCGGTCGGGCAGGTGTAGCTGATGCGCAGCGCGCGTGGCTCGCCGAAGGCGGAGCCGGGCACGCAGGCGACGCCCTTGGCCTCCAGCAGCACGCTGCAGAAGTCGACGTCATTGGCGATCTTCACGCCCTTGTGCGACTTGCCGAAGGCGCAGCTGATGTCGGGGAACACGTAGAACGCGCCCTGCGGTTTCGGGCAGACCACGCCCGGGATCGAGTTCATCGTCGCAACGACCAGGTCGCGCTTGGCCTGGAATTCGGCGCACTTGGACCGCGGCACGTCCTGCGGGCCGGTGAGCGCGGCCACCGCGGCAGCGGTGACGACCTCGGGAATGTTGGTGATGTGGCTGGAGTTGAGCACCGTCAGCGCCTTGGCCACCGGTTCGGGGCCGGCGATGAAGCCGACGCGCCAGCCGGGCATGCCGTAGGTCTTGGACAGCGAGTCGACGAAGATCACGCGCTCGCGAAGCTCCGGACGGAACTGCACGAAGTTGTGGTAGCCGATGCCGTCGAACACCATCGTGTTGTAGATGTCGTCGGTGATCACCCAGGTGTCCGGGTGTTTCGCCACCACGTCCGCCAGCGCGGCGATCTCGTCGCGGGTGTAGACCATGCCGGTCGGGTTGTTCGGGTTGTTGAACAGGAAAACCTTGGGCCTGGTCGCCAGCGCGGCGTCGAGTTGCGCGGGGGTGAGCTTGTAGTCCTGGCTGGCCGGGCACGGCAGCTCGAGGATCTTCGCGTTCAGCACCTCGGCGATGTCGGCGTAGGTGGTCCAGTACGG
>CAMLKR010000334.1 GCA_946480565.1 uncultured Arenimonas sp. | reverse complement strand
TCGGTCAGGCCTTCGCGCTCGTAGAGCGTGCGGAAGGACGGCCGCGCCTTCATGCGCTGCGCCAGCGCCGCCAGCTGCGGCCAATCCGTCGCCGGCCGCGGCATGTTGCGCGACCAGCGCATCAACATCGTCAACAGGAAGTCGGCGGCGCTGGCCGAGGCGCCCAGCAGGTAGGGCCCGCGTTTGGCCAGGTGCGCCTCGATGCGGTCCCAGGTGGCTTCGATGCGCTCGCGGGCCAGCGCCTTGGCCGCTTCGGCGTGGGCTTCGCCCGCGGCCTCGTGCGGATAGAACCAGGTCCGGAACGCCGGTTGCAGCGTATTGGCCAGGTGCAGGATCCACTGGTAGTAGCGGCCGCGCTCGACGCTGCCCGGCTCGGGCGCCAGGCCGAAGTTGGGGTGCGCGTCGGCCAGGTGCAGCAGCAGGGCCGCCGACTCGGTGACCGGCTCGCCGTGGATCAGCAGGGTCGGCACCACGCCGTTGGGATTGAGCGCCAGGTATTCGGGACGCTTGTGTTCGCCCGCGGCCAGGTCGAGCTTGCGCAGTTCGTGCCGGGCGCCGGTTTCGATCAGCAGCCAGTGCACGACGAGGCTGGCGGCGCCGGGGGAGAAGTACAGGGTGTACATGCGGGCTTCCGTGCAGGCGGGGACGCCGAAGCATACGACGCCAGCCGGTGCCCGCAAACGGGCCGCTTCCGCCGCACAAACAAAAACCCCGGGCATCGCTGCCCGGGGTTCGGTTCGACCCTTGCGGATCGAAGGGATTACATCGGCTGCACTTCGTCAGCCTGCATGCCCTTCTGGCCCTTGACGAGCTTGAAGGAGACCTTCTGGCCTTCCTGCAGGGACTTGAAGCCGGTGCCCTGGATGGAGCGGAAGTGCACGAACACGTCCTCGCCATTCTCACGGGAGATGAAGCCAAAACCCTTGGCGTCGTTGAACCACTTAACGGTACCGATCTGACGATCCGACATTTGAAACTCCTTGGAACTGATGAATGAATCGCTGACGGAAACATTCCGCCGCGCGACTGGGGTTGCAAGGAGAGCGAGGTGAAAAGATGTAGCGGATCGTAGATCTACCGCATCAGGCCACGATTCACAGTGACCCTTCGCAAACACAGTCGCCGGCACCTTACGCCTTTCCGGGGTGGAAAGCCAATGCTTTCGGGGGTTTGGGGCCGATTGCCGCCCGACCCCGGCGTTCCGTTCAGTTTCACCCCCCCCCCGGGGGGCTCACTCCACGGCCACCGGGATCTTGCCGATCCGGGCCTGCCATTCGCGCGGGCCGGTCCGGTGCACCGACTCGCCGGCCGAATCCACGGCCACCGTCACCGGCATGTCCCGGACCTCGAATTCGTAGATCGCCTCCATGCCCAGGTCGGCGAACCCGACCACCCGGGCGGCCTTGATGGCCTTGGACACCAGGTAGGCCGCCCCGCCGACCGCCATGAGGTAGACCGAGCGGTGCTTCCTGATCGCCTCGATGGCCACCGGACCGCGCTCGGCCTTGCCGACCATGCCCAGCAGCCCGGTCTGGGCCAGGACCTGTTCGGTGAACTTGTCCATGCGGGTAGCCGTGGTCGGACCGGCGGGGCCGACCACCTCGTCGCGCACCGGATCGACCGGGCCGACGTAGTAGATGAAGCGGCCCCGGAGGTCCACCGGCAGCGGCTCGCCCCGGTTGAGCATGTCCACGATGCGCTTGTGGGCGGCGTCGCGGCCGGTGAGCAGCTTGCCGTTGAGCAGCAGCACTTCGCCGGGCTTGAAGCTGGCGACCTCGTCGGCGGTGATCGTGTCCAGGTCCACGCGGCGGCCCTTGGAGGCGTCGTAGGTCAGCGTTGGCCAGTCGTCCAGCGACGGCGGCTCGAGCATCACCGGGCCGCTGCCGTCGAGGGTGAAGTGCGCGTGCCGGGTGGCGGCGCAGTTGGGGATCAAGGCCACCGGCAGGTTGGCGGCGTGGGTCGGGTAGTCCTTGACCTTGACGTCGAGCACCGTGGTCAGGCCGCCCAGGCCCTGGGCGCCGATGCCCAGCGCGTTGACCTTCTCGTAGAGCTCCAGCCGCAGCTCTTCGGCGCGGTTGCACGGGCCGCGGGCCTGCAGGTCGGTGATGTCGATGGGTTCCATCAAAGCTTCTTTCGCCAGCAGCATGGCCTTCTCGGCGGTGCCGCCGATGCCGATGCCGAGCATGCCCGGCGGGCACCAGCCGGCGCCCATGGTCGGCACGGTCTTCAGCACCCAGTCGACGATGGAGTCGGACGGGTTGAGCATGGCGAACTTCGACTTCGCTTCGGAACCGCCGCCCTTGGCGGCGACGATCACCTCGACCGTGTTGCCCGGCACCACCTTCACGTTGACCACGCCCGGCGTGTTGTCCTTGGTGTTGGTGCGCTTGCCGGCCGGGTCGGCCAGCACGCTGGCGCGCAGCTTGTTGTCGGGATGGTTGTAGGCGCGGCGCACGCCTTCGTGGACCATGTCCTCGACGCCCATCGTGGCGTCGGGCCAGGTCACGCCCATGCCCACTTCCAGGAACACGGTGACGATGCCGGTGTCCTGGCAGATCGGCCGGTGGCCCTCGGCGCACATGCGCG
>CAMLKR010000333.1 GCA_946480565.1 uncultured Arenimonas sp. | reverse complement strand
TTCAGGTCGGTCGGCGAATAGGCCTTGCCGCAGACCTCGCAGTTGTCGCCGTACTGGTCCGGGCTGCCGCAGTTCGGGCAGTCGCCCTTGATGTAGCGGTCGGGCAGGAACATCTGCCGCTCGGGGTCGAACAGCTGCTGGATCGAGCGGCGCGCGATCGCCTGCACGCCGTGGGTGCCGTCCCGCAGCCGGGTGTAGATCAGCGAGGCCAGTTCGCGGTTCTCGTCCGAATGGGTCGAGTGGTAGTGGTCGAAGGCGACGCCGAACGCGGCGAAATCGGCCTCGTGGCTGGCCTGCATGCCGCGGATGAAGTCCTCGGGCGACAGGCCGGCCTTTTCCGCCGCCAGCATGATCGGCGTGCCGTGGGCGTCGTCGGCGCAGACGAAGTGCACGGTGCCGCCGGCCAGGCGGCGGGCGCGCACCCAGATGTCGGCCTGGATGTAGCCCACCAGGTGCCCCAGGTGCAGCGGGCCGTTGGCGTAGGGCAGGGCGGTGGTGACGAGGGCGGGGGCCGGCGTCGGGGTCTGGGCGGTCGGAGTCATGGCGCGATTATCGCAGAGCGCGCCGGCCACGGGCGGCCCGGAAGGCGTTGCGGATACAATCGGCCGGCATTCTCCAGAGGTTTTCCGCACATGAGCAGCCCCAGCCAGGATGGCGTCCGCGCCTGTCTCTCCGGCATCCACGACCCCCACACCGGCACCGATCTGGTCAACAGCCAGGCCGTGCGCGGCATCGGCGTGGATGGCGACCGCGTCGCCATCGAGATCCAGCTGGGCTATCCGGCCGCCGGCTGGCACGCCGCGCTGGCCGACCAGGTCCGCGCCGCGGTCGAGGCCCTGCCGGGCGTGGCCAGGGCCACCGTGGCGGTCACCTCGCGGGTGCATGCGCACCGGGTGCAGAAGGAGCTGACGCCCCTGCCCGAAGTGAAGAACATCATCGCCGTCGCCTCCGGCAAGGGCGGCGTCGGCAAGTCCACCACCGCGGTGAACCTGGCCCTGGCCCTGCAGGCCGAGGGCGCCACGGTGGGCGTGCTCGACGCCGACATCTACGGCCCGTCCATCCCCAAGATGCTGGGCCTGGAGGGCCGCCCGGACAGCCCGGACGGCAAGTCCATCGAGCCCAAGCGCAACCACGGCCTGCAGGCCATGTCGATCGGCCTGCTGATCGGCGAGGACACGCCGATGATCTGGCGTGGGCCGATGGTCACCCAGGCCCTGCAGCAGCTGCTCAACGACACCCGCTGGCAGGGCCTGGACTACCTGGTGATCGACCTGCCGCCTGGCACCGGCGACATCCAGCTCACGCTGGCCCAGCGCGTGCCGGTGTCGGGCGCGGTCATCGTCACCACGCCCCAGGACATCGCCACGCTCGACGCGCGCAAGGCCCTGCAGATGTTCGCCAAGGTCGAGGTGCCGGTGCTGGGCATCGTCGAGAACATGGCCGTGCACGTGTGCTCGAACTGCGGCCACAGCGAACATGTGTTCGGCGCCGGCGGCGGCGAGAAGATGGCGGCGCAGTACGACGTGCCCCTGCTCGGCTCGCTGCCGCTGGACATCCGCATCCGCGAACAGGCCGACTCCGGCGCGCCCACCGTGGCCGTGGATCCGGACTCGCCGCTGTCCCTGGCCTACCGCGACATCGCCCGCCGCACCGCCGCGCGCCTTTCCCTGCAGGCCCGCAACAAGGCGATTTCCTTCCCCAACATCGTGATCCAGAACACCTGATGGCCCTGCGCGCCGCCCTGCTGGCCCTGCTGCTGGCGGCCGTTGGCGCGGCCGCCCAGGACAGCCCGGTGGCCAGGGTGGTGGACGCCGCCCATGCCCAGGTCGGCGTGACCCGGCACTACGACGGCCGCTACGTGCGCCTGGCCTATCCGGGTGGCGACGTGCCGGCCGATCGCGGCGTCTGCACCGACGTGGTGATCCGCGCCTATCGCGCCGCCGGACTGGACCTGCAGCAGGCGGTGCACGAGGACATGCGCCGGAATTTCGGCGCCTATCCCCGCCTCTGGGGCCTGGCGCGCCCCGACCGCAACATCGACCACCGCCGGGTCCCGAACCTCGAAACCTGGGCCCGGCGCGCCGGCCATGCCCTGCCGGTCGGCCGCGATCCGGCGGCCTACCACCCCGGCGACCTGGTCAGCTGGCGCCTGCCCAACGGCCTGCCCCACATCGGCCTGGTGTCGGATCGCCTGGCCCCGGACGGATCGGGCCGCCGGCTGGTCGTGCACAACATCGGCGCCGGTACCCGGGTCGAGGACGTGCTGTTCGCCTGGCCGCCGGTCGGCCATTTCCGGCTCCTGCGCGCGCCGGACCCGGGCGCGTCGCCGCCGGGCCGGGCCAGCCAGTAGAATCGCCACTTTCGCCCACGAGCCTACGCCCCCGCATGAGCATCAAGTCCGACAAGTGGATCCGCCGCATGGCCGAGCAGCAGGGCATGATCGAGCCCTTCGAGCCCGGCCAGGTCAAGCACGGCGGCGACGGCCAGCGCATCGTCAGCTACGGCACCTCCAGCTACGGCTACGACGTGCGCTGCGCGCGCGAGTTCAAGATCTTCACCAACATCAACTCCACCATCGTCGACCCGAAGAACTTC
>CAMLKR010000332.1 GCA_946480565.1 uncultured Arenimonas sp. | reverse complement strand
ATCGAGGAATTGGCCAGCATGTAGTCGATCGCCTGCTGCCGGCTCCAGCCGTAGTGGTGCAGGCCGGTGTCGACCACCAGGCGCATCGCGCGCAGCTGCTCGTCGCTCAGGCGGCCGTACCACTGGTAGGGGTCGGTGAACAGGCCCAGTTCCTTGCCCAGCGATTCGGCGTACAGCGCCCAGCCCTCGGAATACGCGGTGTAGCCGCCGAAGCGGCGGAAGGCCGGCAGCGACTCCACTTCCTGCTGGATCGAGATCTGGAAGTGGTGGCCCGGCGAGGCTTCGTGGATGGACAGCGTCTCGACCAGGAAGTTGGGCTGGGCCTTGAGGTTGAAGGTGTTGAGGTAGAACACGCCCGGGCGCGAACCGTCGGGCGAGGGCGCCTGGTAGGAGGCGCCGGCGTCCGATTCGGCGCGGAAGGCCTCGACCGGCCGCACTTCGTAGTCGGCCTTGGGGAAGATGTCGAAAAGTTTCGGCAGCAGCGGGTTGATCTTCTGCTGCGCGTCGCGGTAGGCCTGCAGCGCCTCGGCTTCGGTCTTGAAGTAGAACTGGTCGCTGGTCTTGAGGTGTTCGAAGAAGGCCTTCAGGTCGCCCTCGAAACCGACCTGCTCGCGCACCGCGTTCATTTCGGCCAGGATGCGCGCCACCTCGTCCAGGCCGAACTGGTGGATGTCCTCGGGGCCCAGGTCGGTGGTGGTGTTGGTGCGCACGTTGTAGGCGTACCAGTCCCTGCCCTGCGGCAGGTGCATCTGGCCCACGCCTTCGCGCGCCGCCGGCAGGTATTCGTCGCGCAGGAAATCGCGCATGGCGGCGTAACCGGGCACGATCACGTCGGTGATGGCGGCGCGGTAGGCGGCGGTCAGGCGCTCGCGCTCGGCGGCCGGGAAACTTTCCGGCATGGTCTTGATCGGACCCCAGAACACGCTGTCCTCGGGCTTGTCGACGACGTGCGCGGCGAACTGCGGGATCGACTTCTCGACCACCGGCCGCGGCTGCACCACGCCGGCCTTGATGCCCTCGCGCATGTTGGCGATGGCGCTCTGGTTGATCTGCGGGAAGCGGGCGATGCGGGCCAGGAAATCGTCGTAGTGCTTGACCTCGCGGAAGGGCTGGATGCCCTGGCCGGAGCCGAGCTGGGCGAAGAAGCTGCCGTAGTTTCCGAACTGGTGCACGGGCAACATCCAGCCCGGGAACTTGTTGCCTTCCAGCGACAGCTCGCGGTCGCTGACGAAGACGTCGCGGCTGAGGCGGTGCTGGCCGGTCAGGGCCTCGCGGTCGAGTTTCTGCACGCGGGCCAGGAAGTCGCGTTCGCGGGCCTCGCTTTCGGCGCGGAACTCGGCGGAATAGAAGTCCGGCAGCTGGTCGTTGTAGCGCAGGTCGCCCAGGGCGGTGGCGAAGATCGGATTGGCCTTGAGCTCGGCCTCGTGCCATTCGGCCAGCAGGGCGTCGAGTTCGGCGGCGACGGCCGCGGGATCGGCTTTCGGGGCGGCCTCGGGGGCCGGGGCGGGGTCGCGGCTGCAGCCGACCGTGAGCAGCAGGGCAAAGATCAGTACCAGGGCGCGCATCACGGTTCCTTCGCTTGGGCAGGGGTGCGATTGCGCTATCTTCGCGCAGTCCCGGCCCGGAGCCTACCGATGAAAGTCATGCCCACCTGCCTGATCGCCGCCGCCGTGCTGGCGTCCGGCCTGGTTTCCACCCCCGCCCACGCCGCCGACCGCATCACCGGCCTGCCCTTCGCCACCCGGTCCGAGGTGTTCGCCCCCGAGGCCATGGCGGCCACCTCGCATCCGCTCGCCACCCAGATCGCGCTCGACACGATGCGCCAGGGCGGCAGCGCGGTGGATGCGGCCATCGCCGCGAACGCGGCCCTGGGCCTGATGGAGCCGACCGGCAACGGCATCGGCGGCGACCTGTTCGCCATCGTCTGGGACCCGAAGACCCGGAAGCTGCACGGCTACAACGGCTCGGGCCGGTCGCCGAAAGGGCTGTCGCGCGAATGGTTCGCGCGCAACGGGTATACCGACATCCCGCCGCACGGCCCGCTGCCGGTCACCGTGCCCGGCACGGTGGACGCGTGGTTCGCCCTGCACGAACGTTTCGGCCGCCGCAGCATGGCCCAGAACCTGGCCCCGACCGTGAAATACGCGCGCGACGGCCACCCGGTGCACGAGGTGATTGCGTATTACTGGGGCCGCAGCGTGCCGGTGCTGTCGAAGTGGCCGGGCTTCGCCGAGCAGTTCACCATCGAGGGCCGCGCGCCGCGCAAGGGCGAACTCTGGCGCAACCCGAACCTGGCCAATACGCTGGAAACCATCGGCCGCGAGGGCCGCGACGCCTTCTACAAGGGCGACATCGCCCGCAGCATCGACGCCTACTTCAAGGCCAACCAGGGTTTCCTGCGCTACGAGGACCTGGCCGCGCACACCGGCGAGTGGGTCGAGCCGGTCAGCACCAACTACCGCGGCGTGGACGTCTGGGAACTGCCGCCCAACGGCCAGGGCATCGCCGCGCTGCAGATCCTCAACATCCTCGAGGGTTACGACTTCTCGAAGATCCCCTTCGGCAGCGCCGAACACGTGCACCTGTTCGTCGAAGC
>CAMLKR010000331.1 GCA_946480565.1 uncultured Arenimonas sp. | reverse complement strand
CCGACGATCTGGTTGAGTTTGGCCTCCAGCCCGACCGGATCCTGGATGCGCCAGTTGTGCACGTCCAGGATCCAGTTGCCGTTGTCCGTGACCACGCCCTCGCGCCACACCGGCAGCCCGTCCATGTCGGCGATCGCGCGCGCGACGTGGCTGCGCGCCATCGGTATCACCTCGACCGGCAGCGGGAACTTGCCCAGCAGCTCGACCTGCTTGGCCTCGTCGATGATGCAGACGAAACGCTCGCTGGCGGCCGCGATGATCTTCTCCCGCGTCAGCGCCGCCCCGCCGCCCTTGATCAGCCGGTTGTAGGGATCGCACTCGTCGGCGCCGTCCACGTAGAGCTTCAGCGGCCCGACCGCATTGAGGTCGAACACCGGGATGCCGTGCGACTGCAGCTGGCGCGTGCTCTGCTCCGAACTCGACACCGCCCCCTCGATGCGCGACTTCATCCGCGCCAACCCGTCGATGAAGAACGCGACCGTCGAGCCGGTGCCGACCCCGACCACGCTGCCGTCCTCGACGAATTCCAGCGCCTTCTCGGCGGCGAGTTTCTTCTGGGCGTCGCGCGACATCGGGTGGCTCCGGCTTATTCGAGGGAAAGGATGTGTTTGTACTGCGCCGCGGTCACCGGCAGCACCGACAGCCGGTTGCCGCGGTTGAGCAGGGCGAACTCGCCCAGCGCGTCCGCCTCGGCCTTGAGCTGCTCGAGCGTGATCACCCGCTTGAGCTTGCGCTTGAAGCCGACGTCCACCAGCCACCAGCGCGGTTCCTCCGGCTTGCTGGCGGGGTCGTAATAGTCGGACTTGGGCTTGAACTGGGTCGGGTCCGGATAGTGGTCCGACACCACTTCGGCGATGCCGACGACGCCGGGCACCGCGCAGCTGGAGTGGTAGAACAGGATCGGGTCGCCGACCTTCATCGCCTTCATGAAGTTGCGCGCCTGGTAGTTGCGCACGCCGCTCCAGGGTTCCCGGCCGACCTTCTTCAGGGCGTCGATCGAGAACTCGTCGGGTTCGGATTTCATCAGCCAGTGGTTCATGGCCGGCATTATCGCCCTATCGCGAGGTATCCGTGCTCGGTGGCGACCCCGTCCAGCCGCACGTCCCAGTCCTCGGCCGCCAGCGCCGGCAGCTCCTGGCAGGCGTAGCCCACGCCCACCAGCCGGGGCGGGGCGGGGCGGTCGCGCCGGAAGGCGAAGGCGCGGTCGTAATAGCCGCCGCCCATGCCCAGCCGCCCGCCCTGGCGGTCGAAACCCAGCAGGGGCAGCAGCACCAGGGACAGGTCCTGGGGCGCCAGCGTGGTTTCGGTCGTGGGCTCCGGGATGCCGTAACGGTTGGGGGCCAGCGGGTCGCCGGCGCGCCAGGGCGCGAAACGCAGGCCGCCGTCGGGCCGCACGACCGGCAGGCACCAGACCTGGCCCGGGGCCAGGCGCAGCTGCACCGCATGCAGGGGCAGTTCGCCGTTCACCGCCCAGTAGCCGCCGACATAGCCCGGCTGGCGCAGTTCCTCGCGTCCGCCCAGGTGGCGGGCGACCGCGTCGGCGGCGGCCAGGCGTTCGCCGGGCCGGAGCGCCGCGCGGCGGGCGCGCAGTTCGGCGCGGAGTTGGGCGCGCGTGGGTTGCAGAAGAAGTTCCTCCACCATGCCGATGCGTACGAAACGACCTTGATCCCAGGGATCAAGTGGGTACCCGAACCGCCGCTTCAGGCTTTCCGCAACAGGGCGGACATGCACACCACGGACGGGGCGGATTCCCGGGTCGTGTTTATGGGACAAGGTGTAATGTTAAGCACGCTGTCAAACACGGCAGAGGACGGCGCGATTATAGGCCGGCCACCGGAAAAAATCGTGAACGGCGCCGCCGGGTTTCAGCGGGGCGCGTCGAACAGCCCGTCGAGCTTGCGGTTGAGTTCGCCCAGGGTGCGGTTCAGGGCCAGGTCGCGCTGCTCGGCGGCCTGCTTCAGCTGCAGCAGTTCGTGCGCCAGGTTCAGCGCGGTCAGCACCGCCACGCGGTCCAGCGCCGCCATGCGGTTGCTGCCGCGGATCTCGCGCATGCGGGAGTCCAGCAGGTGCGCGGCCGCCATCAGGCTTTCGCGCTCGTCCGGCTCCACGCCGACCGTGAATTCGCGGTCGAGGATCTTTACGTTGACCGGCTCGCTCACGCGTTGTGCTCCAGCGACTTGAGCCGCGTGATCATGGCTTCCACCCGGGACCGGGCCTGCTCGTTCTTGTTCAGCAGCTGGGCGCGTTCGGCCACCAGCTGCTCCTGGCCCTGGCGCAGGCTCTTGTTCTCTTCCAGCAGGCGACGGTGCTGCTCGGCCAGGCGCTCGAAGCGTTCGGCCAGGGCCTGCAGCTGGGTGACGGGGTCGGTCTGGCTCATCGCGGCCACCTTAGGCGGGGCGGGTGACGGGGTCAATACGGCGCGGGGATGGCCGCGACCGTGGCGGGCTGCCAGCTGCGGATGAAGGCCAGGCAGCGGTGTGCGTCCAGCGGCGGCGACAGCCAGAAGCCCTGGATCTCGTCGCAGCCCTGTTCGCGCAGGTAGCTCAGCTGCTGCTCGCTCTCCACGCCCTCGGCGATCACGTTCAGGCCCAGGGAATGGCCCATGGTGATGACGGTGGCGGTGAT
>CAMLKR010000330.1 GCA_946480565.1 uncultured Arenimonas sp. | reverse complement strand
TGATCTGCACCGGCACCGGCTCGGCGCCGATGCGGGCGATGACCGAATGGCGGCGCCGGCTGAGGAATTCAGGCAAGTTCGAGGGCGGCAAGCTGATGCTGTTCTTCGGCGCGCGAACGAAGGAAGAGCTGCCCTACTTCGGCCCGCTGCAGACCTTGCCCAAGGACTTCATCGACATCAACTTCGCCTTCTCGCGCGAATTGGGCAAACCGAAGCGCTACGTGCAGGACCTGATGCGCGAGCGCGCCCCCGACCTGGCCGCGCTGCTGGCCGACCCCAACGCGTACTTCTACGTCTGCGGCCTGAAGGCGATGGAAGACGGCGTGGTGATGGCCCTGCGCGACGTGGCGCTGCAGCACGGGCTGGACTGGGACGAGACCGCCGCGGCGCTGAAGCGCGAGGGGCGGCTGCACCTGGAGACGTACTGAGCAATAGCGGCCGTTACGGATGGAAGAACTGATCCATCGACAAACCTATGCGCTTTGCGATTTCTTCCGCCAGGATGCCGAAGTCATCGTGTGCCCTGGCAACGGCATTGGCGTGTGAGCCGATGGCGCCATCCGCCGCGCGCAGCATGAAAATGGGCTTGCGTGCTTCCTGCGCCAAAGGCATCAGGCTGTTGTAGTTCTTCAGCATCGCGAGGCAGTAGGGGTCCTGGTCGATGGGGGGGGACTCCGCGGTCAGGCTTTGAAGCACACTGCGCCGAAATTCGGCAGGAATCTGGTCTAGCCAGCGCGTATAGGCTTTGACCGGCCGGGTGAGTCGAACGCCGTGGCGCATGGCAATGTAGCCAACGGGAGTCATGTCCCCGGAGGGCAGTTCGAACTCCGGAAGTGCCCACTCATCACGACGCCTGGTCCAGCCGGCGCGCCATTCGCGCAGCGTCGGACCCAGGTTGCGAAGGCCCTGAAGCGAAAAGAGGTCGGCACCCAAAGGCACGACAACGTGGTTGCTGGCCAGCAGTGCCGCTCGATTGATCGCGCCGAGGTTAGGGCCTACGTCGAAGAGGATCAGGTCCGCCTCGAAGCGGGCCGCTGCATCTTGAGCGGTTCGCCAGAATGCCGTGAGGATCCGGAATGGGCGTGCCTTGTTCTTGTCGCCGAGTGCTTGAGTCCATGTGCCTGACAACTCGTCCTCGAACCCGGACAGGCCGAGGTCGCCCGGAATCATCGCCAGGCGCTCTGTCAACTGCTGGTACTGGACGGGCGCAAAGTCGCCGACGTCCAGGAGTGGCTTGACACTTCGGAAGATGGTGGATACGCCGGCATCGTCGGTCCAAAGCTCCGCAAGCTGGTCTTCATCGAGGCAGGCAGCGGTCAAATTGGCCTGTGGGTCGAGGTCGACCGCCATGACTCGCAGCCTCTGCTCCGCAAACATCCAGGCCAGGTGGTAGACGAGTGATGTCTTGCCCACCCCACCCTTGTTGTTGAAGAAGGCCAGGACAGGCACTGTCACGTCGGCCTCCGGATCGTGACCAGGACGTGGGTATCCCTTGGATCAAATTCGGGCGGGGGATTGCCGTTCTCGGCCAGCAGCTTTCGCGCAGTGGCAATGCCGACGCCGAAACGTTGTACATAGCCCAGCACCTTCATGGCTTCCGCGAGATGTGGGTTGCGATAGTCCGTGACACCGGGCTGACCGAAGTTCGTGGTGGTGACGATTCCGTAGGGGCCACCGGGGTTCACGATCTCTATCCGGTCAGTGAACCAAGTCACTCTCACCGGAGCATTCGTACCCTCGTAACTGCGGTGCATGACGGCGTTTCGAGCAAGCTGTTGCAGTGCCGCCAATGGGTAGTCTGAATGCCGCCGCTCCTTGTCTCCCGAATGCACATCCACCGCCGTCGATATGTGGGCTTTGAGCTTCTCGTCCAGGCGGTAAATCACTTCACCCAACCGCCCGTCGATGACTGCTTCATCTACGATGGGCGCATCCAGCTCGGTGCCGTCGATACGCAGGAACTGGACGAATGCGCAGGGAATGAGATCACGCGGCCGTATCCCGAGCACCAGGGCGCCCAGCACGGTCGGCGTTGGGCTCTCGGCCGATTCGATCATGCGGCACGAACTCAGTCGCTCCTCGAACGTACGGTGGTTGGCCGCCAGTACATCGGCCGAGAACGATCCAGGCAGGTACTCATCGTCAAAAGCTGTTCGACTGAGGTCGCTCAAGGTGGCGAACTGGACCGGCTGCAGGTCGAACGGAAGGTTGCGGTGCCTCCGCCGCTCGTTGAGTATCCGCTCGTCCTGCAGGCTCGCTATGTCGCGCCGTGGTCCGGTGCGGATGTAGGTACGCCCCTTGTATCGGACGGGAGGGGCATCTGCCGGCAACACCGTGATGACGGCTACCTCGGTCCCCAGAAGAGACCGCTTCTCGACGGTCAACGTAGGGATCGGCTGTATGTTGCCGTCGCTGCGGATGGCACCCAGCGTCTGCAGCAAGTCGTCGGTGATTGCCAGACCCGCCGGTGTCCCGTTGTCCTTGACCCCAATGAAAGCAACACCTGGCTTTCGATGTCCTGGGAGGTCATTCGCAAACGCGCACACGGCCTGCCGGACTTTCTCGGGAGCGTCTCCCTTGAACGACTCTTTCCGCTCCGCGCGGTCTGACTCGATGTCGGCGAGCAGCGCCTCGAGCTCATCGTCGGAAAGTCTCATGC
>CAMLKR010000329.1 GCA_946480565.1 uncultured Arenimonas sp. | reverse complement strand
GGCGCGCCCTGGCCAACGATCGCGCGCCGGCGGATGGCGCGGACCTGGACGCGCTGCACACCTGGCTGCGCACGAACGAGGCACGCGTGCCGGATGCGCTGGACCTGTTCGCGGCCATCGATGAAGTACGCGGCGATCCGGCCTGCGCGCCCTGCCGTGCACGCCTGCGGGCGCTGCTGTGGTCGGCGTCGCCGCAACCTCACGCACAGGCGCCGCGCCGGGCAGCGCCGGACGACGTCGGCCGCCGCTACCTCGATGCCCTGCAGCAGGAGCCCGCGCGATGACCCTGCCCGCGCTCCCGCCCTGGCTGCTGGCCTGCCTGCTCGCGCTCGGCGTGCTGCTCGCGTGGGCGCGCCTGATCGCGCGGCGTCGTGGTGCTCCAACGGACGTGCGCGGTCCCCGCACCCGCTTCCTGCTGCTGTGCGCGCTGCAGCCGGTCTGCGCGCTGCTGCTCTACTTCACCCTGCTGCCGCCGCGGCAGGCATCGACCCCCGGCACGCTGGTGGTGATGACCGCGAACGCCGGACAGGTCGCCCTGCCCGCGGCGCTGCAGGGCCAGCCCCGCGTCGCCCTGCCGGAGGCCACGGCCACCGACGGCAGCGAGCGCGTGCCGGACCTGGGCACCGCGCTGCGCCGGCACCCCGACGCAGGCACGCTGCATGTCGTCGGCGATGGACTGGAAGCCCGCGACCGCGATGCGCTTGGCGACCGGCGCATCGTGTTCTCGCCTGCCGCCTTGCCGCGCGGCGTCGTCGAACTCGCGCCGGTGGGTGTCGTGGCGCCGGGCGACACCTTCATCGCCAGCGGTCGCGTGAACGACGTGCCGAAGGCGACGGTGGTGCTGTTCGACCCCGCGGGCCAGCGCATCGATGCAGGCCCCGTGGATGCGCAGGGCCGTTTCCGCCTGACCGGTGTCGCCCGCCTGCCCGGCCCGGCGCTGTTCCGGGTGGAGGTGCGGGAAGCGGGCGGTCGCGTGGCCGATGCCGCGTCGCTGCCGGTCTGGACGCAGCCCTCGCCGCCGCCCCGCGTGTGGGTGCTCGCCGGTGCGCCCAATGCCGAGGGTAAGTACCTCCGCCGCTGGGCGACGGACGTGGGCATTCCGCTCCACCTGCAGGTCAGCCTGGGTGGCGGCATCCAGCTCGGCGATGCGCCACTGCCGATGAACGCCGAGACGCTGCGCCGCTTCGACCTGCTGGTGCTGGATGCGCGCAGTGCCGCGGGACTCGGCGAAGCGCAACGTGCGGCGCTCGGCGCGGCTGTGCGCGACGGGCTTGGCGTGCTGGTGCGCGCCGACGGACCGATCCCCGCGCCCGTGCAGCGCCTGTTGGGCATCCCTGCCGTGGGCAGCGAGGAGGTGGAATTCCACCTTCCGCGTCCGGCGCCGGACGACGATGCCTGGCGTGCGCGGCGCGGCGCCGGCACGGCCGACCTGCCGGTGGATGCCGATGCGGTACCGGCGGGCCTGCCCGTGCTCACGCGCCGCACGGCCCGGATGCCGGTGGGCGACGATGTGGCGCTGCTCCGCGACGCCACCGGCGCACCGCTCGCCTGGTGGCATGTGATGGGGCGCGGCCGGGTCGGCGTGTGGACGCCGGCCGATACCTACACCCTGGTGCTGGCGGGCCATGCCGACGTGCACGCTGCGCTGTGGTCGCAGGCGTTCGCCACGCTGGCGCGCGCCGGCGCGCCGGCCATCGCCGCGATCCCGGACGAGGCGCGCGCAGGCGAACGCGCAGCGCTCTGCGGCATCGCCGACGAGGCCCGGATCGTCGCGCCCGACGGCACCACCACACGGATACTGCGCGATCCCGCGACCGGCAGCGCGCACTGCGCGGGTTTCTGGCCACGGGATGCAGGCTGGCATCAGCTGAAGGTCGGGGAGGCAGCGACGCCGTTCTTCGTCCGCGCCCGCGACGATGCGCCTTCACTGCATCGCGCCGCCGTCCGTTCGCAGACGCTGCAGCGTGCCGCCAGGGCGGAGGCCGCCGCGACGCAGTCCGTCTCGGAAGGTGCACGCGGACCCGCCTGGCCCTGGTTCCTGGCCTGGCTCGCCGCGAGTGCGCTGCTGTGGTGGCTGGAGCGCAGGCGATCCGCACCCGGTTAACGACTCCCGAATGCGCCGTGCGCAATCCTGTCGTCCATCTCACCTTTCCGGAGTTCCGCATGATCCGAACGGCGATCCCTGCCCTGCTGCTGACCCTCTCGCTGGCCGCCTGCTCCTCGCCCGAGGCCGACGAACAGACCGCCGCCGCCGAGCAGTCCCAGGCCGCGGCCAGCGAAGCGGCCACCCCGCCCGCCGCCGAGCCTGCCCCGGCCGAACTCGCCGGCAGCTGCGACGACACCCAGGCGCAGTGGATCGTCGGCAAGACGCCGACCGAGAAGGACATCGAACAGGCCAAGAGCGACAGCAAGTCGGAATCCGTGCGTGCCCTGAAGCCGGGCGACGCCGCGACGATGGACTTCAACCCGAACCGCCTGAACATCATCCTCGACGAGAAGGGTGTCGCGACCTCGGTCAACTGCGGCTGACGCCTCGCGACAGCCTCGCGGGACCTTGAACCGCTCGCGGCGACGCGGGCGGTTTTTCGTTGTCCGGCGCGCACGTTCTTGTCGCGAAAAAAGTTGCTTCTGCAACCAACAAGTGGTGCGCCAGAGGTGTTGTTGCGGCGTCGCAACATCTATGG
>CAMLKR010000328.1 GCA_946480565.1 uncultured Arenimonas sp. | reverse complement strand
ACGAGAAGGGCTTCTTCTACATCGTCGACCGCAAGAAGGACATGATCCTGGTCTCGGGCTTCAACGTGTACCCGAACGAGGTCGAGGACGTGATCGCCCTGATGCCCGGCGTGCTCGAGGTGGCCGCGGTGGGCGTGCCCGATGAAAAATCCGGCGAGGCGGTCAAGGTGGTCATCGTCAAGAAGGACCCCAGCCTCACCGCCGAACAGGTCAAGGCCTTCTGCCGCGAGAACCTCACCGGCTACAAGCATCCCAAGGTGGTCGAGTTCCGGACCGAACTGCCCAAGTCCAACGTCGGCAAGATCCTGCGCCGCGAACTGCGCGACGCCCCCAAGCCGGCGGCCTGAGGGGCGCCGCCCGGGGCCCTCCCGGGTCGATCCGGTCACATCGCCAGGCTGACTGGCGGGTGTACACTCGGACGGTCGCCCTTGCGTTTCTCCAGACAACCGTGTAGGGCGACGTCCCCTACCCTTGCCCCGGAGAACCACCATGTCCATCGTCGAGAGCATCAACCGCGAGGTCAGCTTCAACACCATCGAGCACAAGTCCGAAGCCGAGACCGGCATCGAGTGGTGCTTCATGCACCGCGACACCCGCAATGGCTACCGCCCCTGCTTCTCCGAACCGCTGCTGGTCGAACTGCGCGAATGCCAGCGCCAGATCGCCGCCCGCATGGCCAACGAACCGGCCAACAACGGCGAGATCCGCCACCTGGTGCTCGCCTCGCACTCCGACGTGTTCAACCTCGGCGGCGACCTCGAGCTCTTCAGCCGCCTGATCCGCACCGGCGACCGCGCCCGCCTGCTGGCCTATGCGCAGCTCTGCGTCTCGGTGGCCTTCCACTTCGCGCGCCTGGCCGACGACCGCGTGCACAGCATCGCCGTCGTCCAGGGCGAGGCGCTGGGCGGCGGTTTCGAGGCCGCGCTCTGCTGCCACACCATCATCGCCGAGGAAGGCACCGGCATGGGCTTCCCGGAAGTCCTGTTCGACCTGTTCCCGGGCATGGGCGCCTACACCTTCCTGTCGCGGCGGGTCACGCCGGCGCAGGCCGAACGCATGATGCTCGACGGCAACGTCTACTCCAGCGAGGAGCTCTACCGCATGGGCGTGGTCGACATGCTGGTGCCGCGCGGCGAGGGCCTGCAGGCCGCGCGCGAGCTGGTCCGCCGCCGCAAGCGCATGGGCAACGCCCTGCGTTCGATGAACACGGTGCGCGCCACCTGCAATCCGGTGAGCCTGGACGAGCTGATGGCGGTCACCACCACCTGGGTGGATGCGGCGATGCGCCTGAGTGAACGCGGCCTGGGCACCATGGAGCGCCTGGTGCGCGCGCAGAAGCGCCGCGTGGCCGAGGCGCCGGAACTGCGCCAGGTCGTGTAAGCCCGCCCGGGCGGCCGTCGTGCAAGGGCGGCGGCCGCCCGGACCCGCGCCTCAGCCGGACTCGTGGTCCGGCGGGCGTGAGGCCTCCCCTTGCGGCGACGCCGATATCCGCGTCAGCTCTCGCCTTACCTGTTCGGCCGTGGCTTCCAGCAGCGTGCCCAGCAGCGCCAGGTAACGGCGCCATTCCTTGCCCAGCACCGCATCGCTGGAGCGCATCAGTTCCGTGCTGCGCTCGACCAGGGCCTGGGCCCCGAGGTTCTCCGACACGCCCTTGAGCGCGTGCGCCGCTTCGCGCACCGCCTCCCAGCGCCCGGTGGCGGCGCCCCGCTCGGCTTCGGCCAGGCAGCGGCTGGCGTCGCGCAGGCACTGTTCGGCGAAATCGTGCAGGAAATCCCTGCCCAGGCCCATGCCCGCGAGCTCCTCCAGCACGTCGGTGCGCAGCGTCGGCACCAGGCGGTCCTTGCGCGCCGCGACCGGCTCGTCCTGCGCGCCGCCGGCGATCTCGGCCAGGGCCTCCAGCAGGCGCGAGGCCACCACCGGCTTGGTGAGGAAGGAATAGGCGCCCGCGGCCTCGGCGTCGCGCACCGCGTCCACCGTGGCGTCCGCGCTCAGCACCAGGATCGGCGTGCGGGTGCTGCCGGCCTGCATCACCCGGGCCTGCTTGATCACCTCCAGCCCGTCCATCACCGGCATGTGCAGGTCGACGATGGCGGCGTCGATGTTCTCGTCCTCCAGGCACTCCAGCGCCTGCTCGCCGTCCTCGGCGAAGACGGTGGAATGCCCGGCCTTCTCGAGGATGCGCTGCAGCACCAGGCGGTTGGCCGGGATGTCGTCGGCCACCAGGATGCGCAGCGGCCGCACCCGCGCCCGGTGCCGCACGAAGGGATCGTCGAAGGCGATGACCTTGCCGCCGCCGTCGGCCGCGGTGCCTCCGGCCGGCTCCTCGACCACCGGGAATTCGAGGTCGACGAAGAAATGGGTGCCGCCGCCCGGGTTGTCCTCCAGATCGATGCGGCCGCCCAGCAGTTCGGTGAGGGTCTTGGCGATGGTGGTGCCCAGCCCGGTGCCGCCGAAACGCCGGGTCGGTCCGCTGTCCACCTGCTCGAAGGCCTGGAAGATCCGGCCCTTGTACTCCGCCGGTACGCCGACGCCGGTGTCGCGCACCGAGAAACGCAGGGCCACCGCATCCCCGCGGCGTTCGCGCACCAGCACGTCCAGCCGCACGGTGCCGGTGTCGGTGAACTTGATGGCGTTGTGCAGCAGGTTCAGCAGCACCTGGCTCAAGTGGCCGGCGTCGCCGTGCAG
>CAMLKR010000327.1 GCA_946480565.1 uncultured Arenimonas sp. | reverse complement strand
CGCCGGAGCTTCGATATGGCCAAGGTCGTGATCGCGTCCGCCCTCGCGCGCTGGCTGTCGCCGGCGCCGGCCGGCGACGGCGAGGTGGCGCTGCAGGTGCCGGGCGACAGCGTCGGCGCCGTGCTCGACGGACTCTTCGGCGTCCATCCCGGCCTGCGCGGCTACGTGCTGGACGAGCGCGGCGCGCTGCGCCGCCACGTCGCCCTGTTCGTCGACGGCGACGCGCTGCAGCCCAAATCCAACTTCGCCCTCGCCGTGCGCGCGGACGCGGAGATCTACGTGATGCAGGCGCTATCCGGAGGCTGAGATGAGCGACACGCTGCTGGCTTCGACCCGCAAGGGCCTGTTCGTGCTGAGGCGCGGCCGCGATGGCTGGACGCAGGAACACGTGGCCTTCCTCGGCGACAAGGTCGCGCTGGCGCTGGCGGATCCGCGCGACGGCGCCTGGTACGCCGCGCTCGACCTCGGCCACTTCGGCGCCAAGCTGCAGCGTTCGACCGACCGCGGCCGGACCTGGTCCGAGCTGGCGGTGCCGGCCTACGGCGAACACGACACCGTCGCGGTCGGCGACGGCAAGCCGCCCAAACCGGCGGTGCTGGAGCTGATCTGGTCGCTGGAGGCCGGTGGTGCCGACCAGCCGGGTCGGCTCTGGGCCGGCACCCTGCCGGGCGGCCTGTTCCGCTCCGACGACCAGGGCGCCAGCTGGCAGCTGATGCGCGGCCTCTGGGACCAGCCCTCGCGCGCGGGCTGGTTCGGCGGCGGTTACGACGTGCCGGGCATCCATTCGGTCTGCGTGGACCCGCGGAACTCGCGCTGCATCCGCATCGCGGTGTCCTGCGGCGGCGTCTGGCGCAGCGACGACGACGGCGCCACCTGGCGTGTCACCTGCGAGGGCATGTTCGCCGCGTACATGCCGGACGACCGCCGCTTCGACCCCGTCATCCAGGACCCGCATCGCATGGTGCAGTGCGCAGGCGCGCCCGACACCCTGTGGGTGCAGCACCACAACGGCGTCTTCCGCAGCGACGACGGCGGCGGGCGCTGGCACGAAGTCGCGGCGGTGAGGCCGTCGGTGTTCGGGTTCGCGGTCGGCGTGCATCCGCGCGAACCGGGCACCGCCTGGTTCGTGCCGGCGATCAAGGACGAGAAGCGCGTGCCGGTGGACGGCCGGCTGGTGGTGGCGCGCACGCGCGATGGCGGCGCATCGTTCGACGTGCTGTCCGCGGGCCTGCCGCAGGAACCGGCCTACGACCTGGTGTACCGCCACGGCCTGGCCGTGGATGCCGGCGGCGACCGCGTGGCGATCGGCTCGACCACCGGCGGCCTGTGGATCAGCGAGGACCAGGGCGAACGCTGGGCGGCGCCGCCGCTGCGGCTGCCGCCCATCCACGCCCTGTGTTTCGCCTGAAAGCGGGCGGCCCGCGGCTCAGTCGCCGAGCAGTTCCAGCACCCGGGCGTCGCTGACGCCGGGATCGGCGATCGGGTTCGCGCGCACCTGGCGGTACCAGTCGTTCTCGCCGCGCAGGGCCGGACGCGCGAAGCGGATCCAGTCCACCTCCAGCATCATGTCGGTGCGCGCTTCGCGTTCGACGCTGCCGTTGATCTGCACCGGGTTCTCCGGCCCGGGCCGCACGTCGTCGCTGGTGGTGTAGGCGATCAGGCCGACCTGCATGTCCGGGCGGTTCTCCATCCGGTACCAGCGGTCGCGGACCTGCCATTCATCCTCGCCGTCGCCGCGCACCATCGCCACCAGGGACATGCCGACCCGCACCAGGCGCAGCTCCACCCAGCCGGCGTCGAACGGCCGCAGCTTCAGCGACGAATAGCTGTTGTAGGTGCCCTTGGTTTCGGTCATCTGCTCGCCGCGCACGTGGCCGACGCCGGTGGTGAGGAAATGCCAGTTCTCGCGCCTCGGCTGCCAGGTCTGCGCGGTGGCCTCGTTCGGAACACGCGCCATCAGGCCGCCCAGCGACCAGGTGCCGCCGGGGATCGCGCTGTCGGCGCCGCGCACGCGCACGCGGGCCCGCACGTCGAAGTCGCCCTGCACGGTCTGGTAAAGGAAGGGCGCGTTGAGGTCGCGCACCCAGGCGCTGTGGTGGGGCTGCAGGTTCAGCGCGCCGGGCGTGGTGCGGCCCACGTCCCAGTGCCGGATCTTGTCGGGCCAGCCGAACTCCTGGTGGAAGACCTTCCAGCGGCCGAGGTCGTCGCGGGCCTCGAACTCGTCGTCCAGGCCGGCAAGGTCGTTCGCGGCGGCGTTTCCTGCAAGCAGGGCCAGGCAGAGCAGCATCTTGCGCATGCGGGTTCTCGTGCGGTGGGTGAGGCCGCAGCGTGGGGCCGCATCCCGCCGCGTTCATGTGCCGCAGGTCCCTGTGTCCGGGTCTGTCCGCGGCCATGTCCGCGGACGGCAGGGGAAAAGCGCCGGGTTTTCCGCGACAATGGCGCCCTACGGCCGATCCCGCGCCCCTCTGTTGCCCCGCCATGACCCATGACACCTCCCCTGCGCCGACGCCCGGCGCCGCCGACCTGCTCGAACGCCTGCGTGCCGCCGCCGACCTGCTGGACGCCATCGCCGCCGACCGCTCGGCGTTCGACGCCCTGCCCGAGGCCGAGCGCAAGCGCCTGAAGGCCGCGGTGAACCGCTTCCACCACCCGGACCCGATCCCGCACCGCAAGCTGCGCCGCGAGA
>CAMLKR010000326.1 GCA_946480565.1 uncultured Arenimonas sp. | reverse complement strand
GCGACAGCTGCACGCCAGCCTCGCGGCGCAGCAGGTCCTCGACGGAATCCGCGGTAGAGGCCGCGATGCGCTGCGCGTCGATCACCACGACGTCGGCGGCTACCCGGGCCGCGGGCAACGGCTCGCGGGCGCCGATCACGACGATGGGTTCGGCCGCCTGGCCGATGGCCAGCGACGGCAGGCCGAGCAGGGACGTGCAAGCGAGGGCGAGGCCGTGCAGGCGGGCACGCGACGGCGCGTTCGCGCGGCGCTTCAGGGAACGATCGGTCATGGGAACAGCGGGACGATGGTCGTGCCTGCCTGCGACCCCGCAGGTGGGCACCGAACAGCGCACCGCGACGAGCGGCACGCCACCTCGTTGGCCGGTATCCGGGCTGGCGGAGGCAGCCCATGTGCCCTTCCCAGGCGCTTCGTGCACCCAGTGGGTTTCGACATGAGCGGAGGGTGGAACCCTCGTCCGCTTACCGTTGCGGGGGCAGCTCAGGTTGGGCTGTGCGCCGTGAGGCTCGGGCCGTCCTGATTCCCGTTGAACTGCGCTGGCCGGGACGGCCGGCGCGAGCACCAACGGAGGGCATCATACCGTTCGTAACGGCTTGGCCTGGGTCGCGGTGCCGAGGCGGTAGGCGTCGCACCACGGACTGACGGCACAGACCCCGCACCTGGGCGTGCGCGCCACGCAGACGTAGCGGCCGTGCAGGATCAGCCAGTGGTGGGCCTCGACGCGGTAGGGCGCGGGCACGCGCTTTTCCAGTTGCAGTTCGACCTGCAGCGGGTTCTTGCCGGGCGCCAGGCCGGTGCGGTTGCTAACCCGGAAAATGTGCGTATCCACCGCCATCGTCGGCTGGCCGAAGGCGACGTTCAGCACCACGTTCGCGGTCTTGCGGCCGACGCCCGGCAGGGCTTCCAGCGCCTCGCGGCTGCGCGGCACCTGGCCGCCGTGCTGCTCGCAGAGGATGCGGCAGGTCTCGATCAGGTGCCTGGCCTTGTTGCGGTAGAGGCCGATGGTGCGGATGTACTCGCTCAGGCCCTCGACACCCAGCGCCAGGATCTTCGCCGGCGTGTTGGCCACCGGAAACAGGCGCCGCGTGGCCTTGTTGACGCCGACGTCGGTGGCCTGGGCCGACAACAGCACCGCGGCCAGCAGTTCGAAGACGCTGGTGTACTCCAGCTCGCTCGCCGGCTGCGGGTTGGCGGCGGCGAGTGTGGCGAAGAACGGTTCGATGTCGGCGGTCTTCATCGGCGTGAGGCGTTCAAACGGGCGGCGAGGAGCGGTTGGAGCTGGATCGCGATGATGCAGGCCAGGATCAGCGCGGCGCCGGCGAAACCCGCCGCGCGCAGGCGATCGCCCATGAACAGCGCGCCGAAGGTGGCGGCGAAAACCGTCTCGGACGACAAGATGATCGCGGCGTCGGCCGGGTGCGCATGGCGCTGGCCCACCACCTGCAGCGTGAAGCCGATGCCGACCGAGACGATGCCGGTGTAGACGATGGCGCCGGCGGCGCTGCGCAGGCCGGCGGCGGTGATCGGCTCCGTCGCCAGGCCGATCGCGCCGCTGAGCAGGGCGCAGACCAGGAACTGGCCGCAGGCCAGCGTGTACGCGCCGCGCAGGCGGTTGGCGATGCGGCCGACCAGCAGCACGTGCAGCGCCCAGGGCAGCGTGCTGGCCAGCACCCAGAGGTCGCCGGCGGACAACTGCTGCAGCGAGGCCCCGGTCATCAGCCAGGTGCCCGCCAGGCAACCGATCGATGCGGGCCACACGCTCCAGTGCGGCAGCTGGCGCTGCAGCAGCCAGGCCAGCAGGGGCACGAGCGGCACGTACAGCGCGGTCAGGAACCCGGCATTGGTGACGGTGGTGGTCACCAGGCCGATCTGCTGCAGCACGACGCCGATGCACAGCAGCGCGCCGAGCAGCGCGATCCAGGCGGCGTCGGCGCGGCCGCGGTGGTGGCCTTCGGCGCGCAGCTGGCGGCCCTCGCGCCAGGCGAGCGGCAGCACCACCAGCGCGCCGAGCAGGAAGCGCACGCCGGTGAAAGTGAACGGCCCGACGCCCGCCATGCCCAGCGCCTGGCCGACGAAGGCCGAGCCCCAGATCAGCGCGGCCAGCAGCAGCAGCGCGCCGGACTGGGCACGACTCAGGCCTCCGGCCGGGGCGCCGGGCAGGGCGGTGGTGGCGGCGCTCACTGGAAAGCCGTGCTTCGCACTGCGTTGCGAGCCCACAGGCCCGTCAGGACACCTTCGGGTCCGGGAACGGCCGGGCTCATGCGGTACTCATGCGGCGCCCTCGGGGCCGCGGCGGGCTTTCGCGCGGGCCAGGGCGGCTTCGATGACGGCGCGCTTGGCGGCCAGCGCGTCGGCATCCGTGATCCGGCTGTGCGCGGCCAGGTCGGCCAGCTTGGCGGCCGCTTTTGCGGCCAGGCGCTCGTCGTTCTCGCGCTTGTCGCGTTCGACGCGCCACTGGTGGAAGGCGTAGCGCTCGCGCGCGGTCGCGGCCTGCGTGTCCGACCAGGCGGCCCAGCCGGTGGTGGCGGGCTCTGGCGCGTCGGGCACCGGTTCCATCGTGATGCAGTCGACCGGGCACACGGGAATGCACAGCTCGCAGCCGGTGCACAGCTCGGGGATCACGGTGTGCATCAGCTTCGGCGCACCCACGATGCAGTCGACCGGGCAGGCCTTGATGCACAGCGTGCAGCCGA
>CAMLKR010000325.1 GCA_946480565.1 uncultured Arenimonas sp. | reverse complement strand
CGGTGCCGTCTTCGAGCGCGAGGATTGCGGGTTGGGTCACGGACGATCGCCTTGCATTGGGGGAACCCGGTTCGCTGGGTGTGCGAGCCTCCGCGGACGGGTCGAAACCGTGTCCGTACGGGAGGGGGTTCAGGCGAGCCGGAATTTTAGCGGCAAGGGGGGCAAAAGGGAAACGCCGCGCGCATGGACGGGCTCAGTTCGCCGCGCCGCCCAGCAGCAATGCACCGAAGCCGACCCGCCCCGGGCCGCGCCCGGCCAGCCTCAGCGCCGCCTCCAGCGCGCCGCGGGCGAAGATGTCGCGGTTGGTGGCCCGGTGCACCAGCTCCAGCCTTTCGCCGGGACCGGCCAGCTGCACCGTATGTTCGCCGACGATGTCGCCGGCGCGCAGGCTGGCGTAGTGCGGCGCCCTGCCCCGGCCGGCCTCGACCGCCGCCCCCAGCTGCAGGGCAGTGCCGGAGGGGGCGTCCTTCTTGTGGATGTGGTGGGCCTCGATCACGTCGGCGTCCCAGCCCGGCACCGCCGCGGCGGCCTGGCGCACAAGTTCGGCCAGCACCGCCACGCCGACGCTGAAGTTCGGCGCCCACAGCACCGGGATCCGGTCGGCCGCCGCGTCCAGCGCCGAGAACTGCGCCGGGGACAGGCCGGTGGTGCCGCTGACCAGGGCCGCGCCGCGCTCCCGGCACAGGGCCAGCAGCGGTTCGAAGGCTTCGGGCAAGCTGAAGTCGATGGCCACGTCGAAGGCCGGCGTTTCGGCAAGGCGCGCGGCGGGCAGCAGCGGGACGTCGCCCGCCTCGGGCACGCCGGCGCCACGGGCGCTGACCGCCGCGACCACGGCCAGGTCCTGGCGTTCGGCCGCCAGCCGCAGCAGGGCGCGACCCATGCGGCCGCTGGCGCCGTGGACAAGGACTCGGACGGGGGCGGATTCGTTCATCGCCCGGACGCTATCGGAAACCGCCCCGGCCTGGCAAACCGCTAGACTCCGACCGGATCTTCACGCTCGGCAACGGACGCATGCCCAAAACGCCACGCACGCCCCTGCGACTGCCCCTGCTGGCCCTCGTGCTGGCCACGCTGGCCCTGCAGCTGTCGGGCCTGCTCGACCGCGCCGACGACGCGCTGGCCGACCGCCTGCTGGCGCATCACGCGAAGTCGCGCACGCCGCCGGCCGACATCGTCCTGGTCGCGATCGACCAGAAGAGCCTGGAAGACCTCAACGAGATCGCCGGGTCCTGGCCCTGGCCACGCGCTATCCACGGCGAACTGCTGGACGGACTGGCGCGCTGGCGGCCGAAAGCGGTCGCCTTCGACGTTATGTTCAACGAACCCGACGCCTTCCGGCCCGACAGCGACGCCGTCTTCCGCGAGATCGCCCAGGGCCAGGACAACCTCTTCTTTCCCTCCTTCCGAATGCCCGACGGCAATCCCGGCCTGCTGAACCTGCTGCCCGCGCGCTTCGGCGCCGAGCGCGGCCCCGACGCCGCGCCGGAGGCCCGCGCGCCGCTGCTGCTGCCGCTGGTCCTGGCGCCCGAGAGCATGCAGGGCGGCCTGATCAACTTCGAAGCCGACACCGACGGCAACGGCCGCCACTACCGCCTTTACGCCGAGATCGACGGCTGGCGCATTCCCTACATGGGCGCCAGCATCGCCCGCTTCAGCGGCGCGGCGCTGCCGCAGGAGCCGCGCATCCGCCTGAACTGGTTCGGCGCCCCGCCCCGCACCATCCCTTTCAGCGACCTGCTGGACGACCTGGGCCAGCGCGAACCGAAGATCGCCCCGACCCTGGCCGACAGCATCGTCATCATCGGCGCCACCGCGCCGGGACTGAACGACGTTCGCCCGACGCCGCTGGGCAAGCTCACGCCCGGCGTGCACGTGATCACCACCGGCATCGCCAACCTGCGCGCCGGCGACTGGCTGCGCGACCTGCCGGTGCGCTGGCCGCTGCTGGGCCTGCTGCTGGCCGGGCTGGTGGCCGGCTTCCTGCGCCGCCGGCGCAGCCCGCTGGCGATCGGCCTGTGGCTGGCCGCATTCACCTTGGTCTGCGTGGCCGGCTCCTACGGCGCCTACGATTACCAGCGGCATGCCCCGGTCGGCGCCGCGCTGATGCTCGCCTGGCTCGGCTTCGGCCTGCTGACCATCGAAGCGCACCGCCAGGAGCGGCGCGAGCGCGAGGCCACGGTCGGCATCTTCGGCCGCTTCCTGGACCCGCGCGTGGTCGAGGGCCTGGTCGAAACCGGCGAGCTCAGCCGCGAACGCCGCCCCGAGGCGCGCGAGATCTCGATCCTGTTCTCGGACATCCGCGGCTTCACCACGCTGTCGGAAACGCGCACGCCCGAGGCGGTGGTGGACCTGCTCAACCGCTACTTCACCCGGCAGGTGGACGTGATCTTCCGCAATGGCGGCACGCTGGACAAGTTCATCGGCGACGCGATCATGGCGTTCTGGAACGCGCCCACCGACACCCCGGGCCACGCCGGCCAGGCGGTGGCGGCCGCGATCGAGATGACCCTGGCGCTGGACGACTTCAAACGCGAACTGGCCGCGCGCGGCGAGGGCCTGGGCGACTTCGACGTCGGCATCGGCGTGCATACCGGGCCGGCCGTTGTCGGCTTCCTGGGCAGCGACTCGCGCATGGAATACACCGCCATCGGCGACACCGTGAACCTGGCCAGCCGCATCGAGGGCACCACCAAGGG
>CAMLKR010000324.1 GCA_946480565.1 uncultured Arenimonas sp. | reverse complement strand
TGCCGAAGAAGTTCTCGCGCGTGTAGGCGCCGCCGAAGGCCTTGCAGTTCTGGTATTCGCCGTCGACGGTTTCCATCATCAGCTTCTTCAGGCTGCCGTCGGTGTCGCGGGCCAGCAGCGGGTCCCAGTAGCTGCCCCAGACCAGCTTGAGCACGTTCCAGCCGGCGCCGCGGAAGCTGCCTTCCAGCTCCTGGATGATCTTGCCGTTGCCGCGCACCGGGCCGTCCAGGCGCTGCAGGTTGCAGTTGATGACGAAGACCAGGTTGTCCAGGCCTTCGCGGCCGGCCACGCCGATCGCGCCCAGGCTCTCGGGCTCGTCCGTTTCGCCGTCGCCCAGGAAGCACCAGACCTTGCGGTCGCTGGGCGCGACCAGGCCACGATGTTCCAGGTACTTCAGGAAGCGCGCCTGGTAGATGGCGCTGATCGGGCCCAGGCCCATCGAAACGGTCGGGGTCTGCCAGTAGTCCGGCATCAGCCATGGGTGCGGATAGCTGGAGATGCCTTTGCCGTCGACTTCCATGCGGAAGTTGTCGAGCTGGCTTTCGCTGATGCGGCCTTCCAGGAAGCTGCGCGCGTAGATGCCCGGCGAGCTGTGGCCCTGGATGTAGAGGATGTCGCCCGGGTGTTCGGCGCTGGGCGCGCGCCAGAAGTGGTTGAAGCCCACGTCGTACAGCGTGGCCGACGAGGCGAAGGAGGCGATGTGGCCACCCAGGTCGCCGGGCTTGCGGTTGGCGCGCACCACCATCGCCATCGCATTCCAGCGGATGATCGAGCGGATGCGCCATTCCAGCGTGGCGTCACCGTCGCTCTTGGCCTCGAGGTGCGCCGGGATGGTGTTGATGTATTCGGTGGTCGGCTGGAACGGCAGGTGGGCACCGGCGCGGCGGGTCAGTTCGACCATGCGCTCGAGCAGCTGGTGGGCACGCTCGGGGCCGTCGGTGTCGAGCACGGCCTTCAGCGATTCGATCCACTCGCGGGTCTCGACGGGGTCGAGGTCGTTTTCCAGGACGTCGGTGAGCCAGTTCATGTGCTTCCTTCCATGCGGCCGGGCCGGTGCGCCGGCGGGGCCGTTCTTTAGTTTTCTGCGGGTCCCCGGAGTTTAACGCAGGGGGCCGGCCCGACGCCCCCGTATGCGTTCACGGTTCCGGGCCCCGGCCAGCGGCTATGCTTGGGCCGGGCCGCGGTTCCGGGCCCGACCCGGGGAGCCCATGGACTCGATCCGCGCCGCCACCTCCGACACCCTGCCGCGCCGCCCGGGCTGGCGCCGAAGCCTGCGCACGCGGCTGATGTTCTGGTCGTCGCTGACCAGCGTGTTGCTGCTGCTGGGCGTGGCGGCGGTGTTCTACGCGGCCATCCGCGGCGTGCTGATCGAAAATGCCAAGACCGAGATGCGCAGCCTGGCCAGCCAGACCGCCCGCGGCCTGCTGGCCACGCTGGACACCGTGCAGGTGAGCGGCCAGACCCTGAGCGCCAATGCCACCGTGGTGGGCCGCGAGCCGGTGGCCCTGCGCCAGCTGCTGATGGCCACCGTGGCCTCGGACCCGGACGTGGCCGGCGCCATGCTGATCATCGAGCCGGGGCGGCTGGGCCCGGACGATCCCGGCTTCACCTGGTACATCCGGCGCGAAGCCGAGGGCTACTTCGAGGACACCGTGGAGGGCCTGGGCTACGACTACCGGGTGATGCCCTGGTACATCCGCACGGTCACCAGCGGCGCGCCCTGGTGGGGCGAGCCCTACAGCAACGAGGCCACGGCGGGCGCCGACTTCACCACCTACAACCTGCCGCTGCGCCGGCCGGGCGACGGCCCGGAGGGCGGCATCATCGGCATGGTCAGCGTGGACGTGCCGCTGGCGCGGCTGCGCGCCATCCTGAACCAGCTGCCGCAGGACCCGGCCGTGCTGCCGGTGCTGCTGTCGCCCGAACACAAGCTGGCGCTGCACCCCGATGCTGCGGTGCAGGGCGGGGAAACCTTGCGTTCGCTGATCGAAACCCACGGCCGCAGCGACCTGCTGCCGCTGGCCGACCGCGTGCTGCGCCGGGAAACCTTCGAAATGAAGCACGTGGTGGCCAGCGGGCCCGAGGCCGGCGACGTGCGCTACACCTTCGCCGAGCCGGTGGGCATCACCGGTTGGACCTTCACGCTGTCGGTGGACGAAGGCTTCGTGCTGGGCCAGCTCAACCGCATCACGCTCTGGGGCGTGCTGGGCGGCCTGGTCGGCGTGTTCCTGTGCGTGGCGGCGGTGCGGCGTTATTCCGGCCTGATCGCCAAACCCATCGAGGACCTGACCGAATCGGCGCGCCATTTCGCCAAGGGCGAGTTCGACTACCCGCTGGGCCATACCCAGCGCGAGGACGAGGTGGGCGTGCTGGCGCGGGCCTTCGACAGCGCCCGCAGTTCGATCAAGCAGCAGATGAGCGAGATCGCCGACATGGGCGCGGCGCGGGCGCGGCTGGAGGGCGAACTGAACATCGCGGCCGACATCCAGCAGGCCATGCTGCCGATCGGTTCGCAGTTCGACGCCGGCGAGGTGCACCTGGAATTCCACGGCCTGCTGGAGCCGGCCAAGGCGGTGGGCGGCGATTTCTACAACCTGTTCGAACGCGACGGCGATTCGCTGTGGTTCGTCATCGGCGACGTGTCCGACAAGGGCGTGCCGGCGGCGCTGTTCATGGCGCGCACGATGACGGTGCTGGAAG
>CAMLKR010000323.1 GCA_946480565.1 uncultured Arenimonas sp. | reverse complement strand
AAGACCTCGCTCGGCCCGGGCTCGCTGGTGGTCACCGACTACCTGAAGAAGGCCGGCGTGCTCGACGACCTCGAGCAGCTCGGCTTCCACGTGGTCGGCTACGGCTGCACCACCTGCATCGGCAACTCCGGCCCGCTGCCGGACGAAGTGTCCAAGGGCATCGCCGAAAACGACCTGGTGGTCACCTCGGTGCTGTCGGGCAACCGCAACTTCGAAGGCCGCGTGCACGCCGAAGTGAAGATGAACTACCTGGCCTCGCCGCCGCTGGTGGTCGCCTACGCCATCGCCGGCACCACCGACATCGACCTGACGACCGAGCCGCTGGGCACGGGCAAGGACGGCCAGCCGGTGTACCTGAAGGACATCTGGCCGAGCAACAAGGAAATCGGCGACTTCATCGCCAGGACCGTCGGCCCGGAGATGTTCAAGCAGAACTACGCCAACGTCTTCGGCGGCGACACCCGCTGGAACCAGATCGCCTCCCCGGACGGCGCCAAGTTCGCCTGGGACGACGCCTCCACCTACATCAAGAACCCGCCCTACTTCGACGGCATGAAGATGTCGGTCGGCAGCATCGCCGACATCGAGGGCGCGCGCGTGATGGGCGTGTTCGGCGACTCGATCACCACCGACCACATCAGCCCGGCCGGCAACATCAAGGCCAGCTCGCCCGCCGGCAAGTTCCTGCAGGCGCGCGGCGTGGCCCCGGCCGACTTCAATTCCTATGGTTCGCGCCGCGGCAACGACGACGTGATGGTGCGCGGCACCTTCGCCAACATCCGCATCAAGAACCTGATGCTGGGCGGCGAGGAAGGCGGCAACACGATCCACTACCCGACCGGCGAGAAGCTGGCGATCTACGATGCGGCGATGAAGTACAAGGCCGAAGGCGTGCCGCTGGTGGTGTTCGCCGGCAAGGAATACGGCACCGGCTCCTCGCGCGACTGGGCGGCCAAGGGCACCAACCTGCTGGGCGTGAAGGCGGTCGTGGCCGAGAGCTTCGAGCGCATCCACCGCTCCAACCTGGTCGGCATGGGCGTGCTGCCCTGCCAGTTCCTGGAAGGCCAGAACGCCCAGACCCTGGGCCTGAGGGGCGACGAGGTGATCTCGATCACCGGCCTGCAGGACGGCGCCGCCAAGCAGGCGACCGTGCTGGCCAAGCGCCCGGACGGCACCGAGCTGCGCTTCCAGGTGCAGGTGCTGCTGCTGACGCCGAAGGAAGTCGAGTACTTCCGCCACGGCGGCATCCTGCACTACGTGCTGCGCCAGCTGGCCAGCCGCAAGGCGGCCTGATCCGCCGGTCCCGGTAACGGCGCATGGAGAAGGGCGGCCCCGGCCGCCCTTCTTCGTTTCCGGCTACAGCGCCGGCTCCCAGCGCGCCGAGATCAGGCGCCATTCGCCGCCCTCGATCCGCCAGCCGGTGACGACGCGGTATACCTGGGCCCGCTCCGGCATCCAGCCGGCGCCGCCGGTGGCTGCGGCGGTGAACTCGACCGTGGCCCGGTCGCCGATCAGCGCCACCTCCAGCGGTCCCAGGCTGACGCCGACTTCGCGGTTGCGCAGCCAGATCACGGCCAGGTAGCGGCGGAAGCTGTCCCGGTCCATGCCCCCGGGGCCGGCGAAATCCTCCGACACCGACTCGACCAGCGCGTCGGAATCACGCGCCTCGGCGGCCGCCTGCATGGCCGCCACGGTGTCGCGCAAGGCCTGTTCGGTCGGCGCCCGCGAGCAGCCCGTGGCCAGCAGCAGCAGGATCGGCAACAGCAGCGTGAAGACGCCGCGATTCCGGACACGGGGCGCCTTGCCTGGCCCCGGGGGGTATGCTCCAATCGAGCGAATACTCGAATCCGCGGCGCATTCGCGCCATCCGGATTGCGGGCGGCGGCTTTCGGCAATCGGGGGTAGGTGCATGGGTTCGGAACGTCCTTGGCTGGCCAATTATCCGCAGGGTATCCCGGCGGAGATCGACATGGACAAGTATGCGTCCATCGTGTCGGTCCTGAACGAGGCCTGCGCCACCTACGGCGACCGGCCGGCCTTCGCCAATTTCGGCAAGCAGATCGATTACGCCGAAGTAGACCGGCTCAGCACCCAGTTCGCCAACTACCTGCTGCACGAGCTCAAGCTCAAGAAGGGCGACCGCGTCGCCCTGATGATGCCCAACGTGCTCCAGTATCCGATCGCGATCTTCGGCACGCTGCGGGCCGGCCTGACCGTGGTCAACACCAACCCGATGTACACCGCCCGCGAGCTCAAGCACCAGCTGGTGGATTCGGGCGCCAGCGCCATCGTCGTGCTGGAGAACTTCGCGCACGTGGTGCAGGAAGTCGTGGACCAGACGCCGGTGAAGCAGGTGGTGCTGACGGGCGTCGGCGACATGCTGGGTTTCCCCAAGGGCCCGCTGATCAACTTCGTGCTGCGCCACGTCAAGAAGCAGGTGCCGGACTTCACCCTGCCCGGCGCCATCCGCTTCCGCGAGGCCCTGGCCCTGGGCGCGCGCCACAAGCTGCCGGACATCGACATCCGCGGCCACGACATCGCCTTCCTGCAGTACACCGGCGGCACCACCGGCGTCGCCAAGGGCGCCATGCTGACCCACCGCAACCTGGTGGCGAACATGCAGCAGGCCTCGGCCTGGCTGGGCACCAACAGCAAGCCGGGCCACGAGGTGATCATCACCGCGCTGCCGCTGTACCACATCTTCGCGTTGACGGCGAACGGCCTGG
>CAMLKR010000322.1 GCA_946480565.1 uncultured Arenimonas sp. | reverse complement strand
GCCGCGAACTCTACTTGTCTAGACAAGTCGGTGCAAGTAGTATTCGCGCCACTCCAAGAAGGCCCTTGCCCATGTCCAAGCCCGCCAGCCTGTCCCCGCCCCTCGCGCCCTACGCGCAGGTCAAGCAGCACCTGAAGGACCAGCTGGCCGGCGGCCGCTTTCCGCCCGGCGCGCTGATGCCGTCGGAGGCGGAACTGGTGCAGCAGTTCGGCGTCAGCCGCATGACCGTGAACCGCGCGCTGCGCGAACTGCAGGCCGAGGGCCTGGTCGACCGGGTGCAGGGCGTGGGCACCTTCGCCGCGCAACTGCACCGCGTGGCCTCCACGCTGACCATCCACGACCTGCACGACGAGATCGCCCAGCGCGGCCACCTGCACGAGGCCGTGGTGCACGTGGCCCGGCGCGAAAAGGCGCCCGCCGCGCTGGCCGCGCGCCTGGGCCTGAAGGCCGGCTCCCCCGTCTTCCACACGCTGATCGTGCACCACGAGAACGGCGTGCCCATCCAGTGCGAAGACCGCTACGTCAATCCGGTTTGCGCGCCCGACTACCTGTCGGTCGACTTCACGCAAACGACGCCGACGCACCACCTGCTGGAAGTGGCGCCGTACTGGCAGGCGCAGTACTCGATCGAGGCCGCGCTGCCCAGCGCCGACGAAGCGCGGCTGCTGGGCATCCGCGTGTCGGACCCCTGCCTGGTCGTGGTGCGCCGCACCGAACGGCCGGACGCGGTCATCACCATCGCGCGGCTGGTGCATCCGGGCTCGCTCTACATGCTGGAAGGCTCGTTCGCGCCGTGAGCCTGTCGATCATCCACTGCGACCGCTTGGCGCCACAGCCCTGGAAGAACGGCGGCGGGCAGACGCGCGAGCTGTTCGTGTGGCCCCCGGGCGGGCCGTGGTCGCTGCGCATCAGCGTGGCGGATATCCGTGCCGCCGGTCCCTTCTCGCCCTTCCCCGGCGTCGAGCGCTGGTTCACCGTGCTCGAGGGCGACGGCGTGGTGCTCACGTTCGCGCAGCGCCGCGCCGTGCTGGACACCGAATCGGCGCCGCTGCATTTCGACGGCAGCGACGCGCCCGATTGCGAGCTGGGCGGCGGCCCCAGCCGCGACCTGAACCTGATGGTGCGCCACGACGCCGGCCGCGGCCTGATGCAGCGCGCCACCGCCGGCGCCGAATGGCCCAGCCACGCAGCGCTGCGTGCGGTCTTCACCACCGGCCCGGTGCTGCTGCAGATCAACGACACCGACGCCGCGCGCCTGCCGGCGTGGAGCCTGGCCGTCAGTCCACACGCCGCGCACCAGCGCTGGCGCCTGGAGGGCGACGCGACGCTGCATGCCTGGTGGCTGGCCTTCGAAGCCAAGGGAAGCCTGTGAGCGCGGACGATCACGACGACAACACCGGACTGACGCTGTGGCGCAACGCCCGCCTGGCCACCATGTGCCCCGGCACGCCCTGGGGCCTGATCGACGACGGCGCGATGCTGGTCGCCGGCGACACGCTGCGCTGGGTCGGCCCGCAAGCCGACATGCCACCTGAAATGAGCGGCCATGTCACCGAAGAGCACGACCTGGGTGGCGCCCTGGTCACGCCCGGCCTGGTCGATTGCCACACCCACCTCGTCTATGGCGGCCACCGCGCCACCGAATTCGAGATGCGCCTGCAGGGCGCCAGCTACGACGAGATCGCGCGCGCCGGCGGCGGCATCCGCTCCACGGTCGCGGCGACGCGCGTGGCCACCGATGCCCAGCTCTTCACACTGGCCGCGCAGCGCGCCCGCACGCTGATGCGCGAAGGCGTGACGACGATCGAGGTCAAGTCCGGCTACGGCTTGAGCGCCGCGCACGAGGCGCGCTGCCTGCGCGTGGCGCGGCGGCTGGGCCGCGAACTGCCGCTGACCGTGCGCAGCACCTGCCTGTCGGCCCATGCCCTACCGCATGAATTCAGCGGCCGTGCCGACGACTACATCGCCGCCGCCTGCGCCTGGCTGCCCGACCTGCAGGCCGAGGGCCTGGTCGATGCGGTGGATGCGTTCTGCGACCACATCGCCTTCACCCCCGCGCAGACGCGGCGCGTGTTCGAGGCCGCCCGGCGCCTGGGACTGCCCGTCAAGCTGCATGCCGAGCAGCTGAGCAACCAGCACGGCGCGGCGCTGGCGGCGGAGTTCAACGCCCTGTCCTGCGACCACCTCGAACACCTGGACGAGGCCGGTGCGCACGCCATGGCGCAGGCCGGCACAGTGGCCGTGCTGCTGCCGGGCGCGTTCTATTTCCTGCGCGAGACCCGGCAGCCGCCGGTCGACCTGCTGCGCCGCGTGGGCGTGCCCATCGCGATCTCCACCGACCACAACCCGGGCTCTTCGCCGGGCCTCTCATTGCTGCTGATGCTGAACATGGCCTGCACCTTCTGCCGCCGGACCCCCGCGGCGGCGAAGGCCGGCGCCACGGTGCAGGCCGCACGCGCGCTGGGCCTGGGCCGCACCCACGGCCGCCTGCAGGCCGGCCTGCAGGCCGACTTCGTGGCCTGGGACCTGGCCGCGCCGAACGAGCTGGCCTACTGGTTCGGCCGCAACCCCTGCCGCCGCGTGGTGCAGGCCGGCATCGAGCGCGAGGTACAGGCATGACGCACGACACCTTCACCCTGCACCGCGGCAGCACGCCGCTGCTGCTGAGCCTGCCGCACGTCGGCACGCGGCTCCCGGACGATCAGAAAGCGCGTTATGTCGAGAGCGCGCTGGGCATGGACG
>CAMLKR010000321.1 GCA_946480565.1 uncultured Arenimonas sp. | reverse complement strand
AAGGACCGGCTGCTGGTCACCGAAAGCGGCATCGTGGTGCCGGAGGATGTCGCCACGATGCGCGATGCGGGCGTGAATGCGTTCCTGGTGGGCGAGACCTTCATGCGCGCCGAAGAACCCGGCGAGGCCCTGCGTCAGCTATTCTTCGCGACATGACGGACGCTCCTTATCCGACGCCGCGTGCCGATGCGCCGGTTGTCGTCTTCGACTTCGACCACACGCTTTACGATGGCGATTCCGGCGGCCATCTGGTCAAGTGGCTGATCCAGCGCAATCCGCTGCGCATGGTCGCGGCCTTGGCCGCATCCGTCGTGCTGGGCCCGATGGTGGCGTTCCTGCCGACGCGGCGTCGCGGCATCTCCGGGTACATCTGGATCGGCACGTTCGGCCTGCACGGCCGGCGCAGCTTCGATGCGCTGATCGACCAGTACGTGGCCATCCATCGCGAGGACGTGCAGCGACGCCTGCTGCCGCATGCGCTGGAGGTGTTCCGCGAGCATCGGGCCACCGGCGACCGCGTCGTCGTCGCGACCGGCGCCCCGCCCGAACTGGCGCGCGCCATCCTCAGTTTCGTCGCCCACGAGGATGTGCCGGTCATCGGCACGGCCGTCGGCCCGCGCCTGGGTGCGGTGGTGGCCACGCGCCACTGCCACAACGAAGAGAAGATGCGCATGCTGCGCGAGCGCGGCTATGGCGAAATCGCGGTGGCGTACTCCGACAGCAGCGCCGACCTGCCATTGCTGAAGGCGGCACGCGCGCCCGTGGTGGTCAACCCGAAGCCGGCGCGCGTAGACATGTTCAGGCGCGTGCTGCCGCCGGGAACCCCCATCCTCAACTGGGGCTGCAGGGAGCGGGGCGGGGCGGCGGCGTCCTAGGCGCCCGCCGCGTCAGAGGCGCTCGGGCGCGTTCCAGTCCTTGATCAGGTCGGCGAACTCGATCTCCGCAAAGTCTCGGTACTCGCCTGCATCGTAGAAACGGCCGTAACACCCCTTGCAGCTCTCGAACCAGATGTGAGGCTGCAACGGGTCGACCATCCGGATCAGGTCGCGATGGCCCACGCACGCGGGACATTTGATCCGGTCGATCTTGTTGTACTGCTCGCCCTGGACCGGATCGCCGACATCGAGCTCGGCAGCATGGTCTTTCAGCGTCTCGTGATCCACCATCTCGAACCACAGGCCTCTGCACCCTTCGCAGCGATGCACGTTCGCTTGCGCCATGGCGATCGGTTCCATCGTGCTGTGGCATTTCGGGCATTGCATGAAAAGACCTCGGAAGGCGGGTGAGCAGACCGCTGGATTCTAACCGGGCGCCGCTTTGCCGTGCGAACGGCTGCGATGGCTAGAGTCGCAGGGGTTCCACCGCCACCTTCGGCAACAGCCGCCGGGTGAAGTAGCTCTCTTTGTAGTAGCGCACCTTCCGGCACAGGATCGGATGGGCCAGACCTTCGTACAGCACGATTTCCTTCTCCGGCCCCATGGCCTTGAGTTCCTGGGGCAACATCAGGGCGCGCTTCTCCAGCACCTCGTTATCCGAGACATTTCGCCCCTGTCCATGCGAGCGGGTCCGTGCGCGGCGGCGGATCGTCGTATAGCCCAGCATTTCCGAATAGTCGTTGGCGTCCTGCTGCTCGCGGGGCGCATAGATGATCTGCAGCGCGTGGTTGGTGATGATGGTGCGCGAAAGCTCCTTGCCGTAGACCGCATCCAGCTGCGCCATCGACTGGATGATGGGCAGCAGCCGCAGGTTGTAGCCGGCCATGTAGGCGACGGCCTTGGAGATGATGTCCACGCGTCCGATCGAGGTGAACTCATCCATCAGCAGCAGGCACTGGTGCTTCAGCGACGCGTCGTTCTGCGGCAACGTCTTGGTGTTGACGTTGATCAGCTGGCTGAAGAACAGGTTCACGATCAACCGACTCTCGGCAAGCTTGTTCGGCTGGATGCCGACGTAGATCGTCATCCGACGCCGACGCACGTCGTCGAGGCGGAAATCGTCATCGCTGGTCGCCGCGTCGAGCACCGGGTTTAGCCACGGATTCAGTGGCTCCCGGAACGAACCGATGATGGACGCGAACGTCACGTCGGCCTGCGAGAGCAGGCCGGAGAACGCCGTACGGGACTGCTGGCTGAGGAAGGGCGCTTCCACGAGCTTCTGCAAGTAGGGTTTCAGCTCTCCGCCGTCACCGGATGCGAGCCGCAGCACCGCGCCCAGGGTGGGCTTCTCGGTAGTGTGGTCGTGCTCGTGTCGCTCGAACAGATACAGCGCGAACGCCAGAAACGCATTGCGCGCCTGGCTGACCCAGAACTTGTCCTTGTCGTCGCCATCGGGGTAGAGCATCGCGGCGATGCTCTGCAGATCGGAAACGCGGAAGGCAGGGTCCGGCGACACGTAGGTCATCGGATTCCACCGATGGGTCCGGCGATCTTCCGCGAACGGATTGAACAGGTACACCTCGTGCCCGATCGATTGCCGCCAACCCGAAGTGAGGTCGAAGTTCTCCTGCTTGATGTCGAGCACCACCGCGGATTCGCGATAGTCCAGGAGATTCGGTATCACGATACCCACGCCCTTGCCCGAACGGGTGGGGGCGGCCAGGATCACGAACTGCTGACCGCGCAAGCGCAGCAGCTTGCCGTTCATCTGGCCCACGACGATGCCGTCGTTCCCACCGCCAAGGAATCCCTTCCTACCCAGATCGACCATGCCGGCGAACCTGGCCCGGCCGTGCAGGTTACGGTGACTGCGCAACTTGTAG
>CAMLKR010000320.1 GCA_946480565.1 uncultured Arenimonas sp. | reverse complement strand
CTGACCGGCGCCGAGCGCTACATCACCGAGGAGCTCAAGGCCTTCGAGGACAAGGTGCTGAGCGCGCGCGAACGGTCGCTGGCGCGCGAGAAGGGGCTGTACGAAGAGCTGCTCGACGCCCTCAACGGCCGGCTGGAGGCACTTAAACGCTGCGCGGGCGCGTTGAGCGAACTCGACGTGCTGGCGGCCTTCGCCGACCGCGCCCAGGCTCTGGACTGGTCCCGGCCCGAGCTGACGGATGTGCCGGGCCTGCGGATCGAACGTGGCCGCCACCCGGTGGTCGAGGCGGTGCGCAGCGAGCCCTTCGAGCCCAACGACATGGTGCTGGACGAAGACCGCCGCATGCTGGTGATCACCGGCCCGAACATGGGCGGCAAGTCCACCTACATGCGGCAGAACGCGCTGATCGTGCTGCTGGCGCACATCGGCAGCTTCGTGCCGGCGGCGCGCGCGGTGATCGGCCCGGTCGACCGCATCCTCACCCGCATCGGCGCCGGCGACGACCTCGCGCGGGGCCAGTCCACCTTCATGGTGGAGATGGCCGAGACCAGCTACATCCTGCACCACGCCACCGCGCAGTCGCTGGTCCTGATGGACGAGATCGGCCGCGGCACCTCCACCTACGACGGCCTGGCGCTGGCCGAAGCCTGCGCGCGGCACCTGGCGCACAACAATCGCGCCTACACGCTGTTCGCGACTCATTATTTCGAGCTGACCGCGCTGGCCGAGCCCGGCAGCGGCATCGCCAACGTGCACCTGGATGCGGTGGAGCACGGCGACCGGCTGGTGTTCATGCACGCGGTCAAGGACGGCCCGGCGAACCGCAGCTTCGGCCTGCAGGTGGCGGCGCTGGCGGGGCTGCCGCGCACCGTGGTCGATCAGGCCCGGCGCACGCTGGTGGAACTGGAACAGCGCGGTGCGCCCGCCGCGGTGGCGGCCACCACCCCCGCCACGCTGGATTCCCCGCTGCAGTTCGGACTGTTCGCGCCGCAGGCCTCGCCGGCCATGGAAGCGCTGGCGGCGATCGACCCGGACGAGCTGACCCCCAAGCAGGCGCTCGAGGCGCTTTATCGCCTGAAGCTGCTGGGCTGAACGCTACAGCGCGTCCAGGTCGCCCAGGGCCTGGATCAGGCGCCGGGCACGTTTGTCGGGCTTGCTGGCAGGTGCCCGGTAGCCCGCGTTCGCCGCACGCCGCTCGGCCGCCAGGCGCAGGCGCAGCTCCCGCGAAGCCTCGGATTCCGCATAAAGCGCCTGGGCCACCGCCGCCGGACCGCGCTGCGCGCGGGTACCCAGCACCTCGACCTCGAACACGTCCTCGCCTCGGCGAACCCGCACGCGCTCGCCGATCCTGACCAGGCGCGAGGCCTTCGCGCCCTGTCCCTGCACCTCGACCTTGCCGCCTTCGATGGCCTGCTTCGCCAGTGCGCGGGTCTTGAAGAAGCGCGCGGCCCACAGCCAGACGTCCAGGCGCACACCCGGCGCCGAGGCTTCCGGCGCGCTCATTCCGCGGCCACCTTGGTCGCGAGCGCGGCGGAGATGGTCCGCGCCAGAGGCACCGCCCGGTCGCCGGCCAGCCCGCCGTAGCGGTCCTCCATCTCGCCGAGCCGGAGGCCGGCCTCGCTCATCCGGCCGGCGTCGACCAGCGCGCGAATGTCGGCCAGGCGCCGCTCGATGTCCGCATCCAGGCCCTGCACGCAGGCGTCAAATTCCGGGTCCTGCGGCACGGGCTTCTGCAGCTCTTCCAGCACCCGCGCCAGACCGCCGCCGCTGGGCAGCCAGTGGCCCAGGCGCAGCTGCGCCACCCGCGAATATCCCCGGAAACACAGCGACTCGAGCACCTTGCGGTTGCGCCGGTCGATGCCACCGTTCAATGCGTCCTCGCTGCCGGTCGCGAATACCAGCCGCGTGGACGACAGGAACCTCAGCGCCAGGTCACGCGGCGGGAACACCACTTCGTACTGGCCGATCTTCAGGCTTCCGCCCACCAGCATCGCCCCGCGGAAGACCTCGGGATAGGCCATCGCCGTCCACTGCGCCATGCGCGAACCACCGGAGAACCCGCCGATGAACACGCGGTCGGGATCGATCGGGTAGCGCGACTTCGCATAGTCGTAGGCGTGCACCGCCAGCGGGATGCGCCGCTCCTGCACGCTCTGGCTGTTGCCCGAACGCAGGGCCGAGACGTAGATGAAGCCGGCACGCTCCAGCGGCCCACGCCAGTCCTCCGGCAGGCGCAGCGAGTGCGCCGGCATCACGAACACGAGCAGGCCGTAGCGGCCGCTGGCGGGCATCGGCGGCACGAAGATCTCCAGCTCCTCCTTCGTGGGATCGATGCTGTATTCGGGAGGCGCCTTGCCGGTCTTGGCCTGGACCTGGCGCAGGCGGTCCTGGCTGGTCGGGCTGAAGGTGCGGCGCACGATCTCGGCGGTCGAGGCCAGGGGCGAGGCCGTTTCCAGCGGCACGATCCGGGGTGCCGGCAGCGGGGCGGCGAAGCAGGCGGGCCCAGCGAAAAGCAGGGCGGCGGCGAGGAGGCGGAGGCGCAAGCGAACGGGTCCCGGGTTGGATGGCGCAAGTACAGCACAGCCTTCGCCGATAAGGACCTGCCGTCCGGCAGGCCTGGATCAGGCGCCGTTCAGCCCCCGGAAACGACAGCGGCCGCCCGGAGGCGGCCGCTGGATGCTGCGATGGCGCGGGCCTTATTCGGCCGACGCGCGCGCGGCCAGGTCTTCCTTGATGCGCGCCTTCTTGCCTTCCAGGCCACGCAGGTA
>CAMLKR010000319.1 GCA_946480565.1 uncultured Arenimonas sp. | reverse complement strand
TGGCTCAGCCGGTGCCGCTGTCCCGGCTCCAGTTCGATGGCGTCCTCGCCGGCATTCGCGGCCTCCAGGCAGACGAAGGTCCGCCAGCCGTCATCGGGCATGTCGGCGATCGCGCATGCGCCGGCCTCGCCGGGATTCCACACCACCAGCGAACGGCTGCCGAAGGTGTCCAGCCGGATGCGCCGACCGCCCGCTGGATCGATCAGTTCGAACCGATGACCGGTGCCCGCGTAGATGCGGTCGCTACGGCCGGGATCGCGCACGTCGTGCAGCGACCAGTCGCCGGACTGCACGTGCGTATCGCCGTCGTACTTGTCCGCGTAGCGAAGGCCATCCAGGCCGGTGACTGCCACCTGCATCGCGTCGGCGACACGGAAGTACGTGTGCAGCGCCTGGGTCAGCATCACCGTGGATTCGCCGCGGTGCACCGTGTCCAGGCTTTGGCGGAGCTCGCGTCCGACCCGCACGGTCTGGACCAGCTCCAGCGGCAGGCCCTCGCGCAGCGGCAGCGCCAGCTTGAGCACGACGCCGCCGTCGGCTTCGCGCTTCACCTCCGTCAATGGCCAGCGCGAGACGCGCGCGTGGCCATGCTGGGGCGCATCGTCCGGCTGTCCCTGTCGGCCGAAGTAGGGCCAGCACACCGGCACGCCACCGCGGATCGCCTTCGGCGGCATCGCCGTGGTCGGCGACAGCCACAGCAGATCGTCGAACCCGGCGGGCGCGAACGAAAGCACCTGTCCGCCATGCAGGCTGATGCGGGCGGTGGACGACGGCGTCTCGATGCGGAGTACGTCGATGTCGTGCCAGACCTCGCGGGTGACGCCATCGGGGAGCGCACTCATGGCGTTTGCGGCTCCGGTGGCGCGACGGGCGGTCCTTCCGCCTTCAGCGCGGCGAGGATCTTCGCGCCGGCGCGGCCATCGGCGGGCTGCAGGCCCAGGCGCTGCTGCTCAAGGACGATCGCGCGCCGCGTCTGCGTGCCGATCATGCCGTCCGCGGTACCGATCGCATGCCCGCGCGCCAGCAGCAGCGTCTGCAGTTCTCGGCGCTGCGGACGGCCAAGGCCCGGATCGTCCGTGGGCCACGCCGTCAGCAACCCCTTGCCGCCGCGCAGGCGGTCGGCCAGCAGCGCGATGGCCAACGCATAGCTTTCGGCCGCGTTGTACGAATAGATCGCGTCGTAGTTCTTGAACACGAGGAACGCCGGCCCCGCCACGCCGGTCGGCACCAGCACCGCTGCTGCGCGGTCATCCGCGGGCAACGGCTGCCCGTCGACGCGGGCGACCCCCTGCGCGACCCACTGCGTCAATGGTTTGCGGTTGGTGCGGCCGGCCTGCGCGACATCGAAGCCTGCAGGCAACTGCACTTCGTAGCCCCACGGCTCGCCGGTGCGCCAGCCGGACTTCACCAGGTAGTTCGCGGTCGAGGCCAGCGCGTCGGGAATGCTGTCGATCAGGTTGCGTCGCCCATCGCCATCGAAGTCGACCGCGATGCGTTCGTACGTGCTGGGCATGAACTGCGTGTGGCCGAACGCCCCGGCCCACGATCCGGTCAGCCCGTCGGCACGGATGTCGCCGGCCTGCAGCAGCTTCAGCGTGGTGAGGAATTCGCCGCGGAAGAACGCCTGTCGCCGGCCGAAGCACGAGAGCGTCGACAGCGACACCAGCAGCGGCCGCTTGCCGAACACGCGGCCGTAGTCGCTCTCCACGCCCCACACCGCGACGACGGTGGCGGGATCCACGCCATAGGCCTGCGATACCCGGCCCAGCAGTTCGGCGTGCGTAGCCAACATGGCCTGTCCATCGCTTACGCGCTGCTCGTCGACCAGGGCCGCCAGATAGTCCCACAGCGGCGTGGTGAACTCGGGCTGCGCGTCCAGCAGGTCCAGCACGCTCATGTCGGCGGCCAGGCCCTGGGTGTACGTATCGAAGCTGGCCGTCGTGACGCCCTGCTTCTCGGCGACGCCGCGCAGGCTGGTCATGCAGGTGGAGAACACCGGATCCGGTGCGGGCGTTGGCGCCGCCGCGTCAGGCGCTGGGGTGACAGGCAGTGAACGCGGTGGCGTCGCGCCGGATGCAGGTAGCGTCTGTGCGATGGCGGGAACCATCATCGCCATCGACAGCAGCAGGACGGTCGCGTTGGACCTCATCTCGGCCTCCCTGGCCTTCTGGGGGGAGGCGCCACTTTGCCCTGTGCGGAGCGCGATTGCGACCCTGCAGTACCGTCAGCGGACCTCGATCCGGTACTCCACCACCTCCACCGGCGGCAGTGTCTCCCAGGGCCGCCGGTATTCCAGACGGACGGTCGTCTCCCCGGCCTTTTCCGCCCGGAACCACCAACGCGCGATCGACGAAGCGCCGGGCATCGGCGGCTGCGTATCCATCGGCGGCGGCGTGGCCGGGCCCGGGGTGCGCGCCAGCACGGGAGCCCCGTCTGCGGTGAATTCCCATTGGTAGCCGGTGCTGGCGTTGGACATCAAGGCGATCTCCAGGACCTGACCGACGCGCATCGCCACCGGCGCCGTGCCCTCGGGGCGGACGATGCCGTCGTCCGGCAACGTGTCGGCTGGTGGACCGCCGCCCGTCGCCGGTCCGCTGGCGCAGGCCGACAGCAGCACGCACAACCCGATCACCCGCCATGCCTTCATCGTCGCGTCCTCGCTGGAGACCGGGTGGTTATACACCGCCGCTTTAGGCCCCGTCCGTAGAATGGCGGCATGAACAACACCCCCCAGGATTCCTCGCTGGGTCGCGAGGTCGCGTATCCCGC
>CAMLKR010000318.1 GCA_946480565.1 uncultured Arenimonas sp. | reverse complement strand
GGCACCAGCGAGATCCAGCGCCTGGTCATCGCCCGCAACGAGACCGGCCTGCGCTGATCCCGTCCGTACCCCGGCGTACCCGAAGCCCCGCTGAAGCGGGGCTTCTTTTTGCCCCGCCGAAGCTGGCCGACCTGTGCCCGCAGGGCTACAATTTCGCACTTTATCCACGCCCTGCGAGATAGCGGTCAATGAACGTCCACGCCCTGGCTTCCGCCGACACCCTCGATGCCGTCATCGCCGCCCTGCCGGCCGGCCTCCCCGCCGCCGAGAAGGCCTTGCTGGAGCGTTTCGCGCGCGGCTTCTTCGCGCGGCTGCCGGAAGACGAACTGGCTTCGCGACCCGCGGGCGACTGGGCGGCCGTGGCCCGCTCCTTCCTGGCCTTCGCCGGCCAGCGCGACGCCGGCAAGGCCAAGGTCGCGGTGCTGAACCCGGCGCAGGCCCAGGACGGATTCGAGAGCACCCACACCGTCGTGCGCATCGCCAACGACGACATGCCCTTCCTGGTCGATTCGGTGCGCATGGCCCTGACCCAGTTCGGCCTGACCCTGCACCAGATCGCCCACCCGGTGATGCCGGTCGCCCGCGACGGCGCCGGCAGGCTGCAGTCGGTGGGCGAAGGCGCCGCCGAGTCGCTGATGCACCTGGAAATCGACCGCCAGGCCGACGCCGAGGCCATGGCGGCGATCGGCCGGGCCATCGAGGCGGCGCTGGTGGACGTGCGCGAATCGGTCGCCGACTGGCAGCCGATGCGCGCGAAGATGCTGGCCATCGCCGACGACCTGGCGACCCGGCCGATGCCGGTGGACGCCGCCGGTCGCGCCGAGGCGCAGGCCTTCCTGCGCTGGGCCGCCGACAACCACTTCACCTTCCTGGGCTATCGCGAATACGAAGTGGTCGACCGCAAGCTGGCCGCGGTGCAGGGCAGCGGCCTGGGCCTGCTGCGCGGCAAGGACCACCTGGTGCAGCCGCGCCCGATCACCGGCCTGGCGGCGGCCGACCTGGCCCCCGGCCAGAAGCTCGACGCGCTGATCCTGACCAAGACCAACGCCCGCGCCACCGTGCACCGGCCCGGCTACATGGACTACATCGGCGTGCTGGTGTTCGATGAAAACGGCATGGCGGTGCGCGAACAGCGGTTCCTCGGCCTCTACACGTCCAGCGCCTACAACCGCCGCCCCTGGGAGATCCCGCTGGTGCGGCAGCGCCACGAGTTCGTGATGGCCGAATCCGGCCTGGCCCTGACCAGCCACAGCGGCAAGGCCCTGCGCCACATCCTCGAGACCCTGCCGCGCGAGGAGCTGTTCCAGTCCAGCGCCGAGGAGCTGCAGCGCACCGCGATGGGCATCCTCGGCCTGCAGGAGCGCGCCCGCACGCGCCTGTTCCTGCGCCGCGACCGCTACGGCCGCTTCTTCTCGGCCCTGGTCTACATCCCGCGCGACCGCTTCAACACCGGCATCCGCCAGCGCATCGAGGCCCTGCTGATGCAGGAGCTCAACGGCGAACGCCTGGACAACAACATCCAGATCGGCGAATCGCCGCTGGCCCAGCTGCACCTTGTCATCCGCCCCAAGGCCGGCGCCCCGGTCGAATACGACCAGGAAAAGCTGGAGGCGGCGCTGGCCGGCATCGTCCGCGACTGGCACGACGAGCTGCGCGAGACCCTGGTGCGCCAGCACGGCGAAGAGCAGGGCCTGCGCCTGTTCCAGCGTTACGGCCGCAGCCTGCCCGCGGGGTATGTCGAGGCGGTCAGCCCCGAGGGCGCCGCCGCCGACGTGCTGCAGGCCTCGCGCCTCACCGGCGCCGACGACCTGCGCATCGCCTTCTTCCGCGGCCAGGGCGAGCAGCTGGGCTTCAAGCTGATCCGCCAGGGCAGCGAGATCGCGCTGTCGGACGTGCTGCCGGTGATGGAGAACCTGGGCCTGCGCGTGCTGGCCGAACATCCGTACGAGCTGGTGGTGGACGGCGAGCGCATCTCGATCCAGGATTTCGAAGTGCAGACCCTGCGCGGCGAGATCGACGTCGAAGCGGCCCGCATCCCGTTCGAGGAAGCCTTCGCCGCCGTCTGGCGCGGCGATGCCGAGAACGACGGCTTCAACCGCCTGCTGCCGAGCGCCCGCCTGGAATGGCGCGATATCGCGATGTTGCGTGGTTACGCCAAGTATTCGCTGCAGACCGGCGTTCCGTTCTCGCAGCCCTACATGGAGGACGCGCTGCAGCGTTATCCGGTCATCGCCCGGCTGCTGTACGAACTGTTCGCCGCCCGCTTCGAGCCGGGCCGCGAAACCCCGCTCGACGCCGCCGGACAGAAGGCCCTGCACGACCAGATCGCCTGGCTGCTGCCGGAATCCCAGCGCGCGGCCCTGGACACCATTCCGCAGGAGATCGCTTCGGCCCGCGGCCTCGACCGCGCCGCCCAGATCGACGCCGCCACCGACGCGCTGGAGATCCTGCTCGACACCGTCGTCACCAGCATCGACGACGACCGCATCCTGCGCGGCTTCGAATCGCTGATCAACGCCACCCTGCGCACCAACTTCTACCAGAAGAAGGGCGGCGCGCACCGCGACTACATCAGCTTCAAGTTCGATCCGGCGCTGGTGCCGGACCTGCCGAAGCCGCGGCCGTATCGTGAAATCTTTGTGTACTCCCCGTTCGTCGAGGGCGTGCACCTGCGTTTTGGACCGGTGGCCCGCGGCGGCCTTCGTTGGTCCGACCGCCGCGAGGACTTCCGCACCGAGGTGCTGGGCCTGGTGAAGGCGCAGATGGTGAAGAACACCG
>CAMLKR010000317.1 GCA_946480565.1 uncultured Arenimonas sp. | reverse complement strand
TATGGCCTGTCGAAGGAAGCGCGCGAGAAGGCCGAGGCCGAGATCGCCGCGCAGGCGATCCAGCGCTTCAAGGCCAGGGCCGAGGACTATGCGCGTCAGTTCGGCTTCGGCGGCTGGGGCATCCGCGAGGTCAACGTCGGCCAGGCCGATGCGATCCCGGTCCAGCAGCCGATGTTCCGCCGTGCGATGGCAGCCCAGGCCGCGCCGGCCGACGAGCCGGTGCCCGTGGAGGCGGGACGGACCACCGTGACGGTGGTCGTCAACGGCAGCGTGCAGATGTCTGCACGCTGAGCCCGCTCACTGGGCCACCCAGCCGCCGTCGACGTTCCAGGCCACGCCGCGGATGTTGTCCGCCGCGGGCGAGCACAGGAAGACGGCCAGTTCGGCCAGCTGCTCGGGCGTGGTGAACTGCAGCGAGGGCTGCTTCTCGGCCAGCAGCTGACGCTTGGCTTCCTCGTCCGACAGGCCCGCCTGCGCCGCGCGCGCATCGACCTGCTTCTGCACCAGCGGCGTCAACACCCAGCCCGGGCAGATCGCGTTGACGGTGACGCCTGTGGTGGCGTTCTCCAGCGCCACCGACTTCGTGAAGCCGACGATGCCGTGCTTCGCCGCGACGTAGGCCGATTTCTGCGCCGAGGCCACCAGGCCATGCACCGAGGCGATGTTGAGGATGCGGCCCCAGTTGCGCTGCTTCATGCCGGGCAGCGCGAGGCGCGTGGTGTGGAAGGCCGAGGTGAGGTTGATCGCGATGATCGCGTCCCAGCGCTCCGGCGGAAAGTCTTCCACCGGCGCGACGTGCTGGATGCCGGCGTTGTTGACCAGGATGTCCACTCCGCCGAATTCCGATTCGCACGCATGCACCATCGCCGCGATCTCGTCGGGCTTGCTCATGTCGGCGCCGTGGTACGTGACGCGGCCGCCGAGTGCGGCGACCTCGGCCTTCGCGCCGTCGACATCGCCGAAGCCATTGAGCATGATGTTGGCGCCTTGGCGTGCCAGCGCGAGGGCCATGCCAAGTCCGATGCCGCTCGTCGATCCGGTGACGAGGGCGGTCTTTCCATTGAGCATCTGCATCTCCGTCCGGTTGTTACGATGATTATGTTCAAGGAGTCTGAATCGTGACTGAACCCCGCCTGAAGCATGTGCAGTGCCTGGACAACCGTGGCCTTCACCGCATGGCGTACTGGGAGTGGGGCGACCCGGCGAACCGCCGCGTCGTGGTCTGTGCGCATGGCCTGTCCCGGCAGGGTCGGGACTTCGACACGCTGGCCCGCGCGCTGTCCGACACCTGGCGTGTCGTCTGCGTCGACGTGGTGGGCCGCGGCCAGTCCGACTGGCTCGCCGATCCCATGGGCTACAGCATTCCGGCCTACGTCGGCGACATGGTGACGCTGCTCGCGCGGCTGGATGCGGAATCGGTCGACTGGGTCGGCACCTCGATGGGGGGATTGATCGGGCTCGGCCTCGCAGCGCTGGCGCAGTCGCCGTTGCGGCGGCTGGTGCTCAATGACGTGGGACCGGTGGTGGAGCCGGCGTCGCTGCAGCGCATCGGCACCTACCTGGGCCTGCCCGTGCGCTGGGCCAGCGTCGAAGAGGCCGCGGACGCGCTGTGGGCCATCTCGCAGAGCTTCGGCCCGCACACGCGGGAGCAGTGGATCGAGTTGACTCGGCCGCAGCTGAAACCGGACGGCGATGGCTTCAGGCCGCACTACGACCCAGGCATTGCGGTGCCGTTCAAGGCCATCACGCCCGAGATCGCGAAGGCCGGCGAGGCCATGCTGTGGCAGGCCTATGACAGCCTGCGGCTGCCGGTGCTGCTGCTGCGTGGCGCCGAGTCCGACCTGCTGTCGCACGACACCGCGCAGCTGATGACGCAGCGTGGGCCACGCGCCCGGTTGGTGGAGTTCGCCGGTGTCGGCCATGCGCCGACGCTGGTGGCGCCGGACCAGGTGGCGGCGGTGTCGGATTTCCTTCGATCGTCATGAAGACGCGTGCCGTGGCCGCGCCGCGGGATGCTGCGGCGATCGTGCGCCTGTCCGACAGCGAACTGGCCGCTTCCGCCCCGGGCAACGCGCCGGGCGTGGAAGACCATGGCACCGCTGCGCTGCTTCGGGCCCGCGCCTTCGCGGAGCCGCTGCTCGCCGGCCAGCGCCTGGACACAGGCGAGGAGGCGCTGTCGCATGCCGACGGTGTCGCGGCCATCCTCCAGGGCATCGGCGCCGCGCCGTCGATGCGTGCGGCGGCTTACCTGGTCTACGCTGGCGACTACCTGCAGCGGCCCGAGGAAATGGTCGCCAAGGCCTTCGGGGAGAGCTATGCCGGCCTGGTTTCGCACACGCGCAAGCTGGTGCAGATCCAGCGTGCGGCGCGCGAAGCGCAGGTTGAGGAAGAGCAGCGTGCGCAGCAGACCGAGCGCGTGCGCAAGATGCTGCTGGCCTTCTCGCGCGACCTGCGGGTGGTGCTGCTTCGGCTGGCGTCCCGCCTGCAGACGCTGCGCTGGTACGCGGCGACGAAGAACCCGTGCCCGACGTTGCTGGCGCAGGAGACGCAGCAGGTGTTCGCGCCGCTGGCCAACCGGCTGGGCATCTGGCAGATCAAATGGGAGCTGGAGGACCTGGCCTTTCGCTTCCTGCAGCCGGACCTCTACAAGCAGGTGGCGCGGCAGTTGGCGGAGACGCGCGTCGAACGCGAGCGCGGCATCGAGGCGGTGCGTCGGCAACTGGCCGAGGAACTGGCCGCGGTCGGCATCCAGGCCGAGGTGCAGGGCCGGCCCAAGCACCTCTACA
>CAMLKR010000316.1 GCA_946480565.1 uncultured Arenimonas sp. | reverse complement strand
TGATCGAGCCATTGCGCAGCCGACCGGCAGCGCATGGGGCCGCACGATGCGCGCCGCCTCTGACCAAGCTCTGACGCGAAGCCAACAGCGGCTGACGCGAAGCCAACACAGGCTGACAAACCCGGGACAAACCCGCAGTCCTCGTTCCGCGATGTGCAAAAGCAAGGGTGAACCCGATCGGGAAAGCCCCATGCGGCGGGATCAGGACAAACCCGAACCCGCGCCGGGACCGAGCCGCCGCTTGCCGCTCGCGGGCCGGCGGACGCTCACTTTGTCAGTCAGCCGGCGGCATGCCTGCCGCCCGGCAGTGCCGGCCTCAGCCCGCGCGCTGCACGCCCGCGGGCTGGGTGCCGGCGGCGTCCCATGCGGGGCCGTCGAACCACGGGTCCTTCAGCAGCGCAGCGCGCAGCATCGCCAGGCCGTCCTGGCCCCAGAACACGCGACCCCCGGCGACGAAGGTCGGCACGCCGAAGAGGCCCGCCGCGATGGCTTCGTCGGTCGCGGTGCGCAGTTCGGCCTTCACGTCCTCGCCGGCCGGGTCGCGCGCCGGCGCCACGGCGGCGGCCAGTGCCGCCAGCGCGGCAGGATCGTTGGGGTCGGCGCCGCCGCGGCACCACGCGTGGCGGAACAGCAGTTCCACCACGCGCCGGTTGGGCCTGCCATCGGGCGACGCGGCCACGGCCAGGCGCTGCAGCGCCAGCGGGTTGAAGGGATGCGGGCGCGGCAATTCCAGCGTGCAGCCCTGCTCATGCGCCAGCCAGGCCACCTGGCGGTAGGTCCAGGCCCGCTTCGGACCGATCTCGGCCGGACCCTTCTGGCCCCAGTGCTTGAGCAGGCCGGCGAAGAGCAGCGGCCGGTACTCGACCACATAGCTGCTGCCCTCCAGGGCCTGCGGCAACCGGTCGAAGGCCAGCCAGGCATACGGCGAGACGACGTCGAACCAGAAGGTGATCGGTGTCATCGGACGACGCTCCATCGACTGCATGGGCGCTTCGCCGCGGGACGAGCGCGCCTGCTCCGGAACGGCCCCGCGCACGCACTCATGGCGCGGCGGGCGGGGCCGGTGCAGCCGCCGCGGCGTCGGCCCGCAGTGCGCGCCACTGGCGGCGGCGCGCGGGGATCAGCGCAAGCACCTCGCGCTTCAGTCCGTCGTCCAGTGCGCCCCAGGCCGCGATCTCGTCGATCGTGCGCAGGCACCCTTCGCACCAGCCGGTGCCGGCATGCATGCGGCACACGTTGATGCAGGGGCTCTTGACGCCCGCGCCGCTGGTCGTCATGGCCGTCACACCACCACCACGTCGGCCACCGGCGCACCGGTGAGGTCGACCAGTTCACCCGGCGCCAGCTTGAAGACGCCGTTCGGGTGGCCGGCGGCGGCCCAGATCTCCTCGAAGCGGAACAGGTCGCGGTCGACCAGCACCACCGGCGGGCTGGCATGGCCGACCGGCGACACGCCGCCGATCGAGAAGCCGGTGCGCGCCTTGACGAAATCGGCATCGGCGCGGCCGATCGGGCCGACCTGGGCCGCCACCTTCTTCTCGTCGACGCGCCGGTCGCCCGAGGTGACGACCAGCACCGCCACCTCGTCGGCCCGGCGCCGGAAGATCACGCTCTTGGCGATCTGGCCGACCGCGACCCCCAGCGCCTCGGCCGCCTCGGCGCAGGTGCGGGCCGAGACCTCCAGCCACAGCGGCGCGTGCGGGTGGCCGCGCTCGCTCAGCACCTGGGCGACGCGGCGGAATCCTTCCGGACGGTCTTCCACGACGGCGCTCATGCGCAGCTCCCGGTCGCGAAGCTGCGGCCCTGCTTGATCAGCAGCGCCTTGCCGACGCGCGACACCGGCGGCCGGCCCAGCACGTCGGAGATGTAGCCGCCGGCCTGCACCAGCGCGTCGAGGTCGATGCCGGTCTCGATGCCGAGGCCGTTCAGCATGAAGACCACGTCCTCGGTGGCGACGTTGCCGGTCGCGCCCTTGGCATACGGGCAGCCGCCGAGGCCGGCGACGCTGGTGTCGAAGACGTGCACGCCGGTTTCCAGGCTGGCATAGATGTTGGCCAGCGCCTGGCCGTAGGTGTCGTGGAAGTGGCCGCTGACCTCGGCCAGCGGGAAGTGCTTCAGCGCCCGCTCCAGCACCGCCTGCACCTTGCGCGGCGTGCCGACGCCGATGGTGTCGGCGATGCCACAGTGCTGCACGCCGACCTGCTTCATCAGCTTCACGACGTGCTCGACCTCGTCCGCGCTCACGTCCCCCTGGTAGGGACAGCCCAGCGCGCAGGAAATGGCCGCGCGCACCTTCAGCCCCGCCTCGCGCGCCGCCGCCACCACCGGGGCGAAGCGCTCGATGCTCTCTTCGATCGAGCAGTTGATGTTGCGCTGGCTGAAGGCCTGGCTGGCCGCGCCGAAGACGACGACCTCGTCCGGCCGCGTCGCCGCGCCGCCGGCCAGCGCCGCCTGCAGGCCGACCATGTTGGGCACCAGCACCGAGTGCCGCACGCCCGCGGGGCGTGGAATGGCCGCCATCACCTGCGCGTTGTCGGCCATCTGCGGTACCCACTTCGGGCTGACGTAGCTGGTGACCTCGATCTCGCGCAGGCCGGCCGCCTGCAACCGGCGCACCAGTTCCACCTTGTGTTCAGTGGCGACCGGCTGTTTCTCGTTCTGCAGGCCGTCGCGGGGCCCGACATCGACCAGGGTCACGTGGGAGGGGAACATCCGAAGGGACCTCGTTGCGAAAGGAAAGCGGGGGTTAATAAGCCCGCCGGGTTACAAGGGCTTGCAAAAACAGGCCCTCAGCCTGTTGTTTGAGGGGGTGGCGG
>CAMLKR010000315.1 GCA_946480565.1 uncultured Arenimonas sp. | reverse complement strand
CGCAGGCGGGCCAGCAGGCCGACCACGGTGAACAGCAGCAGGGCGGCGCCGGCGTTGTGCGCGGTGGCGACCCACAGCGGCAGGCCCAGCACGACGTTGCTGATGCCCAGCGCGACCTGGGCGGTCAGCAGCACCAGCAGCACGCTGCCCCAGAACACCAGCCCGGGCGTGCGCACCATGCGCAGGCCCACCACCAGCAGGTGGCCGACGACCAGCAGCGCCATGATCCGGTGCGCCATCTGGATCGCGACCCGGGCCGGGCCGTCGAGCACGCCGCCTTCATAGTCCACGCCGATGCCGCGCCAGAGCACGAAGCCTTCGCGGTAGTCCTGCACCGGCCACCACTGGCCCAGGCAGGTCGGGAAGTCGGTGCCGCAGGCCAGCGCCGCGTAGTTGGCGCTGGTCCAGCCGCCCAGCGCGATCTGCACGACCAGCAGGCCCAGGCCGATCCACAGCAGGCGGCGCAGCCGCGGCGCTTCGGCGAACACCAGGGCCGGCCCGGGCGTGGTCTTCCAGGCCAGCCAGGTCAGCAGCGACAGGGTCAGCAGGCCGCCCAGCAGGTGGGCCATGACGATGATGGGTTTCACCAGCCAGATCACCGTCCACATGCCCAGCACGGCCTGGAAGATGATCACCATCAGGATAAGGGTGCTCAGGCGCGCGGCATCGGCGTTCGACCAGCGCAGGGCCTGGATCAGCAGGATGGTCTCGGCCGCCAGGAACAGGGCCACCGCCATGACGTGGTTGGCGGCGTAGAGGCCGTCGACGCCCATGTAGACCGGGATCGACAGCGCCACCAAGCCGGCCGCGATCAGCACGCTGGTGGCGCCGAATGGCCGCTTGCGCACGGCCAGCAGGGACAGCACCAGCACGAACACGCCCAGCAGGGCCGCGATGTGGCGGTGGAACTGTTCGCGCCAGGCCTTGCCGACCTCGACCGCACGCTCGTAGCTTTGATTGGCGCTGGCGATCTCGTGCTCGAGCGTGGGCCAGGTGGCCTTGCCGTAGCAGGTCGGCCAGTCCGGGCAGCTCAGGCCGGCGTTGGACAGGCGCACGAAGCCGCCGAACACGATGACGCACAGGGCCAGCAGCACGGCGGCCCAGGCGAGGCGGTGGTAATGGCGATGCGGGCTGTTCATGGGGCGCCTACTTCAGCACACGTCCGAGGTCCTTGCGCAGTCCCGAAGGATTGAAGCCCGGGGGATAACGCAGGACGAGGTAACCATTGGGGTCGGCCAGGTAGACCGGCAGGGCGTCCGGCCGGGCCAGGTCCGGGAGCCTGGCCTGCAGTTCCGCGCTGGCCTGCATCGGCACCAGGCCGGGGAAGCTGGGCGCGCGCGGCGGCAGTTCGCCGAACCACAGCACCTGCAGCTTGTCGGCGTGGCGGCCTTCGGACAGCCAGACCCGGTTGAGGGCCTCGAGCAGCTGCCAGCAGGGCGCGCCGCAATCGGCCGGCGGCGCGACGATGACGTGCCAGTGGCGCAGGGCCGGCTGCCAGGTCCAGGGCTGGCCGTCGGCGCGGACCAGCGCCAGGTCGCGCAGGTCCGGATACGGATCGAGCATCTCGCCGACGTTGCGGGTCTGGTGCGGTTTCCAGCCGCCGAAGAACAGCGCCGCGGCGACGCCGAAGCTGCCGAGGAAAAACACGGCGATCAGCAGCAGCGTCAGGCGGGAGCGGATTTTCTGGGAGAAGATCATGGGCGTCGTCGCAGGTTGAGCACGAGGAGGAGGACGGCGGTGGTGGCGGCCAGGCCGAACCACTGCAGCGCGTAACCGCGGTGTTTTTCCGGGGGCAGTGTATTGGCGTGCAGCTCAAGGTCGCGTTCATGGCCCAGCGGCAGCGCCGGGTCCAGGCGCAGCACGCGCGGCGCCAGCGGCACCGGCAGCGCCCAGGCGGCCGACACCGCGGCCGGCTCGATGCGCGTCGCCAGCCAGTCGCCCGCCTGCAGCACCAGTCCGGGACCCAGGCGCAGGCCCACCGACGGCGGCGGCACCAGCAGGCCCGCCAGGGCCTGTTCGCCCTGCGGGCAGGCCGCAGCCGGCAGGGCCCGGTCGCCGCCGACCGGCAGCCAGCCCAGGTCCACCAGCAGCGGCGCGCCCGAGGCCGGCTGGGCCGCGCAGTACAGGCGCATGCCCACCTGCTGGCCGCGGCGCTGGTTGTCCAGCCACAGGCGCGGCGTGGGCAGGAAACGCGCCCGTCCCGCCACCCGATCGATGCCCTCGGCCGATGCCGTCGCGCGCGCCAGCGCCTGCGGCGGCGCGGCGAGCGCAGCCGCGGCCTGGGCCAGCTGCCCGCGCTTGACCTGCTCGCGGCCCAGCTGCCAGTTCCCCAGTGCGGAGAATCCCAGCACCAGGCACAGGCCGAGCAGGCTCAGCAGGACGCGGCGTTTCACCTCCACGGGCCTCCGCCGGCGGATAATGCCGGCCTTGCCATCGAATGGACGCCTGTCGTGCAGAAGCTGCTCATCATCGCTTTCCTGATCCTGATCGTCTGGAACCTGGGCGCGGGCCTGTATTACATGATGGTCGACAAAGGCAAGACGGAACGTACGGTGAAGTCGCTGACCTGGCGCATCGGCCTGTCGGTGGCGCTGATCCTGCTGGTGATCGCCGGCATCTTCACCGGCGTCATCAAGCCGCACGACATCGGCGGCTGAGCGCGGAGAAAACGAAGGGCCGGCACGATGGCCGGCCCCGCGTGGTCAGGCCCGTTCGGTGCGCTTAGAGCACGTACACGAACAGGAACAGGCCCAGCCAGACCACGTCCACGAAGTGCCAGTACCAGGCCACCGCCTCGAAGGCGAAGTGGTGGTCCTTGCTGAAGTGGCC
>CAMLKR010000314.1 GCA_946480565.1 uncultured Arenimonas sp. | reverse complement strand
ACTTCTTCGAGCGCTTCAACGCCGCGCTGCAGGAGCGCTACCGGGCCGCGCCGGAGCCTGCCGCGGCGGCCGCGCCGCAAGGCCTGATCGCGCGGCTGCTGGCCTGGCTCAAGCGACTCTTCGGCTGAGCCGCCGCTCACACAGAAAGGCGGCTCGGCAGACCTTCATTCGTGGGATGAGCCGCTCGCGCCGCGGGCGGCATCGCTATCCTCCGGCCCCGCCGGCGCTGCTGCCGGTGTGCTGACCCGAGGGGAATGAATGAAGACTGCGTGGACCCGTGCCATTGGCACGGCCGTGTTGTGGATTGGTGCGGCCGTGGCGGCCGCGCACTCGGCAGATGCACCGAAGGCGCCGGCCGCCGCCTCGCCCGCCGAGATTCCGCTCAAGAGCTTCTTCGCCACCCCAGCCATGGCGGAGCCCGTGCTGTCGCCGGACGGCAAGCGCATGGCGGTGCTGGTCGGCAACGAGCGCAGCGGCCGCAGCGACCTGGTGGTCGTCACCTTCGGCCCACCGATGAGCGCCGCGCTGGCGGCCCGCTTCTCCGACGCCGACGTCGCGAAAGTCTGGTGGGTCAACGACGAGCGCCTGGTCTTCACGCTCTCCGACCAGGCCGAGTCCTGGGAGAACAACCCCTGCCCCGGCCTGTGGGCGGTGAACCACGACGGCAGCCACAGCCGCCGCCTGGTCAAGAACGACTGCCGCAAGTACCTGGTGACCGGGGGAACGCCCGTCGGATCCCGCGAGCTGCCACCGAACCACGGGCTGTTGAACGTCCTGCGCGACGGCAGCGCCGACGTGCTGATCGAGCGCTACAACTTCGACGCCCGCCGCGACCTGGCCGACACCACGCCACTGCGCCTGAACACGCTGACCGGCCAGGCGACCCAGGCCGTGAAGCCCGGTTATCCGGACAACACGGTGCACTGGGAATTCGACCTGCAAGGCCGGGCGCGCCTGGCCTTGTCCGTCGAGGGCGGCAAGAGGACCATCCACTGGCGGGCGACGGACGATGCGCCGTGGAAGGCCCTCGCCACCTTCGATCGCGTGCAGGGCGGCCCCGGCGCCTTCCATCCACTGCTGATCGGCCCCGATGAAGAGCTGTACGCCATCGCCACGCGCCGCGACGCCGCCGGCACCGCCGCCCTCTTCCGCTTCGACCGCCAGACGCAGAAGCTGCAGCCCGAGCCCCTGGTCGGCGTGACCGGCTTCGACTTTCGCGGCACGCCGGTCTTCGACCATGCCAAGCGCCGCCTGATCGGCGCGCACTACCTCGCCGATGCGGCAGGCACCGCCTGGTTCGACGACGAGATGAAGGAGCTGCAGGCCCGCATCGACAAGCGCCTGCCCGGTCACGTCAATCGCCTGCACTTGCCCGAATGCGGCTGCTCGCCGTGGGTCGTGGTGCAGACCTATTCCGACCGGCAGCCGCCGCTCTTCCTGCTGTGGGACCGCAAGACCGACGTGCTGGAACGCATCGGCAGTGCCATGCCGCAGATCCCTGCCCAGCAGATGGCCGAGCGCGACTTCGTGCGCATCGCCGCACGCGACGGCCTGCAGATTCCGATGCACGTGACCAAGCCTGCCGGCAAGGGCCCCTGGCCGGCGGTGGTGCTGCTGCACGGCGGCCCGTGGGTGCGCGGCGGCTCATGGGAATGGACTGCCGAATCGCAGTTCCTGGCCTCGCGCGGCTACCTGGTGCTGGAGCCTGAGTTCCGCGGCAGCAACGGCTACGGCCAACGGCACCTGCGCGCCGGCTTCAGGCAATGGGGACTGGCGATGCAGGACGACGTGGCCGATGCCACCCGCTGGGCCATCACGCAGAAGCTGGCCGATCCGCAGCGCATCTGCCTGGCCGGTGCCAGCTACGGCGGCTACGCCACGCTGATGGGGCTGATCCGCGATGCCGAGCTGTACCGCTGCGGCCTGTCCTGGCTGGCCGTCACCGACATCAACCTGCTCTACGACATCAGCTGGAGCGACGCCTCCAGCGCCTTGAAGCAATACGGCCTGCCGGTGCTGGTGGGCGACCAGACCAAGGACGCGCCGCAGCTGGAGCAGACCTCGCCGCTGAAGCAGGCACACCGCCTGAAGCAGCCCTTGCTGCTGGCCTTCGGCGCCGGCGACCTGCGCGTGCCGCTGGACCACGGCACCATGTTCCGCGACGCGGTGCGCAAGCACAACACGCAGGTCGAGTGGGTCGTCTATGACGCCGAAGGCCACGGCTTCATGAAGCCCGAGAACCGGTTCGACTTCTACGCGCGGATGGAGAAGTTCCTGGCCACGCACTTGCAGACGAAGTGAGCGGCCGGCGGACCGCGCGCAGGCCTCAGCCCCGGTCCGCCTCCACCGCCCTCACCATGTCCGCCAGCGTCTGCCCCGGCTCGTCGCGGAAGCGCTCTTCCAGCACGTCCATCACCACGATTCGGTCGATGCGGAAGCTGCGAAAGTCCGCGCGCTGCTCGCACCAGGCGCCCAGCGTCCACACCTGGCCCCAGTAGAAGCAGCCCAGGGGCCGCACCGTGCGGTGGCTTTCCGCGTCACGCAGGTCCTTGTAGTGCAGGCGCAGCTTGCGCCGCGCCTCGATCGCCAGGCGGGCCGACTCCAGCCGCTCGCGCAGCAGCGGCTCCATCGGCCACGAGGGCGCGTACAGCGCCAGGCTCTCGGCCGCCGCGCGCGTGGCCGGCGGCAGCACCGACAGGATCTTGGACAGCGCGCTCTCCGCCTCGCCGGACAACCCCGCATCCAGCCGCGGCTGTGCCAGGCGCACCGCCGCCACCAGGGCCTTGGCTTCGTCGGCGGTGAACATCAGCGGCGGCAGGTCGAAGCCCG
>CAMLKR010000313.1 GCA_946480565.1 uncultured Arenimonas sp. | reverse complement strand
TTCCGCATCGCCCAGGCCTGGGGCCTGAAGTCGGCCGAGGCCCGGCGCCTGCTGGGCGATCCGCCGGAATCCACCTTCTACAAATGGAAGAAGCAGCAGGACGGCGCGCCCAGCCGCGACGTGGTCGAGCGCATCAGCTACGTGCTGGGCATCTTCAAGGCGCTGGAGCTGCTGTTCCCGGACCCCACCCGCGCCGACGCCTGGATCCGCAGGCCCAATGCCGCCCTGCCCTTCGGCGGCCGTTCGGCGCTGGAGCGGATGCTGTCGGGCAACGTCGCCGACCTGTACGTCGTGCGCAGCTACCTGGATGCGCAGCGCGGATGGCAATAGAAAAGCTGCCGCCGCGGCGCGCGGTCGACTGGCCCGAGGCCTGGCGCATCGTGCCCAGCCGGTTCCCGCCGCGCGGCGTGTTCGACCGCATCGCCGCGCCGGAAGACCTGGAGGCGCTGTTCGCGATCGAGTCGCTGACCAATGCCCGCCTGCGTCAGGAGCTGGGCCAGCTGGACCTGGTGCCGCGCGAGCGCCGGATCAGCGGCCCGGGCACGCAGCCGATCATGGCGGCCTTCACCCATCTCAATCCCGACGGCAGCCGCTTCAGCGACGGCAGTTACGGCGTGTTCTACGCCGCGCGCACGCTCGACACCGCGGTGGCCGAAACGATGTTCCACCGCGCGAAGTTCATGGCGGCGACCAAGGAACCCGCAATGAAGCTGGAGATGCGCTGCTACCGCACCGCGGTGAACGGCCGCCTGCACGACCTGCGCAAGGGCTGGGCGGCGATGCTGGACCCGGCCGACTACCGCGCGCCGCAGGCGCTGGCGCGCGAGCTGCGCGCGGCGGGTTCCGACGGCGTGGTCTATCCCAGCGTGCGCCACGAAGGCGGCGAGTGCGTCGGCCTGTTCTTTCCCGACCTGCTCAAGCCCTGCGTGCAGGCCCAGCACCTGATCTACAGCTGGGACGGCCAGCGCATCCAGGCCGAATACGCGGTGGCGACGCTGCAGACCTCGGGTTGATGCGGCCGGCCTAGCCGCCGGCGCGGAAGCGCACCACGTGGCGCTGCCCGTGCACCATCGGCTCCAGGCTGTAGCGGCCGTGTTCGGCCAGCACGCGGTCGCGCACAGCCGGAAGCGCCTGCAGCGGCGGCAGGTGCTGGGCGTAGGGCGAGAACTCCAGGTCGATGCGCAGGTCCACGGTGCGGCCGTCGGCGCCGGCGTCGGCGACCTTCAGCTGCAGGCCGAAGCGCCGCACCATCTCCAGCCGCACCGCCTCGCGCACCACCGCCTGGCAGATGCGGTAGACCGTGGTGCGGGCGTCGTCGTCCAGGCCGTCCACCGGTCCATCGAACGCGGCTTCGAAACTGACGCCGGCGTCGTCCAGCATTTCCCGCAGCGGGCCGCCGTCGAGCGCGCGGCGCAGGCCGTGGCTGTCGAGCATCGAAGGCCGCAGCTGGCGCAGCGCGCGGCGCAGGCTGTCCTGGATCTCGCGCACCTGTTCGCGCAGCGATTCCAGGAATCGCGTGCCCTGTTCGTCGCGCACGTCGCGGAAGGCCAGGCTGATGCGCGTGCCCAGGGCGTGGATGGCATGGCCCAGTTCGTAGTCGAGCTCGTTGGCGAGTTCGCGCTGGCCCTGTTCCTCGATGCGCACCAGGCGCTGGCTGATCAGCCGCAGTTCGCCGGCCAGGGCGCCGAGCTCCTCGTTCTTGGCGGCCAGCTCCTGGTGCCGCTGCGCCAGCGCTTCGTGGCTCAGGCGCAACGCGGTGCTGGCGGCGCCCAGCACCAGGGCGCCGGCGCCGACGATGGCCAGCACCAGCTGCAGCATGGTCACGCTGACCGTGAGCAGGCCGGCCTGCACCAGCAACTGGATGGCCGCGCCCAGGGCCGCGGTGCCGATCGCCGCGCCCTCCCAGCCGTGGCGGAAGCCGAGGAAGAACAGCGGCGCGAAGGCCAGCAGGATCACGTAGTCCATCAGCCCGACGTAGGCCTGCAGCAGCAGGAACACCGCCAGCGCGCCCACCAGCACCAGGCCCAGGTCGCGCCACAGGCCCGGGTGCCGGCGGCTGTGCAGCAGGCCGTGCAGGGTGGCGATCAGCAGGGGCGCCAGCACGATCTGGCCGATCAGGTCGCCGTAGAGGAAGGCGAACACGCTCACCAGCGAGTCGGCCGTGCTCATCGGCACCGTCACCAGGAACAGCCACAGCAGGGGCGACACGCCGGTCGCGGCCATCAGGCCGGCCAGCAGGAAGACGATCATCCGGGTCGGCGATTCGAACACCGGCGCCGGTTCCGGGCCGCGGAAGACGTAGACCACGGCCGCATAGACCAGCCAGGGCGCCACGCACACCGCCAGGAAGGTGGTGGAGAACAGCGCATAGCCCAGGATCAGCGACTTGGTGGCCTGGGCGCCGATCTCGGCCGCCGCCAGCCAGCCCCAGCGCCGGGCCGGGGTGAGCCACAGCAGGGCCAGGCGCAGGCCGGCCGGCAGGAACCACAGCTGGGCCGAGAGCTGCTCCAGCGCCAGCCAGGCCAGCAGGGCAAGCAGGGCAATGGCGGCCCAGTGCCCGCGCCGTCCGGGCGCGGAGTCCTGCAGCAAGGCCAGTGCTTGCGAAACCATGCGTGCGCCTGTTTCCCCTGGGGCCGGCGAGCCCGGTTCCAGCATCGCATTGGAGGCCGGCGTGAAGAAAGGGCGGCGATGCGCCTTCCGTGGGCCACGCGGGGCCGATATAATCGCGGCCTTCGAATCCACGGGCCCCGGCCCGCCGTCCAGGTACGACAGTGCGCAACCACGATCTGGTCTTCCTCAAGCATTTCTCCCAGGTCATCGCGATCCTGGTCG
>CAMLKR010000312.1 GCA_946480565.1 uncultured Arenimonas sp. | reverse complement strand
TTGTCCTCGGCCTTGGTCTTGAGGATGCCGAGGTCGGTGCCGCAGTGCGGCTCGGTCAGGCACATGGTGCCGGTCCATTCGCCGGATACGATCCTGGTCAGGTAGACCTGCTTCTGTTCCGGCGTGCCGAAGGCCATCAGGCATTCGTAGGCGCTGTGCGAAAGGCCGGCATACATCAGCCAGGCCTGGTTGGCCGAGTTCCACATCTCGTACAGGCGGTTGTTGACGATCGTCGGCAGGCCCTGGCCGCCGAAGTCCGGGTCGCAGGCCACGGACGGCCAGCCGGCCTGCACGAACTGCGCATAGGCATCCTTGAAGCCGGGCGGGGCGGTGACCACGCCGTCGCCGTGCCAGGTGCAGCCCTCGCGGTCGCCCACCTGGTTCAGCGGCTGGATCACCTGGCTGGCGAACTTCGCGCCTTCCTCCAGCACCGCGTCGATCGTCTCGATGTCGAGTCCGGCATGGCGCGGCAGCGCCTTCAGTTCGTCCTGGACCTTGAGCAGCTCGAAAAGCACGAAGCGCATGTCGCGCAGCGGCGCGGTGTAGTGGGGCATGTCGCGTGACCGGGTGGGGAGGGTGCCGGGACTCTACCATACCGGCCCGTACGGGCCAGGTGACGACGCGGGACTCAGGCGGCTTGGCCGGCCGCGTGGCCGGAAGCCCAGGCCCACTGGAAGTTGTATCCGCCCAGCCAGCCGGTCACGTCCAGCACTTCGCCGATGAAATACAGGCCCGGCACGTGCTTCGAGGCCATCGTGCTGGACGACACCCCGTCGGTGTCGACGCCGCCCAGGGTGACCTCGGCGGTGCGGTAGCCCTCGGTGCCGCTGGCGGTGATCGGCCAGTGCGCGAGCTGGCGGGCGATGTCGGGCAGTTCGCGGTGGGTGTACTGCCGCATCGGCTTGTTGGTGAACCAGATTTCGCACAGCCGCTGCGCGAACCGTTTCGGGAACACGTCGCCGAGCACGGTCTTGAGTTCGGCGGCAGGCTGCGCCGCCTGGCGTTCGAGCAGCCAGGCCTCGATGTCGTGTTCGGGCAGCAGGTCGAGCAGCAGCTCCCTGCCTGGTTCCCAGTAGGAGGAGATCTGCAGGATGCTCGGGCCGCTCAGGCCGCGGTGGGTCACCAGCATCGCGTTGTCGAAGCGGGCCTTGCCGCAGCGCGCCGACACGTGAAGGGCGACGCCGGCCAGGTCGGCGTAGTGCTCCTGGTGTTTGCCGCTGAGCGTCAGCGGCACCAGGCCGGCGCGGGTGGGCAGCACGGCGTGGCCGAAGCGGCGTGCGAGGTCGTAGCCGAAGCCCGAGGCGCCGAGGCTGGGGATGGACAGGCCGCCGGTCGCGACCACCAGGGACGTCGTTTCGACCGCCCCCGCGAGGCCCTCGCCGCGGCTGCCGCCTTCGTGGCTGGGCGCCGTGAGCAGCCGGAACCCGCCGCCGGGCAGCGCGGTCACATCCGAGACGGCGGTCGCGGTGTTAATGCGCACGCCGGCGCGGCGGCACTCCTCGAGCAGCATGGCCACGATCTGTTTCGAGGACTCGTCGCAGAACAGCTGTCCGAGCTCCTTCTCGTGGTAGCCGATGCCATGCGCCTCGACCATGGCGATGAAGTCCGCCGGCCGGTAGCGCGCCAGGGCCGACTTGCAGAAATGCGCGTTGGCCGACAGGAAGTTCGCCGGCGTCGTTCCGGTGTTGGTGAAGTTGCAGCGGCCGCCGCCCGACATCAGGATCTTCTTGCCGCAGCGGTTGGCGTGTTCGATCACGCGCACGCGCCGGCCGCGACGCCCGGCGGTGAGCGCGCACATCAGGCCGGCGGCGCCGCCACCGATCACCACGACGTCGGTTTCGGATCGATTGTTCGGATCGGTCATGGGTGGGACGCCGCGGGCCAGACGGCATGATACCGGCCGATGGCTGCCGCGCCGCGCCGGACTCGGCTAGTCTTCTTCCGTGGCCGCAGTCGCGGCGGAATCGAAGGCGGGTCGGGAATGGCGGCGAAGAAATGGCTGGCGGGATGCCTGGTCGTGATCCTGGTGTTCGTGATCGGGCTGGGCGCGGCCTGGTGGTTCGTGCTTCGGCCGATGTGGAATGCCGGCAGCGGCCTGGTGCAGGGCGCGAAGGACTGGGCCAGCACCGTGGACCTGGGCAACGACATCGCCAATACCGCGCCCTACACGCCGCCGCCCGACGGCCACCTGACGCCGGCGCAGGTGCGGTCGCTGGTGCAGGTGCAGGAAATATTCGTGGCCGAGATGGGCGCCGACCTCGGGCGCCTGGCGCAGCGCGCGCGTGAGGCCCAGGCGCTCAAGAGCGGCGGCGAGGCGTCGCTGCAGGACGTGGCCGCCGCGTATTCCGAACTCACCGACCTGCTCGGGCGCGCGCGCCAGGCGCAGGCCAAGGGCGTGAACGCCGCCGGCCTCTCGCGCGACGAATACGCCTACATCCGCCGCCAGGCCTTCGCGGCGCTGCCGCTGCTGGTCGAGGTGCCGGACCTGGCGGGCGTGTCGGTCCTGCCGGGCATGCCGACCCTGCCGGGCGTGGACCGCAACGACGACACGGCAATGGCCGCCGCGCGCCACAACGCCGAACTGCTGCGCCCGCACCTGCCCCTGTTCAAGCAGGGGCTGGGCGGACTGCCGGTCGGCCGGTAGCCGGACCGCGCCTCATTCCGGGCGCGGACCCTTGCGGTGCGGCTTCTTGAACGGCGGCTTGTCGCCGCCGAACTTGCGCGGTCCGAACTCCTTCTTGGCGCCGGCGAAGGGCTTCTTGCCGAAGGGCTTCTTGCCCGCCGTCTTGCCCGCGGTGTCCGGCGTTTCGCCGTCGCGGGTGATGCGCAGCTGCTGGCCGGCGCACC
>CAMLKR010000311.1 GCA_946480565.1 uncultured Arenimonas sp. | reverse complement strand
GTGGTGGCCAGCAAGGTCACCGACCTGGACGGCGTCGCGACGCCGATGGCGGCCGGCTACAGCAGCGTGTTCACCACGGCCTCGGCGCCGGGCGGCGACTACTACGGCAGCGCCGACACCAGCAGCGCGGCCGCGCTGCGCGCCAGCCTGCACGCGATCATCGACGACCACGTCCGGGTCCCCTATTCGTCCAGCACCGCCACCGACACCTGGGACGTGCTCGAGTTCGCCGACGAGGACCCGAACAACCCGGGCCGCATCCTCGACGTCTACCGCAACGCCAGCTACCAGAAGTACGGCGCCGGCAACACCGAGTACAACCGCGAGCACACCTGGCCCAAGAGCTACGGCTTCACCAACGACGGCAGCGGCAACTACCCGTACACCGACACCCACATGCTGTTCCTGTCGGATTCGGGCTACAACAGCTCGCGCGGCAACAAGCCCTACGCCAACTGCCTCACCGGCTGCACCGAGCGCACCACGGTCGCCAACAACGGCGAAGGCGGCGGCAGCGGCGTGTTCCCGGGCAATTCGAACTGGTACGACACGCTGAACTGGCAGACCTGGGGCGACCGCAAGGGCGACGTCGCGCGCGCGGTGCTGTACATGGACGTGCGCTACGCCGGCGGCACCCACGGCGTCACCGGCGTGGCCGAGCCGGACCTGATCCTCACCGACGACCCGGGCCTGATCAACGCTTCGAGCAGCAACCTCAACGTCGCCTACATGGGCCTGCTGTCGGACCTGCTGCAGTGGCATGCCGAGGACCCGGTGGACGACAAGGAGCGGCTGCGCAACGAAGCCGTCTACACCTACCAGGGCAACCGCAATCCCTTCATCGACCATCCGGAGTGGGTGGCCTGCGTGTTCCAGGGCCAGTGCCCCTGAGCGATCCGCCGACGAAGGCGTGACACCGGCCCCTCCCCGCGCTGCGGGGAGGGGTTTTTCTTGCGGCCACCCTGATTGCCGACCCCGCCCGGCCCGGGCATGATCCGGCGCAAGGGGAATCGAAGGGGAATGCAGATGCTGGGATGGATGCTGGCGGCCGGCCTGGCGGTACAGGCGCAGGCGATCACCGCACAGAACGTCGACGCCTTCCTGGCCGAACAGGTGGCGGGGCTGCAGGCCGACGTCGGCCGCAACGACAACGGGATCACGCTGTCCTCGGCCACCCTCCAGGGCCGCACGATCACGATGCAGTGGCTGCAGGCGAACGAGCTGACGCCCGGCACCATGGACATGATCGAGCAGATGCGGCTGGCGTCCTGCGACGAAGAGGACGTGCAAGCGCTGCTGGGCCTGGGCGTCGTCGAGCGCAATGTCTACGTGGATCCGGACGGCCTGCGCTTCCAGTTCGACCTCAGCACGCGGACCTGCGATGGCGAGCGCATGCACACCTCGGACCGCTGGCGGACCGTCCTGGTCACGCCGCGGGGGGCGGCGGCGGTCGACCTGTCCACGGTGACCGGGGACGGACCGCGGCGCCACTTCCTGATGGCCCTGGTGCGGCAGTCCAGCGACCCGGACGAGGCGTTCCGCAAGGTCCTTTATGCGGCGGATTGCGAGGCGTGGACCGCGGGCCGACGCTCCGACGCGATCTACGACCAGGATTCGCAGCTGGTCGGTGAGAACCTGGAACCACTCGCCCCGACCCAGGCCAAGCCCGGCAGTCCCGTGCATGCGTCCATGAAGGCCGTTTGCCGCGGTGAATGGCCCGACACCACGGAGCGTGACCTCGCGGGGTTCCTGGCGCAGGCGATGAAGGCGCTGGAGCGGCCGGCCGGCCCGTAGCAGGCCGCAGCCCATCGACGCGACGGGCCGGGCCGCACGCGATGGCGTGCGGGCTCAGCCGCGCAGGACGAAGGCGGCTGACGCCACCGGCCTACCGTTGATCTGCACGTCCACGCGGTGTTCGCCCGGGTAATACACGCGGGTGGTGATGGGTTTGAGCGAATGTTTTTTCGCCAGCACGCGGGTTTCGCGTGGACCCAGCGTCAGCTGCCAGCCCTTGAAAACCTTGGGCGATGTGGTGCCGTTGGCCTTGACGTGGTGCACGACGTAGTCGATCGCCAGCGCCTGGGGTTTCGCGCTGGTCGACGCCAGGGTGAGTTCGAGCGCGACGGCGCCGCCGACGGCCACGCGCCGCGGCGTGATCGCCAGCGCCGCTTCGCCGCGGTAGGTGCCGCCGAGTCCCCAGGCCTTCAGCACGCGGGCATCGCCCTTTTTCACCAGGGTGCGGCTGGCGTGTTTCAGCAGCGCGCGCCGCTCCGGCGTCGCCTCGGGCAGGTGGGTTTCCAGCCAGTGCGCGACCACGCCCGGATGGTCCTTGGCGATGTCGTTGAGGTGGTTGGCGACGCTGCGCCGCACGTACTCGCTGCCGTCGTCCTGCAGCGTGCGCAGCAGGGGCAGGGTCGGGGTCGGATCGGCGATCAGCGCCTTGATCTGCAGGCCCCAGGGCAGGCGCGGCCGGCTGCCTTCGCTGACCAGGCGGCGCACGTGGGCGCTGCGGTCGCCGGTCCAGCCCGCCAGCGTGTCCAGCGTCAGTGCGAAGTGGTTGACCAGATAGGGACGGATGGCGAACTCGCCGGTGAAGCGCTGGGTCAGCGCATGCAGGGCGCGCAGGCCGCGTTCGGGTGTGGCCTGGCCGCGGCGGGCCAGGAATTCGCCCAGGGGCCAGCCGATCCAGCCGGCGAGGCCGGCCTCGCTGGTGCGGAAGTCGAGTCCGTCGCCGGTGGCCGCGGGCGCGAGCGCGGACTCGATGAGTCCGGCGGCGCGATCGAAATCTTCCGGCAGCGTCGCCTCCAGCGCGTCGGCGACCTGCATCGCGCGGGCCTTCATCTCCAGCGCGTCCAGG
>CAMLKR010000310.1 GCA_946480565.1 uncultured Arenimonas sp. | reverse complement strand
AGCCGCTGGGCCTGCAGGTGGCCTGGCTGGCCGGCAAGGTCACCGGCAAGGCGCGCGCCGCGGCCCTGGCCGAGATCGCGTCGGGCCGGGCGCAGCTGGTGGTCGGCACGCATGCGCTGATGCAGGAGCACGTCGCCTTCGCCAGCCTGGCCCTGGCCATCGTCGACGAGCAGCACCGCTTCGGCGTGCACCAGCGCCTGGCCCTGCGCGACAAGGGCCTCACCGGCAGCCAGGTGCCGCACCAGCTGGTGATGACCGCCACGCCGATTCCGCGCACGCTGGCGATGTCGGCCTATGCCGACCTCGATGTCTCCGTCATCGACCAGATGCCGCCCGGGCGCACGCCGGTGACAACCGTGGCGGTCAGCGGCGAACGCCGCGGCGAGGTGGTCGAACGCATCCGCGCGGCCTGCTCCGAGGGGCGTCAGGCCTACTGGGTCTGCACCCTGATCGAGGACAGCGAGGAGGTGGAAGCGCAGGCCGCGCAGTCCACCTTCGAACAACTGTCCGCGGCCTTGCCCGAGCTGTCGCTGGGCCTGCTGCACGGACGCATGAAGCCGGCGGAGAAGCAGGCGGCGATGGCGCGGTTCAAGGCCGGCGGGCTGCAGCTGCTGGTCGCCACCACGGTGATCGAAGTCGGCGTGGACGTGCCCAATGCCAGCCTGATGATCATCGAGAACGCCGAGCGACTGGGCCTGGCCCAGCTGCACCAGCTGCGTGGGCGCGTCGGCCGCGGCGCGGCCGCGTCGAGCTGCGTGCTGATGTACAAGCCGCCGCTGTCGGCGATGGCGCGCGAGCGGCTGGAGGTGATGCGCGCCAGCACCGACGGCTTCCTGATCGCCGAAAAGGACCTGGAGCTGCGCGGGCCGGGCGAATTGCTCGGCACGCGCCAGACCGGCCTGGCCAGTTTCCGCGTCGCCGACCTGGTGCGTGATGCCGGCCTGCTGCCGGAAGTGCACCGCGCCGCCGAGACCCTGCTGGCCGACTCGCCGGATCTCGCCGACCGGGTGGTGGAGCGCTGGGTCGGCGGCGCCGCGCGTTTCGCCGGCGCCTGAGCGGTCCGTCCCGGCACCCTGTAACCGGCACCCTATAATCGGGCCATGACGACCGAACGCATCCCGCTGTTGATCGACACCGACCCGGGCGTGGACGACGCGCTCGCCCTGCTGATGGCCTTCGACGATCCGCGCCACGAACTGCTGGGCCTGAGCATCACGGCCGGCAACGTCGGCCTGGCCCACACCGTCGCCAACGCGCTCAAGCTCTGCGAGGTCGCCGGGGTGGACGTGCCGGTATACGCCGGCTGCCCGGTGCCGCTGGTGCACGCCGCCGAGGACGCCGCCTACGTGCACGGCCGGGACGGCTTCGGCGACACCGGCTACACGCCCGCCGCGCGCGGACCCGAGGCCGAACATGCGGCCCTGGCGATCATCCGCCTGGCCAAGGCCCATGAAGGCCGGCTGCTGCTGGTGATGCTGGGCCCGCTGACCAACCTGGCCCTGGCCCTGCGCCTGGACCCGGAATTGCCCAAGCGCATCGGCCGCCTGGTGGTGATGGGCGGGGCGGTGACGGGGCAGGGCAACACCTCGGTGCCGGCCGAATTCAACATCGCCTTCGACCCGGAGGCTGCCGATGTGGTGTTCCGGGCCTTCCCGCGCTTCGATCTGGCGGACTGGGAGGCGGTGCTGCGGCATGGGTTCCCGCACCGGGACTTCGAGGCCTGGCTGGCCGCCGGCGACGGCCGGGCCCGGTTCTACGATGCCATTTCCCGCCACACCCGGGCCTGGTCGGCCGGCCGGCGGGGCGCGCACTGGCACAGCGCGGACGCCCTGGCGATGGCCGCCGCCTTGCAGCCCGACGGGGTCCTGCGCGCCGAGGAGCGCCCCCTGGCCGTCGAACTGGAGGGGCGCCTGAGCCGGGGCGCCACCGTGGTGGACTGGCAGCAGCGCAGTGGCCGGCCGGCCAACGCCCGGATCCTGATGGACTACGACCAGGCCCGTTTCGAGGCCCTGATCCGGTCCGCCCTGGGAGCCTGAGGGGCGGGCCGGGCTTGCGGCGGGCTTCCCGGCCGGCCTATAATCCCGGTCTTTCCCAACGCAACCCCGGCGGAGCTTTTGCCATGAAGGCCGACATCCATCCGAACTACAAAGAAGTCGTCTTCCAGGACCTGTCCTCCGACTTCGCGTTCCTGACCCGCTCGACCCTCTCCAGCAAGGAGAAGGTGAAGTGGACCGACGGCAACGAATACCCGCTGATCAAGGTCGACATCACCTCGGCTTCGCACCCGTTCTACACGGGCAAGCAGAAGGTCATGGACACCGGCGGCCGCATCGACCGCTTCCGCCAGCGCTACGCCAAGTAAGCGCCGGCCCGGGCGACCGGGACGCGGACCACGAAAGGCCACCCCGACGGGTGGCCTTTCGCGTTTCTGTGACCCCCGACCAAGGTTCATGCCGCCGTAACTGACTTCGCCGCGGGCCCTGTGAGATACTTCGGCGCATGGTGACCGCCTCCGGGGCGGCGCCTTCATTTCATGTTGCGAACGCCGCGCCTGAGCCTTCGTGGATGCGGATCGCGCCATCCCTGCAAGGAGTCAGCCCGTGTCCGACAACAAGAGCGTCGTGCTCAACGCCGCCGGAAAGAACGTCGAGCTTCCCGTCCATACCGGCACCCTCGGCGCGCCCTGCGTCGACATCACCCGGCTGCCGAAAGAGACGGGCCTGTTCACCTACGACCCGGGCTTCGTGGCCACCGCCAGCTGCCGCAGCGCGGTGACCTACATCGATGGCGACGAAGGCGTGCTGCTGTACCGCGGCTACCCGATCGAACAGCTGGCCAAGCACTCGAACTTCCTCGAGGTCAGCT
>CAMLKR010000309.1 GCA_946480565.1 uncultured Arenimonas sp. | reverse complement strand
GGGGCGACGTGAAGGCCGGCAGTGTCGGCCGGCGGGCCGGGTCCCGTCAAATGGCCTCAGACCGGCCTGCGCGGACGCTTGGGCAGGTGGCTTTTCAGGAAGGCCATCTGGTCGGCGAGGATGTTCCGGTTCGACAGGATCAGGTGCTCGACCCAGCTGGGCCGGTAGGGCACGGCCAGCAGCGGCATGCCGGCCTGCTGCGGGGTGCGGCCACCCTTGCGCGAGTTGCACATGAAGCAGGCGCAGACCACGTTCTCCCAGACGTCGCGGCCGCCGCGGGACACCGGGATCACGTGGTCGCGGGTCAGGGCGCTGCGGCTGTATTCGTTGCCGCAATACAGGCAGAGGTTGGCGTCGCGGGCGAACAGCGCGGTATTGGTAAGCGCGGGCGACGGGTTCAGGGCCTTGGCGTGGGCATGGCCGCGGGCGGCGACGATCGGGTGCAGTTCGATGATGCTCTGCAGGCCGCTGAAGCGGTTGGTGCCGCCGTGGATGGTCAGGCAGGGATCGCCCAGGGTCCAGGCGACGGCGCCGCGGGCGTAGAGGCAGGCGGCGTCCTGCCACTGCATCCAGTCGAGGATGCGGCCGTGGGCGTCGAGGGAGAGCACGCGGGGGAGGGCGGTTTCGCGGGGAGCAGCGGGCCCGACCGGGGGGTGCTGCGTCCCGGTACCCACCAGACTCAGATGCGTCGGCGGACTGCCCATGTTGCGTCCGAGCATACGCCATGCGCATGACAGTTCAAGCACCCGGGCTAGAATCGTGTTTCCCCCGTAATCCGAGGCGTCCCATGCGCGGCCTGTACCCCGAGATCGAACCCTACGACAGCGGCACCCTGGCCGTGGATGGCCGCCACCGCCTGTATTACGAGCAGTGCGGCAATCCCGAAGGCAAGCCGGTGGTGCTGCTGCACGGCGGGCCGGGCGCCGGCTGCGGGGCGAAGATGCGCCGTTTCCACGATCCCTCGCGCTACCGCATCGTGCTGTTCGACCAGCGCGGCAGCGGCCGGTCGACGCCGCATGCGGACCTGGTCGACAACACCACCTGGGACCTGGTGGCCGACATCGAGAAGCTGCGCAGGCACCTGGGCATCGCCCGCTGGCAGGTGTTCGGCGGCAGCTGGGGTTCGACGCTGGCGCTGGCGTATGCGCAGGCGCATCCGGGGCAGGTGAGCGAGCTGGTCCTGCGCGGCATCTTCATGCTGCGGCGCTGGGAGTTGGAGTGGTTCTACCAGGAGGGCTGTTCGCGGCTGTTCCCGGATGCCTGGGAGAAATACCTGGGGCCGATCCCGCCGGTGGAGCGCCATGACCTGATGAGCGCCTATCACCGCCGCCTGACCTCGCCGGACGAGGCGACGCGGCTGGCGGCGGCGCGGGCCTGGTCGGTGTGGGAGGCGAGCACGAGCTTCCTGCGCCAGGACGAGGCCTTCATCAGCAGCCACGAGGATGCGCACTTCGCGCTCAGTTTCGCCCGCATCGAGTGCCATTATTTCGTCAACGGCGGGTTCTTCGACGTGGATGACCAGCTGCTGCGCGATGCGCACCGGCTAAAGGGCATCCCCGGGGTGATCGCGCACGGACGCTACGACGTGGTGTGCCCGATCCAGAATGCGTGGGACCTGCACAAGGCCTGGCCGGAGTCGACGCTGGAGATCGCGCCGCTGTCGGGGCATTCGGCCTTCGAGCCGGAGCTGACCGACATCCTCGTCCGCGCCACCGACGCCTTCCGTTGAGCTCGTGTGCGGTGATGGCGCCGGGATCGGTCTTGGCGACGGGGCGTATCACGGGAGGTCTTTTCCCGGGGACGCCGTGAACCCATCCATGGGGGCTCTTCGAAAACGTCCCAGTTTTCGAAGCCCCGGAAAAAGACCTGCCGCGCTGCGCCCCTTCCAGAGTTCCCGGGCCGGGGCCTCAAACGTTCGCGGAATACGGCATCGGTTACGCCGGGCTTCCGTCCGGGTCCTTGTCGATAAGCCACAGGCCGGCCCAGAGCTTCGCGTCCATGCCGTACCCCTCGGCCATCTTCGCGGCCAGCCAGCGCGGGGCGTCGGCGACGGGGACTTCGTGCACGGTGATGTTCTCGGTCTCGTCGCCGCCGCCGGCGTGCACGCGGGTCAGGCCGCGGGCGCGGACGAAGGCGACCACTTCGTTGCTCAGGCCCGAGCTGGTGGGGCCGATCATCAGCACCTTCACTTCGGAAGCGAGCCATCCGGTTTCCTCCAGCAGTTCGCGCCGGGCCGCCTCTTCCAGGGTGTCGTGCTGGTCGATGTCGCCGACCAGGCCGGCGGGCATCTCGATGGTGCGGGCGTTCATCGGTATGCGGAACTGTTCGACGAACACCAGTTTGTCCTCCGGCGTGACGGCGATGACGATCACCGCGCTGCCGGCGTTGGTGCGTTCGGCGTACTCCCAGCGCCCGCGCGTCACGAGGCGCAGGTACTTGCCTTCCCACATCGTTTTCGGCTGCTCGTCCATGCGCCGATCCTAACGCGGGGCGATGTCAGGCCGACAGCAGGCGGCGGCGGGTCATCGGGCCGAAGCGCAGGTCCTCGCAGATCGCCTCCAGGCCGGCCGCGTTCGGCGGGCGGCGTTCGGCGGTACCGAAATCGGCGGGCAAGGGGGCGGTGACGTCGATGGTGGCAAGGCGGCGGGAGAGCAGGGCGATCTCGCGGTGTTCCGAGAGGCGGGCGGCGTGCTGGGCGCTGCCGCGCAGGCGCAGGTACGGCACTTCGCCCAGGCGCTCGTAGATCGCGTCCAGGCTGCCGAAATGGCCGAGCAGGGTCGCGGCGGTCTTGGCGCCGATGCCGGGCACGCCGGGAATGTTGTCGATGGCGTCGCCGGTCAGGCCCAGGTAGTCGGCGATCTGGTGGGCGT
>CAMLKR010000308.1 GCA_946480565.1 uncultured Arenimonas sp. | reverse complement strand
TGGACGGCAACCCTTGCCGGCCCGGTGAAAAATGTTCAACACGAATTCAGTCGCCGGGGAGCGAAGATTCGCGCCGTGGACGGAACGGTCCGCGCCCCGAAACCGAGGTGGACAATGAACAAGCTGAAGCTCGCTACCCTGACCCTGCTGCTGGCCGGCGCCACGGCCCTGCCGGCGGCGGCCGACGACGACCGCCGGGGCGGCCGCCATGAACGAGGCGACCGCAGCGAACACCGGGATGATCGGCGCGACGACCGCCGCGACTGGCGCGAGGACCGCCGGGACGACCGCCGCGAATGGCGGGGCGACCGCCGGGAGTGGCGCGATGACCGTCGTGAATGGCGCGACGACCGCCGCGAATGGCGGGATGATCGCCGCGACTGGCGCGACGACCGCCGCGACCATCGCCGCTACGCCCGGCACAACGACAGCCGCTGGAACGGCAACTACTGGTACCCGCAGTACCGCTACCGCGCGCCGGTGCGTTACGTCTACCCGCCGGGTTATCGCCCTTACCAGTGGCGTGTGGGCCATCGCCTGCCGCGCGGCTACTACGACCGCCACTACTACGTCGACCACCGGCACTACCGCCTGCCGCCGCCGCCCTACGGCTACCACTGGGTGCGCGTGGACCGCGACGTGGTCCTGGTGGCCATCGCCACCGGCGTGATCCTGGACGTGCTGCACGGCCTGTATCACTGATCCGGCAAACCACCGCAGAGAACGGAGGGCCGGCCATGCCGGCCCTTCTTTTTCCGGAGCCATCGGAAATTTTTTCGCGGATCAACGGCGATAACGCAATGCTTACTTTTCGCTCAGCGCAGGTTGTTTTTCGCTGCGGCATGGTGGCTTCGAAGCCGATGGCTTCATTCCCCCCAAGCGAAAGGAGTGCGTCATGAACAAGATCAACTCGACCGTGCTGGCCGCCTCGCTCACCCTGCTGCTGTCCGGCACCGCCTTCGCCAGCACCATGCCCCCGCCGGCTGACCCCGCGCCGGTCCCCGCCGCGCCGGCCGAAGTGACCTTCGAGCAGCTCGACACCGATGCCGACGGCTACGTCGCCAAGACCGACATCCCGGTCGAGCATGAGCTGTCCCTGCAGTTCGCCGTCGCCGACAGCAACCAGGACTCGCGCCTGAGCCGCGACGAGTTCAACGCGTTCCAGGACCAGCCGGAGGAAGAGGAGGCCGAGGAATAATTCCCTCCCCGCCATTTTCCGGGTGAAGCACGGGCGGCCTGCGGGCCGCCCGTTTTTTCGCCGCCTCAGGTTCCGAACAGCTCGGGCTGCGGTGGCAGTTCATCGTGCCGGCGGAAGTTCGCCAGGCCCACGCCCACCAGCCGGTAACGGGTGCGCGCCGGCAGCTCGACCCGCGACCTCAGCTCCAGCGCGATCGCCACCACCTGGGCCAGCGAGGTCGGCGGCGAGGCCGGCGTCAGGCTGCGGGTGAGGATGCGGAAGTCGGCGGTCTTGAGCTTGAGCACGACGGTGCGGCCGCTGCGGTCGGTTTCGCGCGCCGCCGCTTCCCAGGCCTTGGCGGCCAGGCGCTCGATCGCGTCGGTGGTCGCTTCCAGCGGCACGTCGGCGGCGAAGGTGTCCTCGGCCGACACCTGGGTGGTCGGACGCTCGCTTTCCACGGGATGCTCGTCGATGCCCAGCGACAGTTCGTGCAGGCGCCGCCCCCAGCGGCCGAACCGCCGCTCCAGCTCCGCCCCGCCGTGCGCGCGCAGCTGGCCGACGCTGCCGATTCCCAACTGCGCCAGCTTCGCCTCCATCACCTTGCCCACGCCCGGCAGCTTGCCGACCGGCAGCGGCGCCAGGAAATCCAGCACCATCGCCGGCTTGACCACGAACTGGCCGTCGGGCTTGCGCCAGTCGCTGGCGATCTTGGCCAGGAACTTGTTGGGCGCGATGCCGGCCGAAGCGGTCAGCTTCGTCTCTTCGCGGATCGCCGCGCGGATGGCCTCGGCCACCGCGGTGGCGCTGTCCAGGCCCTGCTTGTTGCGGGTGACGTCGAGATAGGCTTCGTCCAGCGAAAGCGGCTCGATCAGGTCGGTGTGGCGGGCGAAGATGTCGCGCACCTGGCGCGACACCGCCTTGTAGCGCACGAAGTCGGGCGGCACGAACACCGCTTGCGGGCACAGCTTCTCGGCGCGCAGGGCCGGCATGGCCGAACGCACGCCGAACTTGCGGGCCTCGTAGCTGGCCGCGCAGACCACCGAGCGCGCCCCGCGCCAGGCCACCACCACCGGCCGGCCGCGCAGGGACGGGTCGTCGCGCTGTTCCACCGACGCGTAGAACGCGTCCATGTCCACGTGCACGATCTTGCGGGGGCCGGCCATGGCGCTATTCTCCCCCAGCCAGCCCAGCACGCGAGTCCCGAATGGCCGCGATACCCGCCGGAACCATCCCCGACCCCGTTGCGCGTTATCGCGACGATTACCGCGCGCGCTTCATCCCGCGCGGCTACTCGGGCCGGGCGCATGCGCTGTTCACTTTCGGCGTCGGTTCGGCGGTGCTGGTGGCCTGCCTGGCGCAGCTGCAGGACGTGGGTCCGCTGGAATGGCTGGCGGTGCCGCTGTCGCTGCTCTACGCCAACCTGGCCGAATACCTCGGCCACCGTTTCCCGATGCACCGGCCGTTCCGCGGGCTGGGCCTGGTCTACCGGCGGCACGCGGGGCAGCACCACCGGTTCTTCACGCACGAGGCGATGCCGGTGGAGTCGGCGCGCGATTTCCGGGCGCTGCTGTTTCCGCCGGTGCTGGTGGTCTTCTTCTTCGGGCTGTTCGGGGTGCCGGTCTGGTTCGCGCTGGAGTGGCTGCTGTCGGCCAACGTGGCCTGGCTGTTCATCGCCTCGGGCCTGGCCTATTTCCT
>CAMLKR010000307.1 GCA_946480565.1 uncultured Arenimonas sp. | reverse complement strand
TCAGCGCCAGCTCGCCTTGCGCGAAGGCGGGGGCGGCGTGGGCGCGGGGTCGATGACGGGCACCAGCATGGACAGTCGCGCCCGGGCGAAATCGCCGCTGCCGTCGACATCCAGCTTGCCGGCGCTGTTGGCGTTGATGAGGCCGGTGTCGAGGAACACTTCCTCGCCGACCGCCACGCGGTGGCGCGTGCTGCACAGCTTCGCCGGTACCTGCAGCACGCTGATGCCATCGCGCTGCCATTTGGTTTCCGGTGCCAGGCGCCGGACGATGGAACCGTCCACCCACACGTCCACCGAATCCGATTGCACCGACCGGCACTTGCCGATCCCGACATCAAAGGTCATGCACCCTCCTACAGGGCGGTATGCGTAAGCGTGAAAAGGAACCCGCGCGCTTCGAGCAGCGCGCGCATGCGCTGTTCGGCCGGTGCGCGATGGAACTCGCGGCCCGCCCACAGCCCGAAGCAGGGCCTGCCCGTGCTGTTGCCGTGGCCCGGCGGGCGTCGCGACACGGCGATGTCGAGCGACTCGCAGGCCGTGGCCCACATCACCCGCAGATCGCCCGGTCCGATGGATTGCCGGGACCCCAGATGGAGGATGAAGACCTGGGTCTGATGGTTCGCCACACACACCTCGTCGGCACGCGCGAGCGCGCGGGATGGGCCGAGAGGAGATAGCCAGCAGCAGGATGCGGCGAAAGGGACTGCCCGTCAGCCAGAACAGGTATACGCCGTTGGGGGGCTTATCGCAAACAACCAGGGGCAGAGCGCCGATGCGTGCAGCGTGGGAGCGTGTTCAGCGTGCGCCCAGCCGCCACCCGAGCCCCGACCACCGGCCCGCATGGCGCGCCAGCGCTTCGCGGATCACGGCCTCGCTGGCGGCCACGTGCAATGCACGACGTGCGCGGGTGATGCCGGTGTAGACCAGCTCGCGCGACAGCACGCGGTTGCCGCGTGCGGGCAGCAGCAGCCACACCGTGTCGAACTCCGAGCCCTGCGCCTTGTGCACGGTCATGGCGAAGGCGGATTCGTGCGCGGGCAGGGCGGCCGGATGGAAGGCGCGCGGGTGGTCCGCATCGTCACCGGGAAACCATGCCACCAACGTACCCGCCGCATCGCGCATGCAGACGCCGATGTCGCCATTGAACAGGCGGTGGCGGTAGCTGTTCTCGGTGACGATCAGCAACTGGCCCTGGAAGTGGCCTTGCGGGGCGCGTCCCGATCCGCCGCCTTCGGCGAGCAACCGTTCGATGCGTGCATTGAGCGTGCGCGCGCCCTGGGGACCTTCGCGCACCGCCGTCAGCAGGCGCAGGCGCGTGGACTGTGCCAGCGCGTCGGCAGGCGTCGCGGCGTGGCCCAGCGCGCGGAAATGCGCCAACAGGTCATCGCGCTGCAGCTCCAGCGGGTCGGCCAGTCCTTCGTGGAAATGCACGTTGGACAATGTGCCGGCGCGCAACTGCGCCAGCGCGGCGTCGGCGTCGCCTTCGCGCACGGCGGCCGCCAGCGGCGCGAGATCCAGCGCTTCGCTCTGGCGCCATCCGCGCTGCAGGTGCACGCGGATGCCGGGGAAGCGTGCTTCGTCCCTTTCCTGCGCAAGGACAGACGTGTTGTCGGCATCGCCGAGCAGGGGCCGCAGCACGTCGGCATCCCCACGCTCCATGGCATCGCCTTCGCCCGCGGCACCGAGGATGGCCGCCAGCACGTCGCCGGCTTCCACCGAGGGCAGCTGGTCGGGGTCGCCGAGCAGCACCAGCCGCGTGCCGCTGGCGACCGCATCGACCAGTTTGGCCATCAGCGGCAGGTCGATCATCGACGCCTCGTCGACGACCACGACATCGAACGGCAGCGGGTTGTCGCCGTCGTGGCGGAAGCGTGGGGAATCCGGAATCGTGCCGAGCAGGCGATGCAGGGTGGTGCCGCTGGTGGGCAGCGCGGCGAGCAGATCCGCGTCCACGCCCATTGCGGCCAACGCCTGTACCGCCTGGCGCACGCTCTCGGCCATGCGCTCGGCGGCACGGCCGGTGGGCGCGGCCAGCGCGATGCGTGGCGACGCGCGACCTGCGTGCAACGCCTGCGCGACCAGCAGCACCAGCAGGCGCGCGGTGGTGGTGGTCTTGCCGGTGCCCGGGCCGCCAGTGACCAGCAGCAGCGCATGGCGCAGGGCGAGCGCGGCGGCGCGCGCCTGGCGGTCGTCGTGAGTCGCTTGCGGGAACAGGCGGGCGAACAGCAGGGCGAGCGGCTCGATGCCTGCTTCCGGCACCGGCTGCGTGGCGATACGCTGCAGGCCCAACGCCAGCGCGCGTTCGTACTCGCGATAGCGACGCAGATAGAGCAGGCCGCCTTCCAGCACCAGCGGCGCATGCGGATCGGCGACAGCGGTGGCATCGTCCGGCGTGTCGACCCAGCGCGAGGCCGCGAGCTGTCGTGTCCACGCGTCGGCATCGGGCCAGGCGATCTCGGCCTCGACCAGCGCATCCGCCGCACCGAGACGCACGCCGGCATGACCCTTGGCCACCGCCAGCGACGCCAGCGCCGCCGCGGCGAGCACGGCATCGGGCGTGTCGCGGTCCAGCCGGCGCAGGCTCTGCGCCAGCGCATGATCCAGCGTGCGCAGGTGGCCGCCCTTGTGGAGCGCGTCGAGCAGGCTCATGCACCGGCCTCCGTCGCATGGCCGGCGAACAGCGCGTCCAGCGCCTGCACCAGCTCGGGCGCGAAGCGTTGCGCATGCACCCCGTGCGACCGTGGCTGGGTCAGATCCAGCCCACGGCAGAACAGGTAGCGGATGCCGCCGAAGTCGCGTGCGTAGTCGTAGGCATCACCCAGGCGGAAGCGCAGCCAGCGGTGCAGCGCCAGCGTGTAGATCAGCGCCTGCAGGTCGT
>CAMLKR010000306.1 GCA_946480565.1 uncultured Arenimonas sp. | reverse complement strand
CAGGCGCTCGAAGGCCTTGCGGCGCAGGCCGGGGAACCGCAGCCCGGCCCAGAGCGGGCCCAGCCAGCGGCGGCGGTCGGTTTCCAGCATCGCCTCGCGCATGCGGGCTTCCAGGCGGTACATCGCCGCCAGGTCGCGGCCGCGTTCGCGGCGTTCGGCCGGCAGGTCGGGGCGGGCGTCGATGCAGCGGTCCTGGTCGTCGGCGACCTCGTGGTACATCTGCGCCACGCGCTGCTGGCGCCGGGCCCAGGTGGCCGGGTCCCTGGCGCTGCGGTCGAACACCCAGTTGCCCAGGTTGCCCTCGTGGCGGCGATAGCCCAGCAGCGGTTCCGGCAGGCAGTGGCATTCGCCGACCAGCACCGCGCGCAGCTGCAGGGCGTTGTCCTCGACCCGGCCCTGCAGCGGCGGGAAGCCGGTGAACAGTTCGCGGCGCACCGCCATGGAAGCGCCCAGCACGGTGACCAGGTGCCCGGCCGCACGCAGCGCCTGCTGGGTCAGCACCGGCGCCTGGCCGCGGTTGCGCGGCTTGATGATCTCGCCGCGGGCATTGATGTCGTTCACCGCCGAACCGACGATCATGGCCTGCGGGTGCTGGCGCAGGTGCGCGACCAGCTGCTCGACCCGTTGCGGATAGGCAACGTCGTCGCCGGCCAGGAACACCAGGATGTCGGTGTGGGCCAGCGGCGCCAGTTCGGTCAGGTGCGCGCACAGGCCGATATTGGCGGCCGTGCTGCGAACCCGCAGCCGATGCGGCCCGCGGTAGTCGCGCACGATGGGCGCGATGCGCTGCAGCGATTGATCGCCCGAACTGTCGTCCGAGACGATGATCTCGCAGGGCACGGTCTGGGCGAGCGCCGACTGCAGCGATTCGACGATCGTGTCCTGCATCCGGTACGCGATCAGCAGGATCGTCGCCACCGGCGGCGCATCGGCCACGGTCCCGGCGCCGGACAGCGAGGGCTGCACCGCGCCGGTGGTGACCATGTCAGGCCCGGGCGGCGCGGATCTGGGCGTCCACGGCGGCGATCGCGGTCATGTTGACCACGCGGCGCACCGTGGCCGAGGGCGTCAGCACGTGGGCCGAGGCCGCCAGGCCCATCAGGATCGGGCCGATGCCGACGCCGTCGGTGACGCTGCGCACCAGGTTGTAGCTGGCGTTGGCGGCGTCGAGGTTGGCGAAGGCCAGCAGGTTGGCGCGCCCCTGCAGCTTGGAGTTCGGGAAGATGCGCTCGCGCGCCTCCTGGTTCAGGGCGATGTCGGCATGCATCTCGCCCTCGACCTCGAGCTTGGGCGCGCGCTCGCGCAGGATCTGCAGCGCCTCGCGCATCTTCTGCGCCGGCTCGGATTCGCTGGAGCCGAAGTTGCTGTGGCTGACCAGGGCGGCCTTGGGCACGATGCCGAAGAGCTTCAGGCGGAACGCGGCCTGGATCACCGACTCGGCGACCTCGGCGGCGCTGGGCTCGACATTCACATGGGTGTCGGTGAAGAAGAACACGCCCTTCTCGTTGAGCACGGCGCTGAGCGCGGACAGGCCCTTGCACTCGCTTTCCACGCCCAGGATCTCGCGCACGTACTTGAGCTTGCGCACGAAGCGGCCGACCAGGCCGCACAGCAGCGCGTCGGCCTCGCCCCGGCGCACCATCAGCGCCGCGATCACCACGTCGCGCGAACGCACGATGGCCTTGGCCGCCGAGGGCGTGATGCCCTTGCGCTGCATGATCTCGTGGTAGAGCTGCCAGTAGTCGTTGAAGCGCGGGTCGTCGTCGATATTGGTCACGTCCACGTCGATGCCGATGCGCAGGCGCAGGCCCAGGCGGCTGATGCGGCGTTCGATCACCGCCGGACGGCCGACCAGGATCGGCCGGGCGAGGCCTTCGTCCACCACGGTCTGCACGGCGCGCAGCACGGTTTCCTCTTCGCCCTCGGCGTAGACCACGCGCTTGCGGTCGGCGCGGGCGCGGTCGAACACCGGCTTCATCAGCAGGCCGGTGCGGAAGACCCAGCTGCTGAGACGGTCGCGGTAGGCCTCGAGGTCGGCGATCGGGCGCGCGGCGACGCCGGAGTCCATCGCCGCCTTGGCCACGGCCGGCGCCAGCGAGACCAGCAGGCGCGGGTCGAAGGGGCGCGGGATCAGGTATTCCGGGCCGAAACGCGGGGTTTCGCCGGCATAGGCGGCGCCGAGATCGGTCGCTTCCCGCCGGGCCAGGTCGGCGATCGCGCGCACGCAGGCCAGCTTCATCTCTTCGTTGATGGTGGTCGCGCCGACGTCGAGCGCGCCGCGGAAGATGTAGGGGAAACACAGCGCGTTGTTGACCTGGTTCGGGTAGTCGCTGCGGCCGGTGGCGATGATCGCGTCCGGGCGCGCGGCCTTGGCCAGGTCGGGCTGGATCTCCGGCGTCGGGTTGGCGAGCGCGAAGATCACCGGCCGCTCGGCCATGGTCTTGACCATCTCGGGCTTGAGCACGCCGCCGGCCGAGACGCCGATGAACACGTCGGCGCCGGCGACGATCTCGGCCAGCGAACGGGCCGTGGTGTCGCGCGCGTAGCGCACGATGCCGGCGTTGGCACCGCCCGGCTGCAGGTCGGCGCGGCCGGCGTGCAGCACGCCGTCCTTGTCGCTGACCAGGATGTTCTGCGGCTGCACGCCCAGGGCCACCAGCATGTCCAGGCAGGCGATGCCGGCCGCGCCGGCGCCGCTGACCGCCAGGCGCACGGCGCCGATGTCCTTGCCGACCACGTGCAGGGCGTTCAGCAGGGCCGCGCCGACGATGATCGCGGTGCCGTGCTGGTCGTCGTGGAAGACCGGGATCTTCAGCCGCTCGCGCAGCTTGCGCTCGACCACGAAACACTCGGGCGCCTTGATGTCCTCGAGGTTGATGCCGCCGAAGGTCGGCTCCAGCG
>CAMLKR010000305.1 GCA_946480565.1 uncultured Arenimonas sp. | reverse complement strand
GCGGTCTTCTCGATCTCGACGCCGCCGTCGCTGGAGGCGATGAAGGTGATGGACTTGGTGCCGCGGTCGACCAGCACCGACAGGTAGAGTTCCTTGGCGATGTCGGTGGCCTGGGTCACCAGCACCGAGTCCACGGGCAGGGCGACGCCGGCGGTCTGGTAGGTCTCCATCTTGGTGCCGAGCATGGCCTTGGCGTATTCGCGCACCTGGTCCAGGGTCTTGGCCAGCTTGACGCCGCCGGCCTTGCCGCGGCCGCCGGCGTGGATCTGCGCCTTGACGACCCAGAAGTCGCCGCCGATGGCCTTGGCCGCGTCCACGGCCTCTTCGGGGGTCCGGGCGACGCGCCCGGCCGGGACGGCGATGCCGTAGTCGGCGAACAGCTGCTTCGCCTGGTATTCGTGGAAGTTCATGCGGCTACCTGTGTGGGGAAGGGGCGCGAGCGAGGGGCGGTATTGTCGCCGACCCCCCCGGCAAAGGCAAAACGCGGGTCCCGCGCGGCCCGCAGGCCGGCCACCCGGCCGGGCCTGCCCGGCGGGAAGCCGGTGGCATACTGCATCCCATGGCGCCCACCCCCCGGAAATCGCAGGCCCCCTCGCCGCAGCGGCGCGAGCTCTACTTCTTCACCCTCTACCGGGTGCTGGAGGCCGCGCTGCTCGCGATGGTGGCCTTCAGCCCCGCGGGCGAGATGCTGCTGACCATCCGCCAGCCGACGATCCTGCAGTCCCTGGTCGTGCTGTACATGGTGGCCGCGATCGCGCTGCTGGTCGCCAGCTACCGCAGCCAGGCGCCCGCGCCCAAACAGACCGCGATCGGCCTCGGCGTGGACCTGCTGGTGGTCGCCGGCATCCTGGCGACCACCACCGGCAGCCAGGGCGGCATCGCCCTGCTGATGCTCTTCAACGTCGGCGCCGGCGCCCTGATCCTGCCGCAGCGGGCCGGCCTGGGCTTCGCCGCTGCCGCGGCCGCCATCGTCCTGGCGGACAGCCTGTACCACCGCACCATCGACCCCATCAATGCACGGCCCATGGCCGAGTCGGTGATGTTCAGCGTCACCTACCTGGCTACGGCGGTGCTTTGCGAACTGCTCAGCCGGCAGGTCAGCGAATCGCAGGCGCTGGCGGAAAAACGCGGCGAGGAGCTGGCCAACCAGGCGGAGATCAACGAACTGGTGATCCGGCGCATGCGCACCGGCATCCTGGTGGTGGACGGCGACCACCAGGTCCGCGTCTGCAACGAGGCCGCCTGGGCCCTGCTGGGCAAACCCTCGCCCGACCGCAAGCAGCTGGCCGACATCGCCGGCGAGCTGCACAAGGCCCTGGGCCGCTGGCGCAGCGGCCGCAGCGAGATCCCGCGTCCCATGACCCTGGCCGAGGGCGCCCCCGAGGTGCTGCCGCGCTTCGTATCGCTCAGCCTCACCGACAACCTGTACCTGATCTTCCTGGACGACAGCCGCATCTACTCCGACCGCGCCGAGGAGCTGACCCTGGCGACCCTGGGCCGGCTGTCGGCCAGCATCGCCCACGAGATCCGCAACCCGCTGGCGGCCATCAACTATTCGGTGCAGCTGCTGGAGGAGGCCACCGAGCTGCCCGAGGCCGACCGCCGCCTGCTCGAGATCATCCACACCCAGTGCCAGCGCATGAACGGCATCGTCCAGGACATCCTGGGCCTGGCCCGGCGCGAGCGCTCCCAGCCGGAAACCGTGGACATCGGCCAGTTCGCCCGCCGCTTCGTCGACGAATACCGCGCCAGCCATCCTCTCGAGACCGACATCCTGCAGTCGGTGGCCGAACGCAGCACCCTGGCCATGGCCGACCCCCGGCACCTGCACCAGGTGCTGACCATCCTGGTCCAGAACGCCCTGACCTACGGCCGCATGCCCGGCGAGCCGGCCAAGGTGACGGTGGCCGTGCGCAGCGGACCGCCGGGCGCGCCGCCCGAGATCAACGTGCTCGACCGCGGCCCCGGCATCCCGCCGGGGGTGGCCGACCGCATCTTCACTCCGTTCTATACGACCAGCGAACACGGGACCGGGCTCGGCCTCTACATCGCCCAGCAGCTCTGCGAAGCCAACCAGTGCACCCTGACCTACCAGCCGGTGCCCGGCGGCGGCAGCTGCTTCCGGATCGTGATGCCGCCGGGCATGACCCTGATGCAGGACGATGCCCCCGCGGGCCGGCTCAATCTGGCCTGAGACCGGCCGATTCCGTTAAGGTGTAGGGGCCCCAACCCCTCCGGTACCGCATGGCCACCCCCCGCAGCGCCCTCGTAGTCGATGACGAACGCGACATCCGGGAACTGCTGGTCCTGACCCTGGGCCGCATGGGCCTGCGCGTGGATACCGCGGCCGACCTGTCCAGCGCCCGGGCCCAGCTGGCCCAGGCCAGCTACGACCTGTGCCTGACCGACATGCGCCTGCCCGATGGCTCGGGCCAGGAAGTGATCGAACTGATCGCCCAGCGTTATCCCGACACGCCGGTGGCCATGATCACCGCCTTCGGCAACGTCGAGGCCGCCGTGAACGCGCTCAAGGCCGGCGCCTTCGACTTCGTCACCAAACCCGTGGACCTGGCCGTGCTGCGCCGCCTGGTGCAGCACGCCCTGGGCCTGAACGAGCAGCGCCGCACCGCCAGCCCGGCCAGCGCCCGGCTGCTGGGCGAGTCGCCGCGCATGCAGCAGCTGCGCCAGACCATCGGCCGCGTCGCGCGCAGCCAGGCGCCGGTGTACATCACCGGCGAATCCGGCGTTGGCAAGGAGCTGGTGGCCCGCCTGATCCACGAACAGGGCTCGCGTGCCGCCGGCGCCTTCGTGCCGGTGAACTGCGGCGCCATTCCCTCCGAACTGATGGAAAGCGAGCTGTTCGGCCACAAGAAGGGCAGCTTCACCGGCGCCCACGCCGACAAGGA
>CAMLKR010000304.1 GCA_946480565.1 uncultured Arenimonas sp. | reverse complement strand
CGCCGCGGCGACGTGCTGCGCACCGTGCCGCGCGACAACGAAGCGGTGAACGAGTGCTGGCTGTCGGACCGCGACCGCTATTCGCACCAGGGCCTGGTGGCCGACGACCGCGCCGGCAAGCCGCTGGTGCGCGAGGGCAGCGCCTGGCGCGAGGCTTCGTGGGACGAGGCGCTGGCCCTGGCGGCCAAGCTGCTGAAGGACGCGGGCGAATCGCTGGGCGTGCTCGCGCACCCGGCCACCTCGAACGAGGAGGGCGCGCTGCTGGCGGCGCTGGCCTCGGGCCTGGGCACGGAACACCTCGACCACCGCCTGAAGGCGCTGGATTTCGCCGACGCCGCGGTCGCGGAAGCCTTCGAACTGCCCGCCGCCGAACTGGAGCAGGCCGACGCGGTGCTGCTGGTCGGCTGCAACCTGCGCCATGAAGTGCCGCTGCTGCACCAGCGCCTGCACAAGGCCGGCAAGCGCGGCGCGAAGGTGTTCGCGATCAACCCGGTCGATTTCGAGACCACGTTCAACATCGCGGGCAAGCGCATCGTCGCGCCGTCGCATCTGCCGGGCGCCCTGGCTGCCGTGGCTCAGGCCGCGGGCGCTTCGCTGCCGGCCGGCATCGCCGCCGAAGCCCATGACGGCGCCCAGACCATGGCTGACGCGCTGGCCAAGGCCGGCAAGGCCGTGATCGTGCTCGGCGAGATGGCCGAGAACCACGCCCAGGCGTCCTGGCTGCGTGCCGCCGCGCGCGCGCTGGCGGCCGCCACCGGGGCGAAGCTCAACCGCATCCCGCAGGGCGCCAATGCCGTCGGCCTGGCGCGCCACGGCGTGCTGCCGAAGGGGCAGGGCAGGCATGCCGGCGCGATGCTGGCGCAGCCGCTGCCGGCCTACCTGCTGTACGGCGTCGAGCCCCAGTACGACTTCGCGCATGGCGCCCAGGCGCTCAAGGCACTGGCCGGCGCCAGCGTGGTCGCGTTCTCGGCCTATGCCTCGGACGAACTCAGGAAGGTGGCGCAGGTGATCCTGCCGATCGGCCTGCTGCCCGAGGTCGAAGCCACGCTGACCAATCTCGACGGCACCGACCAGTCCACCCAGGCCGGCGGCAAGCTGCCGGGCGAGGCGCGCGCCGGCTGGCGCGTGCTGCGCGCGCTGGGCGGCCAGCTGGGCCTGGCCGGTTTCGAATTCACCGACCTGCACGGCCTGCGTGCCGGCCTGAAGCCGCAGGCGCCCGCCGCCGGCTCCGGCCTGGCCGAAGCGGGCAAGGCCGAGCCTGGCCTCGAGCGCATCACCAGCACGCCGATCTATCGCGGCGACGCGGTGCTGCGCCGGTCCGCGGCGCTGAACGCGCATCCGCTGACGCTCGGCGCCCGCATCGTGCTGCATCCGGAAGAGGCGCTTTCCCGCGGCCTGTCCGAAGGCGGCATGGCCAAGGTCGGCGACGGCGTCGGCAGCGCGGCGCTGCCGGTGTCGGTGAGCCCGCGCGTGCCCAAGGGGGCGGTGTGGATCGAAAGTGGGTACGAAGCCACGGCGCCGATGTCTCCGGTGGCGCGCCTTGCGGTGGTGGGAGCCTGAGATGATCGACGCCCTCCGCGAGTTCTTCCTCGGTTTCGGCGACCTGGGCCTGGTGGTCTGGACCCTGGTCAAGATCATCGTCATCGTGCTGCCGATCACCGTCGGCGTGGCCTTCTACACGCTGGCCGAGCGCAAGGTGATCGGCTGGATGCACGTGCGCCAGGGGCCGCAGTTCATCGGCGGTTTCATGGGCATCGGCTTCATCCAGGCCTTCGCCGACGTGTTCAAGATGCTGTTCAAGGAGCTGGTGATCCCGAGCTCGGCCAGCCCGCTGCTGTTCCGGCTGGCGCCGCTGCTGGCGCTGGCGCCGGCCTTCGCGGCCTGGGCGGTGATCCCGTTCGACGACGGCGTGGTGCTGGCCAACGTCAACGCCGGCCTGCTGGTGCTGCTGGCCCTCACCTCGATGGGCGTCTACGGCATCATCATCGGCGGCTGGGCCTCGAACTCGAAGTACGCGATCCTCGGTGCGCTGCGTTCCGCCGCCCAGGTGGTGAGCTACGAGATCGCGATGGGCTTCGCCCTGGTCGGCGTGCTGGTCGCGGCCGGCACCATGAACCTGACCGAGATCGTGCACGCGCAGGCGGGCAACCTGGGCATCGGCGAGTGGTTCATGTGGCCGCTGTTCCCGCTGTTCATCATCTACTTCATCTCCGGCGTGGCCGAAACCAACCGCGCGCCCTTCGACGTCGCCGAAGGTGAATCGGAGATCGTCGCGGGTTTCCACGTCGAATACTCCGGTTCGGCCTTCGCGATCTTCTTCCTGGCCGAATACGCCAACATGATGCTGGTCAGCCTGCTGACCCCGATCCTGTTCCTGGGCGGCTGGCTGTCGCCGTTCCCGCCGTCCTGGGGCTTCCTGGGCGAGCCGGGCTGGTGGTGGCTGGCGGCCAAGTTCGTGTTCTTCGCCTTCACCTTCCTGTGGTTCCGCGCCACGTTCCCGCGCTACCGCTACGACCAGATCATGCGCCTGGGCTGGAAGGTGTTCATCCCGATCACGATCGTCTGGATCTTCGTGACGGCCGTCATGGCCTACAACGGCTGGTTCACCCTGGGCGCCTGAGGAAGACATGAACCGCATCGCCACCTACCTCAAGAGCCTGATGCTGCTGGAACTCCTGGCCGGCATGAGGCTGACCCTGGGCTACATGTTCGCCCCGACCTACACGGTGAACTACCCGTTCGAGAAGTTCCCGCAGTCGCCGCGCTTCCGCGGCCTGCACGCGCTGCGCCGCTACCCGAACGGCGAGGAGCGCTGCATCGCCTGCAAGCTCTGCGAGGCGGTCTGCCCGGCGCTGGCCATCACCATCGACTCGGAGCCGCGCGCCGACGGTTCGCGCCGCACCACCCGCTACG
>CAMLKR010000303.1 GCA_946480565.1 uncultured Arenimonas sp. | reverse complement strand
TCGACTTGTTGGCGCGCAGGCAGTCGTAGTTGTGCAGCGCGTCCAGCTTGCGCACCAGTTCCTCGTGGAATTCGCGCGCGTTCGGCGCCTTGTGGAAGTACAGGTAACCGCCGAAGATCTCGTCGCTGCCCTCGCCCGACAGCACCATCTTCACGCCCATCGCCTTGATCCGCCGCGCCAGCAGATACATCGGCGTGGACGCGCGGATGGTGGTGACGTCGTAGGTCTCGATGTGCCGGATCACCTCCGGAATCGCGTCGAGCCCTTCCTGGAAGGTGTAGGTGAAGCCATGGTGCACGGTGCCCAGCGCCTTCGCCGCGACTTCGGCGGCCGCCAGGTCGGGCGAGCCCTCCAGGCCGATGGCGAAGGAGTGCAGCCGCGGCCACCACGCTTCCGTGGTGTCGTCGTCCTCGACGCGATGGCGTGCGTAGCGCGCAGCCACGGCCGCGACCAGCGAGGAGTCCAGCCCGCCGGACAGCAGCACGCCGTAGGGCACGTCGGTCATCAGCTGCCGGTGCACGGCGCGTTCGAACGCCTCGCGCAGTTCGTCCTTCGACACCTGCACGCCTTCGACGGCCGCGTAGTCGCGCCAGGGCTTCTGGTAGTACTTCACCAGCGCACGCGTGGCGGTGTCGTAGTAGTGACCCGGCGGGAACTGCGCCACGTCGGCGCAGATCGGCGCCAGCGCCTTCATTTCGGAGGCCACGCACAGACGGCCCTCGCGGTCGTGCCCCCAGTACAGCGGGCAGACGCCGATGGGATCGCGTGCGATCAGTGCGCGTCCCTTCGCCTTGTCCCATAGCGCGAAGGCAAAGATCCCGTTGAGGCGGTTGAGGAACGACGCAGGATCATCTTCGCGATACAGCGCGTTGATGACTTCGCAGTCCGAACCGGTCTGGAAGGCATAGTGCTGCACCAGTTCCGCCTTCAGTTCGCGATGGTTGTAGATCTCGCCATTGACGGCCAGGACCAGTTCGCCGTCGGCCGAGCGCAGGGGTTGCGAACCGCCGGCCGGGTCGACGATGGCCAGCCGCTCGTGCACGAGGATGGCGCCCTCGTCGTGGTACACGCCGCTCCAGTCGGGCCCGCGGTGGCGCTGCTTCTGGGACAGCTCCAGCGCCTGCCGTCGCAGGGCCGCGATGTCGTCGCCGGGCTGCAGCCCGAAGATGCCGAAGATGGAACACATGGATGGAAACTCCTGGGTGGGGTCGGTGACGGGAGCCGGAAACGAAGAAACCCGCATCTCGCGATGCGGGTTTCTGGTATCCGGCAGGTCTTTCTTTGCCTAGCCGCAGAGCCGCATCGCCCGCGTCCCGTTGTTCGGGCGCAGGTTGTTGCGGTTGTTATTGATGGCGGTGCGGCAGGGCATGGGGCGACCGTAACCGGTCCCGACGGGACCGCGCAACTGTTTCATCCGTAAGGAAAGCGTACCGCCTGCGCTCCTCAGATGGCGGGCCGGGTCAGCATCAGCCGCTCCACCAAGGCCTGGTACAGGCCCGGCAGCGCCTGCAGGTCGGACACCCGGACGTGCTCATCGACCTTGTGGATGCTGGCATTGACCGGCCCGACTTCGATGCACTCCGCACCCAGCGGTGCAATGAAGCGCGCATCGGACGTGCCGCCGGCCGTGCTCTCTTCCGGCGGCGCACCGGAGAACTCGCCGAGCACCGCGCGCGCCGTGGCCCGCAGGTGGCCTTCCGGCGTGTAGAAGGGCTCGCCGCCGCGCAGCCACTGGATGCTGTAGTCGACCCCATGGCGGCGGAGGATGCCCTCGATCTCCTGTTCCAGCTTCTCCGCTGTCCAGCTGGGATTGAAGCGCAGGTTGAACACCACCTGCAGTTCGCCCGGGATGACGTTGCTGGCGCCGGTGCCGGCGTGGATGTTGGAGATCTGCAGGCTGGTCGGCGGGAAGGTCTCGTAGCCTTCGTCCCACTGGCGCGCGGCCAGTTCGTCCAGCGCGGGCAACGCCTTGTGGATGGGATTGAGCGCCTTGTGCGGATAGGCGACATGGCCCTGCACGCCGTGCACGCTCAAGGTACCGGTCAGGGTGCCACGACGGCCGACGCGCAACAGGTCGCCCAGTGCTTCCTTGGACGACGGCTCGCCCGTGATGCACCAGTCGATGCGCTGGCCGCGCTCGCGGAACAGTGCCGCGACCTGCTTCACGCCGTCGTGGGCGGGACCCTCCTCGTCCGAGGTCACCAGCAGCGCGACCGTGCCCGGATGATCCGGGTGCGCATCGACGAAGCGCTCCAGCGCGATCGTGCACGCGGCCACACTGCACTTCATGTCGGCGGTACCGCGCCCGTAGAGCACGCCATCGCGGACGGTGGGCACGAACGGATCACTGGTCCACGCGTCCAACGGCCCCGGCGGCACCACGTCCGTATGGCCCAGCAGCACCAGCACCGGCGACCCGCTGCCATGCGTGGCCCAGAGGTTGTCGGTCTCGCCGAAGCGCAGGTGTTCGCAGCGGAATCCCCATTGCGACAGACGGGTCGCCAGGACCTGCTGGCAGCCGGCGTCGTCCGGCGTCACCGAATGGCGGCGGATCAGTTCGCAGGACAGTTCGACGACATCGCTCACGCGCCGGCTCCGAACATCTTCTTGAAACCATTGTCGCTGAAGCCCTGTGAAAAGCCGCCTTCACCGGTGACGACCACGGGGCGGCGGATCAGCTGCGGATACTCCTTCAGCAGCAGCTTCCACTCCGCATCCGACCCTGGCGACTTGCGGTTCTCCGGCATTTGCCGCCAGGTCGTGGACGACTTGTTGATCAGCGCGTCCCATCCGCCCGCCTTCTCCGCCCAGTCCTTCAGGGTCTCGGGCGACTGCCGGTTGTCGCGGTAGTCGACAAAGGTGTACGCGACGCCGAAGCGGTCCAGCCACTTCGTCGCCTTCTTGCAGGTGTCGCAGTTCTT
>CAMLKR010000302.1 GCA_946480565.1 uncultured Arenimonas sp. | reverse complement strand
TGATCTGCTGCTTGCCGTCGAACAGCGCGTTGAAGGTGTGGAAGAACTCCTCCTGCGTGGTGTTCTTGCCGGCGAAGAACTGGATGTCGTCGATCAGCAGCGCGTCAACCTGCTGGAACTGGCGCTTGAACTGGTCCATCGACTTGTCCTGCAGCGACTTCATCATCGCGCTGAAGAACTGCTCGGAGCGCAGGTAGAGCACCCGCATGCCGGGATTGTTCCTGCGCATCAGGTTGCCGGCGGCATACATCAGGTGGGTCTTGCCCAGGCCCGAGCCGCCGTACAGCAGCAGTGGGTTGTAGGCCCGACCCGGGTTCTGCGCCACCTGCAGGGCCGCGGCGCGACCGAGCTGGTTGCTGCGGCCCTCGACGAAGTTGTCGAAGGTGTAGTGGCTGTCTAGGTTGCCGGCGAACTCCACCGGCGGCGCGGCCGGCCGGGAGCCGCCCGCGGCCGGTGCCGGGGTGGCCTCGGGGCGCTTGATCGAACCCACGGCGACGGCCACCGGGGCGGGGCCGCCGGTGAAATGGGCCATCAGCTCGCGGATGCGGACCAGGTAGTGGTCGCGCACGCGGTCGACCACGAAGGCATTGGGGGCGTAGAGGGTCAGGCCGTCGGCGTGGGCCTCGGCCTGCAGGGGCCGGAGCCAGGTGTGGACCTCGTCGGCCGGCAGTTCGGCTTCCAGTCGTTCCAGGCAGCGGGGCCAGGCAGCATCCATGTTCAAGCGAAAGTCCATGCGACAGCGGCGCCGGGGCGCTGCTGTGGATAAGTGGTCGGGGGCGCAGTCTAGCGCCGCGGGACGGCGCCCGCCATGCCGGTTTGGCTTGACGGGTTGGGGGGAGGATGGCTATAGTCCGCGGTCTTTTCCGCCCAAAAACTCAACCGGGGTGCCACCATGGCCACCAAGCGTACCTACCAGCCCAGCAATCTCAAGCGCAAGCGTGACCACGGCTTCCGCGCCCGCATGAAGACCGCCGACGGCCGCAAGATCCTTGCCCGTCGCCGCGCCAAGGGCCGGGCCCGCCTGGCCGTCTGACCCGTTGCCGCCGGTTTCCGGCGGCGACCCGCGGATCGTGCCGCCGGGACCGTGATGACGCTCCCGCCGACGGCACCCAGCCCTTTCCCGCCCAGCGCGCGCCTGCGCGCTTCCGCCGAGTTCCAGGCGGTGTTCAAGGCGGGGCGCAAGCTCTCCAGCGCGCACCTGAAGCTGCATGCCCACGTCCGGGCCGAGGCCACCGCGCCCCGGCTCGGCGTCGCCGTGTCCAAGAAGGTCGACAAGCGTGCGGTCGGCCGCAACCGCATCAAGCGGCTGGCGCGGGAAATCTTCCGCGGCCAGCGCGCCTGCCTGCCGCCCGGCGACTACGTGCTGATCGCCCAGCCCGGCGCGGCGAAACTCGAATCCGCCGAACTGGGCGCGCAGTTCCTGCAGCTGCTCGAGCGCGCCCGGTCGTTGAAGCCCACGCCCACGCCCGGCACAATGCCGGCCTCCCCGGGCGCGTGCGAACGCCCCGCCTCCGATTCCTGACCGAGACCCCCAGCGCGGCCCCGGCTCTCCCGCCGGCGCCCGCCGCCTGCCCATGAACCAGACCCGCTCCTTCCTGCTGATCGCCTGGCTTGCCGTCGCCTTCCTCTTCTTCCTGGAATGGAGCAAGGGACCGGCCGCGCCCGCGCCCGTCGACGTTCCCGCCGCCACCACGACGCCGGCGACCGGCGACACGCCTTCGGCCGCGGCCCTGCCCTCGGCCGGCGCCATCCCCCAGGCTCCGGCGGCCACCGCGTCCGGCGCCGCGGCCCCGGGTCCCACGGCGTCCATCGCGCCGATCACCATCACCACCAATGTGCTGCGCCTTCAGCTGGACCCGCGCGGCGGCAACCTGGTCGGCGCCGACCTGCTGGCCTACCCGGTCACCAAAGAACAGCCCGAAGCCAAGGTGCGCCTGCTCGACGCCGCGACCTCGCGCTTCTCGGTCGCCCAGTCCGGTCTGCTCGCGGTCGCCGGCAGCCGCGCGCCCACCCATGAGGCGGTGTTCCGCACCGAGGACGGCCGCAGCGACTACACCCTGGCCGACGGCGCCCAGACCCTGGAAGTGCCCCTGGTCTGGACCGACGCCGCCAGCGGCGTGACCGTCCGCAAGACCCTGGTGCTCGAGCGCGGCTCCTACGCCATCACCCAGCGCCTGGAGATCAGCAACCAGGGCGGCCAGCCCTGGAGCGCTTCGCCTTATGAACAGCTGCAGCGGATCGTGCCGCCGGAGCGCTCCACCGCGTCCACCTTCACCAATCCCGAGGCCTTCAGCTTCGTCGGCGCCGCCTGGTACAGCCCGACCGAGAAGTTCGAGAAGATCGCGGTCGCCGACCTGTATGAGGACGGCGCGCAGTCGCGCGAGGTCACCGGCGGCTGGATCGCGATGCTGCAGCACCACTTCATGCTGGCCTGGGTCCCGAACAAGGCCGAGGCGCAGCGCTTCGAGATGCTGCCGCTGCCCGATTCCAGCCGCTACCTGGTGCGCGGCGTCAGCGCCCCGATCCAGGTGGCGCCGGGACTGAGCACCACGCGCGAGTCGGTGCTGTGGGTCGGCCCCAAGCTGCAGGAGCAGCTGGAGCAGATCGCGCCGGGCCTGAAGCTGACGCTGGACTACGGCATCTTCACCTTCCTCGCCCAGCCGATGTTCGACTACGTGCTCGAGCCGCTGCACGACCTGACCGGCAACTGGGGCTGGGCGATCATCCTGACGGTGCTGATCATCAAGATCGCGCTGTACTGGCTGTCGGCGAAGCAGTACCGCAGCTTCGCCAAGATGCGCGCGATCCAGCCGCGCATCGAGGCGCTCAAGGAGCGCTACGGCGACGACAAGCAGAAGTTCCAGATGGCGATGATGGAGCTGTACAAGAAGGAGAAGATCAACCCGATGGGCGGCTGCCTGCCGA
>CAMLKR010000301.1 GCA_946480565.1 uncultured Arenimonas sp. | reverse complement strand
TGCGCGTGGTGCCGGTGCCCTGCCAGTTCAGCGTCCAGCCGCCGGCCTGCTTGCCGACATCGTTCGCGCCGTCGCCGGCCACCAGGATGCGCTGCTTCGGCGAAAGCGGCAGCACGCCGCCCGCGTTCTTCAGGAGTACCAGCGACTCGCGCACCGCCTGGCGCGCCACGGCGCGGTGCTCGGGGGCGCCGAGCAGGGCGAACTGCCCGCCCACCGCGCGCGTCGACGGCTTGCCCGCCTCGAACAGGCCCAGACGGAACTTCACCCGCAGGATGCGGCGCACCGCATCGTCCAGCCGCGCCTGGCTGATCGTCCCGGCCTTCACCGCCGCGAGCGTGGTTTCGTAGAAACCCTTCCAGCTGTCCGACGCCATCGCCATGTCCAGGCCGGCGTTGATCGTGGCCGGGCAATCGGTGTTGGTGCAGCCCTTCACCTGGCCGTGGCCGTTCCAGTCGCCCACCACGAAACCGCCGAACTGCATGCGGCCCTTCAGCGCATCGGTCAGGTACGGCTTGTTGCCGTGCATCTTCTCGCCGTTGACGCTGTTGAACGAGGCCATCACCGTCTGCGCGCCGGCCGCGATCGCCGGCGGATAGCCGGCACCATGGATGCGCACCAGGTCGGCTTCGCTGATCTTGGTATCGCCCTGGTCCTTGCCGTCCGTGGTGCCGCCATCGCCGAGGAAGTGCTTCACCGAGGCGATCACATGGCGGCCGTCGAGGAAGCCCGGCGTGCCGACCTTGCCCTGCAGGCCCTCGACCATCGCACCGGCATAGCTGGCCACGATCTCGGGCGATTCCGAATAGCCTTCGTACGAACGGCCCCAGCGGTCGTCCTGCGGCACCGCCACGGTGGGTGCGAACGCCCACTCCATGCCGGTGGCGCGCGTTTCCAGCGCGGTGATCTCGCCGATCCGGCGCAGCAGATCCGGATTGCGCGTCGCGCCCAGGCCGATGTTGTGCGGGAACAGGGTGGCACCGACGATGTTGCTCTGCCCGTGCACGGCATCGATGCCGAAGATGATCGGGATCGCCTTGCCCCCCTGCGAGGTGTCCATCGACGCCTCGTAGAAGGCATCGGCCAGCGCCAGCCACTCGGCGGGCGAAGCGTCGTAGCGGCCACCGGGGTCTGAATTGCCGCCGGCGAGGATCGAACCGAGCCGGTACTTGCGCACGTCATCCGGCGTGATGCTGGCGATGTCGCCCTGCACCAGCTGGCCGACCTTCTCTTCCACGGTCATCGTGGCGATCAGGTCGGTGATGCGCTGCTCGAGCGCCGCGTCCTCGGCCAGCGGCCAGGCGACCTGCGGCCAGGGGTTGGCATCGGCGGCGGTCGCGGGTGCGGCCGCCTTGTCGTCGCCCTTGCAGGCGCCCAGCGCCAGCACTAGGGCGGCCAGCAACGCGCCGCCGCGCGTGTTCTTGGAGATGATCGTCTTCATCCTTCCATCTGCTCCAGTTCCTTGCCCTTGGTCTCGTGCACGTATTTCAGTACGAAGATGACCGAGATGATCGCCGATGCCAGGTAGATGCTGTAGGTCGCGGCCAGGCCGATGGCGGCCAGCAGGATCGGGAAAGTCACCGTGACGGCGAAGTTCGACGTCCACTGCGCCGCACCCGCCACCGCCAGCGCCGAGCCGCGGATCTGGTTGGGGAACATCTCGCCCAGCATGACCCACATTACCGGGCCCCAGGAGATATTGAAGAACACCACGTAGGCATTGGCCGCCACCAGCGCCAGCGTGCCCATGCCTTCGGGCAGCTGCAGGTGGCCATCGACCAGCGAGCCGCTGGCGAACGCCCAGACCACCAGCGCCAGCGACACCGCCATGCCGGCCGAGCCGATCCACAGCAGCGGCTTGCGGCCGATGCGGTCGATCAGCAGCACGGTGACGATGCAGGCGCCGATGCTGAGCCCGCCGGACAATACGTTGATGGCCAGCGCATCGTTCTCGGAGAAGCCCACGGCCTGCCACAGCACGGCGCCGTAGTAGAAGACCACGTTGATGCCGACCAGTTGCTGGAACGTCGCCAGACCGATGCCGACCCAGACGATGGGGCGGATCTTGCCGGTGGTCTTGTTCTTCAGGTCGGAGAGCTGCGGGCGGTGGTGGTCGGCCGACAGCGATGCGTCGATCTCGGCCAGCTTGGCCTGCGCCTCGGCACCCCCGAACAGGCGTGTCAGCACGCGCAGCGCTTCATCCTTGCGCCGCTTCACCACCAGGTAGCGCGGGCTTTCCGGAATGGTCAGCAGCAGCACCAGGAAGATCACCGAAGGCACCGCCTGCATCCAGAACATCCAGCGCCACGCGGCATGGCCGCCCCACAGCGCTTCGGTCGAGGCGCCCGCCTTGGCGGCCAGCAGGTAGTTGGACAGGAACGCTGCGGTCAGACCGCTGATGATCGCGATCTGCTGCACGGTGGCGAGACGGCCGCGGTAGCGTGCCGGCGCGACCTCGGCGATGTAGGCCGGCGAGATCACGCTGGCCGCGCCCACGGCGAAACCGCCGATCACGCGCGCGATGACGAACACGACCGACGAGGTCGCCGCACCCGCACCGATCGCCGAGAGCAGGAACAGCACGGCCGAAATGATCAACACGTTGCGCCGGCCGAGGCTGTCCGCAAGCCGACCCGCCGTGAACGCGCCGATCGCGCACCCCAGCAGCATCGAGGCGACCTCGAAGCCGAGGCCCGCCTTGGTGGAACCGAACGCCTGCTGCAGGCCATCCACCGTCCCGTTGATCACGCCGCTGTCGAACCCGAACAGGAATCCGCCGATCGTCGCCACCACGCTGATCAGCACGATCAGCCTGGTGTTCTCGCCCCCCGTCATCGCCTGGCTCATGCTGCCGCCCCTCTGTTGATGGCTGTTGTCATGGAACGCATGCCCGCCGCGCTCAGCGCAGCAGGTACTGGTTGAGCAGGTTCTCGTA
>CAMLKR010000300.1 GCA_946480565.1 uncultured Arenimonas sp. | reverse complement strand
ATCGTCGGCGCCGCCGGCGTCGCCTCGACCCTGGCCGCCGCCCGCGCCGGCAAGCGCCTGCTGCTGGCGAACAAGGAATCGGTGGTGGTCGCCGGCGAGCTGCTGATGCAGGCGGCCCGCAGCGGCGGCGCGACCCTGCTGCCGGTGGACAGCGAACACAACGCCATCTTCCAGTGCCTGCCTGCCGACGGCGGCCGCCAGGGCGTGCGGCGCCTGCTGCTGACCGCGTCCGGCGGACCTTTCCGCGGCCGCCGCCGGGACGAGCTGGCGGCGATCACGCCCGACCAGGCCTGTGCGCACCCGAACTGGGTGATGGGCCGCAAGATCTCGGTCGACTCGGCCACGCTGATGAACAAGGGCCTGGAGGTGATCGAGGCCTGCCACCTGTTCGGCCTGCCGGCCGAGCGCATCGAGGTGGTGGTGCACCCGCAGAGCATCGTGCACTCGCTGGTGGACTACGTGGACGGCTCGGTGCTGGCCCAGCTGGGCAACCCGGACATGCGCACGGCGCTGGCCTACGGCCTGGCCTGGCCCGAGCGCATCGATTCGGGCGTGGCGCCGCTGGACCTGGCGGCCCTGGCCCGCTTCGATTTCGGGCGCCCGGACGTCGACACCTTCCCCTGCCTGGCCCTGGCCTACCGCGCCCTGCGCGCCGGCGGCGGCGCCCCCGCGGTGCTCAACGCGGCCAACGAAGTGGCCGTTTCAGCCTTTCTTCAGGGCGAACTGGGTTTCCTAGGCATCCCGGACCTGATCCAGGCCTGCCTCGACGCCCTGCCCGGCGGACCGGCCGACTCGCTGGAGCAGTTGATGGACACCGACGCCGCGGCCCGGCGCATGGCCCAGACCCTGGTCCCGAGGATGCGGCGGCGATGACGGAATTCTTCGGTTCGGTGTGGTGGCTGATCGTCAGCCTCGGCATCCTGGTCACCTTCCACGAGTTCGGCCACTACTGGGTGGCGCGCCGCTGCGGCGTGCGCGTGCTGCGCTTCTCGGTCGGCTTCGGCAAGCCGCTGTGGACGCGGGTGGGCAAGGACGGCACCGAGTACGTGGTCGCCATGCTGCCCCTGGGCGGCTACGTGAAGATGCTCGACGAACGCGAGGTCGAGGTGGCGCCGCACGAGCGCCACGAGAGCTTCAACGCCAAGTCGGTCTACCAGCGCATCGCCATCGTCGCGGCCGGTCCGCTCGCCAACCTGCTGCTTTGCATCGGCCTGCTGTGGCTGATGTTCGTGGTCGGCAAGCCCGACTTCCAGCCCGACATCGGCCGCGTGGATGGCCTGGCCGCCGAGGCCGGCTTCCAGGCCGGGGACCGCCTGCTGGACGTCGAGGGCCGCCCCATCCGCACCTGGACCGAGGCCGGCACCGTGTTCGCGGCCGCCTCGATCGACCGCGCGCCGCTGGCCGTGCGGGTCCGCACCGCCGGAGGCGAAGAGCGCGTGCGCACCCTGCCCCTGGACCGCCCCGGCCTGGCCCTGGACGAAAAGAGCCCGTTCGCGAGCCTGGGCCTGGTGCCGGCCCAATGGCTGCTGCCGCCGGTGATCGGCCAGGTCGCGCCCGGCAGCGCCGCCGAGGGACGCCTGGCGCCGGGCGACCGCATCCTGGCCCTGGACGACCGCCCCGTCGCAGGCTACGACGACATCGGCCCCCTGCTGCAGGAGCTGGCCCGCAACGGCCAGCCGGTCCGGGTCCGGGTCGAGCGCGGCGGCGCCGAGCAGCAGATCGTGGTCGACCCGAAACTGGCCGGCGAAGGCGAGCAGAAGCGCTGGGTGCTGGGCATCCTGCCGGCGCCGGCGACCGCCAAACCCGACGCCCTGCTGCGTTTCGGCCCCTTCCAGGCCATCCCGGCGGCGCTGTCGGAGACCCGGCAGATGACCAGCGACACCCTGGGCATGCTCTGGCGCATGGTCAGCGGCAAGGCCTCGCTGGACAACATCTCGGGCCCGATCACCATCGCCCGGGTGGCCAACGGCAGTGCCGGCCTGGGCCTGGCCTGGTTCCTGAATTTCCTCGCGATCCTGTCGCTGAGCCTCTGCATAATGAACCTGCTCCCCATTCCCGTCTTGGATGGGGGGCACCTGCTGTATTACCTTATCGAGCTGGTCAAAGGCAGCCCGGTCGGCGAGCGTGCGCTCGTGGCGGGCCAGTACGTCGGTCTGGTGCTGCTCGCCGGCCTGATGGGGCTGGCCTTCTACAACGACATCTTCCGGCCCAGCTTCTGACACCCACCCTCTTCGCGGGCGCCCCGGCGTCCGTCACCAACGGATTGATGATGACGCGACCCACTGTTCGCCGCTGCCTCCTGAGCCTCGCCCTCGCCGCCGCCCTCGCCGGCCCGGCCCAGGCCCAGAACTACGAGCCCTTCACCGTCGCCGACATCCGCGTCGAGGGCCTGCAGCGCATCTCCGCCGGCACCGTGTTCACCTACCTGCCGGTGGAGAAGGGCGACACGCTGGACCGCAGCCGCTCGTCCGAGGCCATCCGCGCCCTGTTCAAGACCGGCTTCTTCAGCGACGTGCGCTTCGATCGCCAGGACGAGATCCTGGTGGTGACGGTGACCGAACGTCCCGCCATCAACACCATCACCCTGACCGGCAACAAGGACATCGAGACCGAGGACCTGCTCAACGGCCTCAAGGGCATCGGCCTGACCCAGGGCGAGACCTTCAACCCGCTGAACCTGGACCGCGTCACCCAGGAGCTGATCCGCCAGTACAACAACCGCGGCAAGTACAACGTCTCGATCACCCCGACGGTGACCAACCTCGACCGCAACCGCGTCGACATCACCATCGCGATCGCCGAGGGCAAGGCCGCCCGCATCCGCGACATCAACGTGGTCGGCAACACCACCTTCGTCGAGGAGGACATCCGCCGGAACTGGGAGTCCAACACCAGCAACTGGCTGTCCTGGTACAAGCGCGACGACCAGTACTCGCGCGAGAA
>CAMLKR010000299.1 GCA_946480565.1 uncultured Arenimonas sp. | reverse complement strand
CCATCGACGCGCCCGATGGCAGCCAGCTGCACTGCACCGTCAGCATCGGCATGGCGGACCTGCAGCCGGGCCAGGCGCTGCGCGACCTGCTGCGCGAGGCCGACGAGCGCCTATACCGCGCCAAGCAGCAGGGACGCAACCGGCTGGTGTCGAACTGAGCGGGCCCCCTGCGGCGGGCGATCAGTCGCGCAATTCGGCCACGTAGCAGTGCGCCTGCATCTGTTCGATCACCGCCTGCGCCGCGACCTGCGTGGACACGCCGCGGCCGCCGGTCGCCAGGTCGTTGGTGAACACCTGCGCATTCAGGGCGGCATCCACCGCGCGTTCGATGCAGTCGGCTTCTTCGTGCAGGCCCAGCGAGTGGCGTAGCAGCAGCGCGCAGCTGAGGATGGTGGCGTAGGGGGTGTGGGTAGTTCGCGCGAGCCTGGTCACGACTCAAGGGGGCCGGAGTCCTGTCGGAGGCCGTGTTCCATTTGCTATCGTGCACCGTCACTCGATGTTCGCACGCTACGCTAGCTCACTCTCCATGGCCCCCAGATCGTCATTGCACCGCCCCCCACTTGCCTTTCTGGGCGGTGCGCTTGATCGACGACACTTGATGTGGGCCGCCATGGGCCTGATCTTCCTCATGCAGGCCTATCTCTTTTCTAGGGGATACCGCCTGAGTGCGGACGACGCCGACATCCTGCGTGGTTTCATGGGAGGCGGATATCCAGATGTGTGGCGGGGCGCTGCCATGGCTGCGCCCTCGCAGGGACGCTTCGGCATGCACCTGATGTTCCCGCTGAACGCGTATGCATCCTTCTGGTCGGTCTATCCGGCTGCGCGCTGGATTTATGCATGCCTATACCTACTTGTCTTCGTTCTATTTGCCGCCTACGTGGCGCGGTTGTCCAGAGGTGCCGGTGGGACCCCGCTCGTCCTGTTGCTTCTTGCCCTACAGCCGCTCGCGTTCGAACATATGCCGCCCAACGCGTATGCGCTGCAGAACACGGGTCCGATTCTCCTCGTCTTGATTGCAAGGCTGGTGCTGTACCGCGAAGAGGGCTATCAAGGAAGCATGCTCGGGCGGGTCATTTCGCTGTGTGCTTTGGTCCTCATGTTTGTGGCGATGATGGTGTCCGAGTACGTCATGGTCTTCGCCGCGTCTCTTCTGTGCGCGGAGTTCCTGGCAAGGTTCGCCGGTGTCTGGTCATCGGGTTCGACCCGCGACGCGCTAGTCGTCGCGGTGAAGAGGACGGCTTGGCTCGACGTCCTGGTGCTCGCAGCGGTCGTGGCGGTGTATGTCGCATACCGATTGGCGCATCCATCGACGTACGACGGGAACTCGCTGGATGGTGTTGGCCAGCCATGGCGAGTGATGATCACGGCGTTCGCGCACGTCGTTTCGGGGACTGTATTGATGCGCCTCGGTCCGGAACTCGCCGGAGCGCCTGGCTGGATCTTGGCAGTCGCAATCCCTTATGCGCTGGTCTTTTATTGCCTGGCTCGTAGTATCGCCGCGGCGTTCCCGCAGATGGCCTCGCCCAGGGCTGTCCTCGTTACAGGGGCCGTGCTGTCGTTCATGGTCGTGCTGCCGTTGGCGGTGACGTCGAAGCAGCAAACGTGGTGCATCGAAGGGGGAGTGTGCGGTTACCTCGACAGCCGGATTGCTTATCTGTGGTTTGGGTTATCGTTGTCCGGTGCTGCTGCGCTGATCGGGCTGACTGTAAGTAAGCGGTTCTCGCACCAGACATGGAACAGGGCGTTCGGTACCGCCGTCGGCCTGATCGCGGGCCTCGGATTCGTCCATAACTGGCAGGTATCGGATGAGATGCGCGAGGCATCCTTGGCTTGGGAGCGAGCGGAGGCGATCGCCTGCTATCGCGAAGGACTGCAACTTGACGATGGAAAACTGGGGACGGCAATCGATCCCCACAGGAAGGTCGCGCTACATTCGCACGTGGACGCCGGTGAGTATTGGGGCAGGTACGTCGCCTGGCGTGAAGCGACGGCTCCTTGCGATGGAAGTGAGCGTGATCGCAGGGAGGCGCTTGCCGAGCTGATCAAGGATCCGCGGGGTCCGATGGATGTGCTTGAGCCCGGGCAGGTGATTCGTTTCTCCCGCGGCGCCGGAGAAAAGTATCTTTACGGGGAATGGTCGGAAGAACGCTGGGGCTACTGGTCGACGGCGAAGCGGTCCAGCGTAAAGGTGAGATTCTGGCGGGGGGCGCAGGACGTCGATGTTGATGTCGAGGTACTCAGGTACGTGCCCCCGGGTGGCGGGGCACCGGTACAGGTGCTGGTGAACGGACAGGAGGTCGCCCGATTGGCGATCACGGAAGAGGCCGGGATGCACAGGTTGCGCATTCCTGCTGTACTCATCGCCGATTCGCCTGTGAGCGTAACGAACATCGAGTTCATCGTTGCCGACGCGTCGAGCCCCATAGTGGATGGAAGAAACAGGGATCCCCGGGTCTTGGGGGTCGGGCTGGTGAAGATGACGTTCGCGCCAGTGCGCTGACGAACACGGCGGGGCTAGCCCGGTGGTCGCGAGAAACAGGGAGGTTCCCCGGGGCGCCTCGAGTCTTCCGGGGGTGAACCGGGCCCCCGCTTCAGTCGCGCAATTCGGCCACGTAGCAGTGCGCCTGCATCTGTTCGATCACCGCCTGCGCCGCGACCTGCGTGGACACGCCGCGGCCGCCGGTCGCCAGGTCGTTGGTGAACACCTGCGCATTCAGGGCGGCATCCACCGCGCGTTCGATGCAGTCGGCTTCTTCGTGCAGGCCCAGCGAGTGGCGTAGCAGCAGCGCGCAGCTGAGGATGGTGGCGTAGGGGTTGGCGACGCCCTTGCCGGCGATGTCCGGCGCGGAGCCGTGGATGGGTTCGTACAGCCCGACCTTGCCATCGCCCAGCGAAGCGGACGGCAGCAGGCCCAGCGAGCCGGCCAGCATCGAGGCCTCGTCGGTGAGGATGT
>CAMLKR010000298.1 GCA_946480565.1 uncultured Arenimonas sp. | reverse complement strand
CCCGCGCGCAGCGCGCGCGGGATCGCGCTAAGTTAGCCCCGCGGGCCTGCCCGCGGTTCCAATGACGAGGAGAGCGGTATGAGCAATGGCAACGGTGTGACCGCGGCGATTTCCAGCGCCGCTGGCAGCGTCAGCGACAAGGCCTCGGAAATCGGCAGCGCCATCGCCGACCAGGCCAACAAGGTGGTGAAGGCGGCGAAGAAGAAGGCCGCCCCGACCATCAAGAAGGCCAAGGCCCAGATCAGGAAGGCCGAGAACTCCGACACCGGCAAGGCCGTGAAGAAGGCCGTGGCCGGCGCGAAGAAGAAAGCGGCGGCCGCGGTGAAGGCGGTCAAGGCCAGCGTCGGCGGCGCCAAGAAGAAGGCGGCTCCGAAGAAGGCCGCGGCCAAGAAGGCCGCCAAGAAGGCCACCCGCAAGGTCGCGGCCAAGAAGGGCGCGGCGAAGAAGGTCGCCAAGAAGGCCACCCGCAAGGTCGCGGCCAGGAAGGGCGCGGCGAAGAAGACCGTTCGCAAGGCGACCCGCAAGGTCGCGGCGAAGAAGGCACCGGCCCGCAAGGCCGCGAAGAAGGCCGCCAGGAAGCCGGCGGCCCGCAAGACGACGGCCCGAAAGGTTGCCAGGAAGCGCTAAAGCCTGAGGCTGTCCCGATTGTCGTACCCCGTCCCCCCGCCGCCCGGCGGCGGGGGGCTCCGGGCGAAGCTCCCACCGAATCCATAAGCGAAAAGAACCAGATGGCCATCAAGATCAGCAAGAAAATCAAGGGTTACAGCGTGCAGAAGCCGGAAGACAAGGCCAAGGAGGCTGCCGCGCCGGCGCCCGTGGCCGCGGTCGCGGAACTGCCGACCGCCGACATCATCCAGATGCACGAGAAGGTCGAGCGCCCGGAAGTGCTGATCGGCTCCACCTACAAGATCAAGTCGCCGCTGGTCGAGCACGCGATGTACGTGACCATCAACGACATCGTGCTCAACCCGGGCACCGAACACGAGCTGCGCCGCCCGTTCGAGGTGTTCATCAACTCCAAGAACATGGACCACTTCCAGTGGATCGTGGCCCTGACCCGCATCATGAGCGCCGTGTTCCGCAAGGGCGGCGACGTCACCTTCCTGGTGGACGAGATGAAGGCGGTGTTCGACCCGCGCGGCGGCTACTTCAAGGCCGGCGGCGTCTACATGCCGTCCATCGTCGCCGAGATCGGCAGCGTGGTCGAAGAGCACCTCAAGTCCATCGGCATGATCCTGGACCCGGAACTCAGCGAAGCCCAGAAGCAGCTGATCGCCGACAAGCGCGCCGCCTACGAGGCCCGCGCAAAAAAAAAGTCTGACGGCCTGAGCGGCGCCCCCGTTGCCACCCACACCGACAGCGCGTCCCGCGCTGACGAGGCGGTGCAGGTGACCGGCGAGGGCGCCTCTTTCCCGCCCAGCGCGACGATGTGCTTCAAGTGCAACACCAAGGCGACCGTCATCATGGATGGGTGTGCTACGTGTCTGAACTGCGGTTACAGCAAGTGCGGTTGAGCGCCTAGGCGCGCCTGGGGACGCCCGACGGATGGATTCCAGAGTCGTCCTGGCGTTTCTCCTGTCGGGGTTGGTCAGCGCCGTGCTGGCCTTCCGTCTTCTGCGCAGCAACAGAACGCCTCTAGAAAAGGTGGCGTTCTGTCTGGTTCTTCTGCTTCCGTTTATCGGACCTATTTTCTATCTCTTCCTGAATCACGATGTTCCCTCTCAGCATCCGTTCCTCAGGAACGACGGGCCGCGAGGGGACTACACGCATCGCATGATCGGTATCCAATCCGAGCAGAACCGGCCCGGTGGGCGAAGCCCCGAGGAACCGAATAAGCAAGACGGCTAACGCCGCGTGTTCAATTCCTGATGAGCGGTGTGCGGTCGCGCAGCGATTGGATGCCAAGCATCAAGTACCACAGGGTCTGGGCCAGCACGACAGCGCCCATCCCGGTCAGGTCGAGCCGGAACCCTCCGGACGCGAACGCGCCGCACAACCCCAGCATCACCACCACGCCGTAAACGGCTGCCACTCGCGCCAAGGCGCCTGGCACGCGCCACAGGTCGAGCGACCAGGCCACGATCCCGCCGGACAGCGCAAACACCCCAAACCCCGCCAGCGTCTGGTTCAACGACCAGGCCAGCGGCAGCACGCGCGCGGCATCGCGCAGGGCATCGGGGCCGTCCTGCAGGGCATTGCTGGCGTAGTGGTCGATGGCGAAGCCGTTGATCAGCGCGGCGCCGATCATCGCGATCGCGCCCAGGCCGTAGAGTTTTTCGGCGATGCGCGTCAACGCGCTGCCGCGCCAGGCCGACCATTCGGCCAGGGCCAGCCAGAGCGCGATCACGCAGACGATCATGCCGGCGTGCACGGGTCGGCTCAGGGCGCCGATGCGCAACAGGTCGGCCACCCATAGTTCGTCGGTCATGCCGTGCGCGGTGGGGTGGTGCGACATCGCCAGCAGCGACAGCGCGCTGGCGCCGATCAGGGTGCCGCCGACCAGGCGGCGGGCGAGCGGGGAGGGCGGGGTGGGCATCGGCGGTCTCCGGACAAGGTGCGCCCATGCTGGCGGCCCGCGCGCGCCGGTTTCCGGACATTCGTGGCCTCCTGTCCGGCAGGCCGCGTGGGAGAATCCGGGCATGACGCCAGCCCACGACGCCCTGGACCCACGCAAACGCCGCAGCCGCGAAGCCCTGCTGCAGGCCTTCTTCGGCCTGGTGCTGTCGCGGCGCTACCACGAGATCACGATCGCCGACGTCATTGCGAAGGCGGGCGTCAGCCGCTCCACCTTCTACGAACATTTCCGCAGCAAGGACGCGCTGCTGGCCGCGGCCATCGAGGGCCCGTTCGGCATCCTGGCCTCGATGCTGGGCGACCCGTCGCCCACGCGGGTGCAGGGCATCCTGGAACACTTCTGGCAGAACCGCGGCATGGCCCGCGGCATCTTCCAGGGCGCGGGCCTGCGCC
>CAMLKR010000297.1 GCA_946480565.1 uncultured Arenimonas sp. | reverse complement strand
TCGAGCACGACGTTGCGGCCCTTCGGGCCCAGCGTGGCCTTGACGGCGTTGGCGAGGATGTTGACGCCCTTCACCATGCGGGCGCGGGCGTCTTCACCGAAACGGATTTCCTTGGCAGCCATTTTTCTAACTCCAGAATTCTTGTGGGGTTGGTGCGGGGCCGGTCGCGCAGGCGCGGGCCGGCGGGTTCATCAGCCGAGGATGGCGAGGATGTCGTCTTCCTTGACCACCAGGATTTCCTGGCCGTCGACCTTCACTTCGGTGCCGGCGTACTTGCCGAACAGCACCTTGTCGCCGACCTTCACGGTCGGGGCGCGGGTCGAACCGTTGTCCAGGGCCTTGCCGGCGCCGACCGCGAGCACTTCGCCCTTGATCGGCTTCTCGGTGGCCGAGTCCGGAATGACGATGCCGCCGGCGGACATCTTTTCTTCTTCCATACGCTTGATGACCACGCGGTCGTAGAGCGGCTTGATTTTCATGAGAGTCCTCGTTATTCCAATTGATTCAACGACATGGGGCGAAGCTGTTAGCACTCCACCCCGGTGAGTGCCAATGATACGCGCGCAGACCGGGCACCGGAAGCCGCGCGACCCGGCCAAGGATGGGGCCGGGGTGGAGGCTTTCAAGACGGGCCGCGCATCCGGGCCGGTTCCGGTACCCGGCAGCCGAGGGCCGACGGCCTGCCGTCGCCCTGACACCGGGAGCCATTCGCCCGTCGGCGGCCGTTCGTCGCAAAGACCCGGGAGGGCGCGCCAAACCGGTTGATTCCACGGGGGAACCTGCCCCTACAATCGGCCGGGGAAACGGGGGACGTGTCAGTCGGAAAGGTCCGCGCACAGACGGACTAACGGCCGGCCCGGACACCGGGAACGGGATCATCGCCGGCCACGCCGGCCGGGGCCCGTTCCGCCCGGCGGCCGCTGGATCGCGGCCGCCGCCCGTCAACGGAAACCGATGCCGCCGGGCCTTCAGGGGAGGCCGGGCGACAGGCCAGTGGTTTCCGAAGGAAACGCCGGAGCCTCCCACGCAGGAGCACGGCGACGCTGTTCTTGTTCCATTTCCGGGGATACACCAATGACACTGTTGTTCAACCGCATCCGGCAGGCGCGTCGTGGCGCCGAAATGTCGCAGTCCGAACTGGCCGCCGCCGTCGGCGTCGCCCGCAGCGCCGTGGCGCAGTGGGAACGCAAGGACGGCGCCAAGCCCACCACCGACAACATGGGCAAGATCGCCATGGCCACCGCGGTCAGCTTCGAATGGCTGGCCACCGGCCGCGGCGGCCGCTGGCTCGGCGGCGACGCCGAAACGCCGGCCATGCTGCTCAACTTCTACGCCCAGTGCGGGCTGGAGGAGCGGCTGCTGGTCGCGTTCCGCTCGCTGCGCAGCCCGGAGCAGCTGCCCCTGGTGGACTTCGTCGAGGCGATGACCGACCGGGCCTGAGCCCGGCGCAACCGACCGTTCTCGCCCGGGCAACGAACTTCCGGGGATACTTGGCAGTCGAAGCGGCCGGCTCCCGACCCGGGGCCGGCCGCCGCCCCTGCCGAGAATCCGCATGACCCGTTGGCTGTTGGCCATCCTGGCCGCCCTGCTGCTCGCCCCCGCCGCCCGCGCGGTGGATGAATCCGACCTGCTGCCGATCGACGAGGCCTTCGCGCTGACCGCGACCGCCCCCGAGCGCGGCCGCGTCGAATTCAGCTGGAAGATCGCCGAGGGCTACTACCTCTACCGGCACCGCATGGGCGTGCAGGCGGTGGACGGCTTCAAGACCAATCCGCTGCAGCTGCCCGACGGCATCGCCTACACCGACGAATTCTTCGGCGACGTCGAGACCTACCGCGATTCGGTCACCGCCGTGCAGACCGGTGCCGCCGCCGACGGCATCACCCGGGTGCAGTTCCGGGTGAAGTACCAGGGCTGCGCCGACCTCGGCGTGTGTTACCCGCCGCATACCAAGACCGTCACGGTGGACCTGCCGGCCGCAGCCGGCGCCGGCGCGCTGGACGCATTGACCGGGGGCCGCGGCGGCGACCTGCTCGGCGGCACCGACCCGGCGCGCGCCGCCGGCGGCCTGCCGCTGCCCGAACACCAGGCCTTCCGCTTCGAGGCCATCGTCGACACGCCCGACCGCCTGCTGCTGCGCTTCACGCCCGCGCCCGGCTATTACCTCTACCGCGACCGCACCACGCTGGCGCTCGACGCCCCGGGCGTACAGGCCGGCGAGATCCGGTGGCCGCCCGCCACCGCGCACCGCGACGAACACTTCGGCGACGTGCAGGTGTACTTCGAACCTATCGACGCGCCGCTGCCGCTGTCGCGCACCAATACCGCCGCGCTGCCGGCGACGCTGCGCATCACCTTCCAGGGCTGCCAGACCGACGGCATCTGTTATCCGCCGATGACCCGGATCGTCGCGCTGGACCTGCCCGCCGGTGGCGGCGCGACCGCCACCACCGACACCACCATCGGCGCCGGCACCGGCGCGCGCGAAACCCCGCCCGCAAAAGCCGCCACGCCGCTGTGGCTGGCCCTGCTGCTGGCCCTGGGCGGCGGCGTGGTGCTGAACCTGATGCCCTGCGTGCTGCCGGTGCTGTCGCTGAAGGCGCTCAGCCTGGCCCAGGGCGGGCCGAATGCGCGCCGCTCGGCGCTCTGGTACACGGCCGGCGTGCTGGCCAGCTTCGCCGCGGTCGGGGGCATCGCGCTTGCGCTGCGCCAGGCCGGCCTGGCCCTGGGCTGGGGTTTCCAGCTGCAGCAGCCGGGCGTCATCGCCTTCCTGGCCCTGGTGATGGTGGCGATCGGCCTGTCGCTGTCGGGCGTGGTGAGCTTCGGCGCCTCGCTGGCCGGCGCCGGCCAGTCGCTGACGGAAAAATCCGGCCCCGCGGGCGACTTCTTCACCGGCGTGCTGGCCGTGGTGGTCGCCAGCCCCTGCACCGCGCCCTTCATGGGCACGGCGCTGGCCTTCGCCTTCACGGCGTCGCCGGCGCT
>CAMLKR010000296.1 GCA_946480565.1 uncultured Arenimonas sp. | reverse complement strand
GCAGTCGGGTCATCAGGATGGCAGGTCAGGGCGCTGGAGCCAGCGAGTTCGGGGATAATACCGGAAAGCCCGGTGTCGCCTCCATGAACGGGGCCCGGCCCGCCCCCGGTCCCACGAGATGCCCGTCCCCATGAGCCAGACCCCCGTCACCGACGCCGACGACAGCGAGCGCGAGCTGCTGGAAGCCAGCATTCCCCTGGCGGCCGCCGGCCGCCGCTTCGACCAGGTGCTGGCCGAGCTGTTCCCGGATTTCTCGCGGTCGCGCCTGACCGAATGGGTCAAGTCCGGCGACGCCCTGCTGGGCGGTCGGGTGGTCAAGCCCAAGGAGGCCGTGCGCGGCGGCGAGGCCGTGGCCCTGTCGGTGAAGATGGAGATCGAGACCGACGCGCAGGCCGAGGACATCCCGCTCGAGATCCTTTACCAGGACGAGGACGTGCTGGTGGTGAACAAGCCCGCCGGCTTGGTGGTGCACCCCGGCGCCGGCAATCCACGCGGCACCATGGTCAACGCCCTGCTGCATTTCGATCCGCGCCTGGCCGAGCTGCCCCGTGCCGGCATCGTGCATCGGCTCGACAAGGACACCTCGGGCCTGATGGTGGTCGCGCGCACCCTGCGCGCCCACACATCGCTGGTCGAACAGCTGTCCGGCCGCGAGGTGCACCGCCAGTACCTGGCCGTGGTGCAGGGCACGATGGTGGCCGGCACCACCATCAACGCGCCGATCGGCCGCCACCCGACCGACCGGGTGCGGATGGCCGTGGTGAAGGAAGGCCTGGGCCGCGACGCGATCACCCATTACCGGGTCCGGGAGAAGTTCCGGGCCCACACCCTGGTCGAGTGCCGCCTGGAAACCGGCCGCACCCACCAGATCCGCGTGCACATGGCGCATGTGCGCCACCAGATCGTCGGCGATCCGCTCTACGGCGGCGCCTTCCGCCTGCCCAAGGCCGCCACCGAGGCCCTGGCCGCGCGCCTGCACGGCTTCCGCCGCCAGGCCCTGCATGCGGAGAAGCTGAGCTTCCGCCATCCGGTCAGCGGCGAGACGGTGACCTGCGAGGCGCCGGTGCCCGAAGACATGCAGGGACTGCTGCACGACTTGCGCGCCGACACGGCCGCCGCGAAGAAATAGCCGGCATGGCAGCGCCGGCCTGGTTCGACGCCGACTGGCCCGCGCCGCCGGGCGTGCGCGCCCTGACCACGCTGCGCGGCGGCGAGGGCGTGTCGCCGCCGCCCTTCGACCGATTCAACCTGGGCCTGCGCTGCGGCGACGCCCCGGCCCTGGCCCGGCGCAACCGCGAGCTGCTGGTCTCCTGGCTGGCCCTGCCGTCGCCGCCGCACTGGCTGCGCCAGGTGCACGGCACCGGCGTGGTCCGGTTCGGGTCGCCCGCAAAGCACGACGGCGACGAGCCCGAGGCCGACGCCGCGGTGACCTCGGAGGCCGGCGTCGTGCTGGCCATCCTGAGCGCCGACTGCCTGCCGGTGGTGCTGGCCGCCCGCGACGGCGGCGAGGTGGCGGCGGCCCACGCCGGTTGGCGCGGCCTGGCCGCCGGCATGCTGGAAGCCACCGTGGCCGCGATGCGCACGCCGCCCGCGCGCCTTGTCGCCTGGCTGGGTCCGGCCGCGGGGCCGCAGGCCTATGAAATCGGTGCCGAAGTCCGTGAGGCCTTCGTGGCCCAGGATGCGGGCGCGGCGTCGGCCTTCGTGCCGACCCGGCCCGGCCACTGGCGGGTGGACCTGTACGCGCTCGCCCGGCGCCGGCTGGCCGCGGCCGGGGTGACCGCCGTGCACGGCGGCGGCCTGTGCACGATCTCCGACCCGGACCGCTTCTACTCCCACCGGCGCGATGGCCGCAGCGGCCGGCTCGCCACCCTGGCCTGGATCTCGCCGTGAACCCTTCCGCCCGCAAGCGCCTGCCCTGGATCGCCGCCGGCGACCTCAACGGATTTTTCGGCCTCGTGGTGGACAACCTGTCCATCCTCGGCTTCCTGGCCGCGGCCCTGGTCGGGCTGTTCGGGTTCCCCGCCGACGTGGTGTTCCTGAAGATGTTCCCGGGCACCGCCCTGGGCGTGCTGGTCGGCAACCTGGTCTATACCGCGATGGCGCGCCGCCTGGCGCGGCGCAGCGGCCGCGACGACGTCACCGCGATGCCGCTGGGACTGGACGCGCCGACCAGCATCGGCCTGGCCCTGCTGGTGCTGGGGCCGGCCTATGTCGGCCTGCGCGCCGACGGCATGGACGAGCAGGCCGCAGCCGTCGCCACCTGGCAGCTGGGCATGGCGGCGATGATGGTGATGGGCGCCTTCAAGTTCCTGCTGTCCTTCTTCGGCGGCTGGGTGCAGCGGCTGGTGCCGCGCGCCGGCCTGCTCGGGTCGATCGCCGGCATCGCCCTGATGCTGATGGGCTTCCTGCCCCTGGTCGAAGCCCTGAAGGTGCCGGTGGTGGGTTTCGTCACCCTGGGCCTGCTGCTGTATGCGCTGGTCGCGCGCGGGCCGCTGCCGGGGCGGATGCCGGGCGTGCTGTTCGCCTTCCTGGTCGGCACCGCCCTTTATTACGGGCTGGGTGCGGCCGGCCTGTCGCCGGGTTTCAGCTGGCCCTCGGGCCTGAGCGCGCAGCCGGCGCTGCCCTGGCCGACGCTCGGATTCATCGAGGGCCTGCCGCGGGTCGTTCCCTATCTGCCGCTGGTGCTGCCCTTCGGCCTGCTGATGGTGGTGGGCGGCATCAACGTGACCGAAAGCGCGCGCGCCGCCGGCGACGATTACCGCACCCGCGACATCCTGCTCACCGAAGCGGCGTCCACCCTGGTCGCGGGCCTGTGCGGCGGCGTCGCCCAGACCACGCCCTACATCGGGCAGCCAGCCTACAAGCGCATGGGTGCGCGCAGCGGCTACACCCTGCTGACCGGCCTGTTCATCGGCCTGGGCGGCATGCTCGGCCTGGTCTCCGGCCTGGTCGAACTGCTGCCGCTGGCAGTGCTGGCGCCGATCATCGTGTTCGTGGCGATCGACATCACCGTGCAGGCCTTCCAGGC
>CAMLKR010000295.1 GCA_946480565.1 uncultured Arenimonas sp. | reverse complement strand
TCGTCGGGCACGAAATACGAGGCGTGGATGTCCAGCGACTCGCGCGCCGCGGCGATCGCCATCAGGTACATCAGGTGCATGCTTTCGCTGCCGCCCTCGGGCGAGCTGATGAACATGTGCGCGTCCATCGGCCCGGCGGGCGCCAGCGGCGGGAAATAGTCCTCGCCGTTCAGCACCCGCCCGGTCACCTTGATCCAATTGTCGATGAAGGCCGCCTGCATCTGCGCCACCACCGGGCCGCGCACGCGGAAGTGCATGTCGCGCCAGTGCAGCGGGTCCTGAGCATTTCCTTCCCACAGATCGGCGATGCCGACGCCGCCGGTGAAGCCGGTCTGGCCGTCGACGATCAAGAGTTTGCGGTGGGTGCGTTTGTTCAGCCGCGAGATGCTGTACCAGTGCAGCGGCCGGTACAGCTCGACGCGCGCGCCGGCCGCCCGCATCGTCGTCACCAGGGCCTGGTCCATCTTCAGCCCGCCGACCCAGTCGATGACCACGTTCACCTGCACGCCGGCGCGGGCGCGTTCGGCCAGGGCCTCGGAGAATTCCCGGCCGATGTCGCCCGACCAGTAGATGTAGGTCTCGAAGTTGATCGTGCGCTGCGCCGACCGGATCGACTCCAGCATGGCCGGGAAGATCTCGGCGCCGTTGTTCAGTGGATCGACCTGGTTGCCGCCCAGCACGGCCGGGCCGAGCAGCACGCCCAGCTCGCGCCGGAACTGGGGTTCCGACACCGCGTAGTCGTGTTCGATGACCCGGTCGAGCGTCTTCTCGGACCGGATGAAGTTGAACGAAAACAGCACGATGAACAGGGTGGCCAGCGCGGTGGCCACCATCGTCCACAGCCGGCGCTTGTTCCAGGCCATGCCGGTCTCCTCCGTCCGCAGTGGCCACGAGTCTGCCAGCAGATCCATGCCACGTCGCCCCACGGCCGGGATCACGACGGAAAGTTTTACAATCGCCTGGCGGCCGCGCCTTCAGGTCGCCACGAATCGCACCGGCACCCGCGCCAGCCGCTGAAGCAGCGCGCGCTCCTGGCGGCTTTCCCACGAATCGAAGCCGATGCTTTCGATCGGGCGCCACAGGGCCACCCACGCCAGGATCAGCAGCCCTTCCGAAAACACCTCGCCCAGCGGCGCGGGCACCGCCGTCAGCGACTGGCGCAGCAGCACCAGCATCAGCGTCGCCAGGCCGGCCAGCATCGCGACGCGTCCTACCCGGCTCCGGCGCCGGTGCCGGCGTTCGGCCTGGCGGTGCGCCAGCACGAAGTGCGCGTGGATGGCGGCGGCGATGTCGTCAACGCGGGCCTGCAGCTCCGGCGGCCCGTGCAGCGCCACCGCCAGCGGCTCGCGGTGGCCGTGCTCCCCGGCGCTTTCCACCAGATAGGTCTCGACGCGGCGATCGAGCGCCTTGTCGGGAAATGGCGCCGGATCGAACGTGTCGAACAGTTGCTCGATGTTCTGCAGGCGCAGTTCGATGTCGGCCATGGGGACGTCGCTGCCGCCGGCGGATCACGGTGGTGAAGACAATGCGCGTCGACGCGCCCGGCCAAGCCGGTCGCGGGCCAGGCGCCGCAGGGAGGCACGCAGTTCCGGCGGGAACGGCGAGTGCCGTCCGCAGCAGCGCAGGATCAGGGCATCGTCCTGGGCTTCGCCAAGCGCCGCAGCCTCATCGGCGGAAACCGGTCGCGCCGGGCGCAGGTCGGGCTGTTCCTGCGCCAGCACATTGTCCTGCTGGCGCAGCCGGCGGAACCGGCGGCGCATCACATGCCAGCGCTCCTCGTCGCCCGGCGCGCGCCGGGCACGCTTGAATGCACGCTCCAGTCGGCGTTCGCTGCGCATCACGGCGGCGGCCACGCAAGGCGGGTCCACCGATTCCCAATCGAGCCGTTCCAGTCGCCGCGCGAAATCCGCCAGCCGCTCGCGGCGGCGGCGGAAGTCCGGGTCGCGGGCCAGCGCCAACTGCAGCTGCGTATCGCGCCGCTGCCGGGCCAGGCCGACGGCTTCGGGCCCGCCCGCGCGCTCGCCGGCTTCGTCGGCATCCAGCCGCTCCAGGCCTTCGATCAGCGCCTGGGCGTCACGCAGCGGGGACAGCCCGCGGCACAACTGCCCGATCCCGTCGTCCAGCCGGCGCCCGGCATCCCCCAGCGCGGGACGGCCCAGGGCCAGCACCGCCCGCACCCGGCGCAGGCGCTTGCGGGCCTGGTGCACGCCCTGGTGGCGGTCGTCGCCCGGGCGGGCCAGTTGCGCCGCCGCTTCGTGCATCTCGGCCAACACGAAATCGCGCAGGCGCAGGCCCAGGTCCGGGTCGGGCGCTCGCGCGGCATGGGCCCGGGATGCCTTCAGGTTCGACTGCGGGCGTTCATCCGTAGACAGCTGTACCAAGACCATGCCGGACTCCTGCGTTCAGGCCTCCAGCCTGCGGCACCGACCGTGCGCGCACCTTGATCGCCATCAAGTGCGATGGTCGGCCGCGGATCGCGCCACGCCGCCCGGTCCTGTGGATGCACCGGCCACGCCGATGATCCAGATCAAGGCGCCCCCCTCGCCGGCGCCTATGCTGCTGGCACGCAGCCGGGACGAGCACCATGGAGCGCACGATGGCCACCGCTGCCGAGGTCGAGGTCCAGGCCCTGCGCGGCATCGACCTGACCCTGTACGCGGGCGAGTTCGTCGTCGACGACGCGGACTGGGCCGTCTACGCCGTGGTGCAGGGGCGCGCGCGGCTGCGCCGGGTTCGCCTGGAGCATGTCGGCGAAGACGCGGCCGAAGGGGTCGAGGGCCTGTCGGAGGGCGACCTGGTGGTCATGTATCCGGGCGACCAGGTGCACGACGGGCAGCGTGTCAGCTTCGTGGCTCCAGAGTGACGGACGGGGTCGTCAGCCTGCGCCGGAGGGCAGGTCCAGCCTTGCCGTCAATCCGACGGATTGCGTCTCCAGGCCCACCCGCCCACCGTAGCCCTCGGCGATGTCCCGGACGATGGCCAGGCCCAGGCCGGAGCCGGGGGTGCGTTCATCCAGACGCACGCCGCGCCCGGTGGCCTGCGCGAAGGCATCGGG
>CAMLKR010000294.1 GCA_946480565.1 uncultured Arenimonas sp. | reverse complement strand
CAATGTTGCCCACTCCCGAAGCCCTCGACCGCCTGCGCGCCATCGGCTGGCCCGACGACGACGCCTGGCGCGAGGCCCTGGCCGCCGCCGAGGGCGCCACCCTGGCCCGCGTCGTCGGCCAGCACCGCAGCGCCTACGACGTCGCCACCCGCGCCGACGAAGCCCTGAAGGTGCAGCCGCCCCTGCCCTGGACGCGGCCGCGTTTCCCGCCCGAACAGCGCGCCGCGGTCGGCGACTGGGTCACGCTGGACGCCGCCGGCAAGAACATCCTGGCCATGCTGCCGCGCCGCTCCATCCTCAAGCGTGGCGCCGCCGGCGAACACCACCGGCAGCAGCTGATCGCCGCGAACGTGGACCACGTGCTGGTGGTCGTCGGCCTGGACCAGGACTTCAACCCGCGCCGGATCGAACGCTACCTGGTGCTGATCCGCGCCAGCGGCGCCGAACCGGTGCTGGTGCTGACCAAGGCCGACGAGTGCGAGATCGTGCAGGACTGCATCGACCTGCTGGTCGAAGTGGAGGAAAGCGGCGTGCCGATCCACGCGGTCAACGCCAAGGACAAGGCCTCGGTCGCGCAGCTGGCGCCCTATCTGGGCCCCGGCCGCACCGTGGTGCTGGTCGGCAGCTCGGGCGCGGGCAAGTCCACGCTCACCAACACGCTGCTGGGCCGCGAGAAGATGAAGACCAATGCGGTGCGCGCCAACGACTCGCGCGGCCGCCACACCACCACCAGCCGCGTGCTGATGCCGCTGCCCCAGGGCGGCTGCCTGATCGACACGCCGGGCATGCGCGAGGTGAAGCTGAGCGGCGACGAGGACATCGTCGACGCCTTCGAGGACATCGAGGCCCTGGCCGCCGACTGCCGCTTCCGCGACTGCGTGCACGGCAACGAGCCCGGCTGCGCGGTGCACGCCGCCATCGAGGACGGCACGCTGGACGAGGCGCGTTTCCTGCACTACCTGAAGCTGCGCGGCGAGCTCGAGGTGGCCGCGGTCACCCAGGCCGCGCGCCGCGCCGAGGAGGCGCTGCTCAAGACCGCCGCGCACAAGCGCAAGAAGGACAAGCTCGGCCGCCGATGAGCTCCGCCGCGCCCGATTCGCTGCAGCACCACGCCGCGCTCGACGCCCGCCTGGTCGCGGCGGTGCGCGGCCTGCGCCTGCTGCAGTCGGTCAGCTGGCCGCAGCACGTGCAGCAGGAATTCCTGGCCGACTGGCGCAGCGGCCGCTGCCGGCTGCCGCGGGTGGACTACGTGCGCCAGGACCTGTCGGCCGTGCGCGCCGAGCTGGATTCGCTGGGCCGCGCCGCCGACGCCACCGATCCGATCGGGCTCTACCTGCAGCGCACGGCCCACAGCTGGGTGGTCGCCACCCACCTGCTGGAGTCGCTGGGCACGCGCGAGGTCACCGAACATTCGGTGCGCCTGTTCGGCCGCCCCGGCGACACCCTGCCCGGCGATGGCCCCAGCAACCTCGAGGCCGCGCGCCACTTCATCGACCTGGCCGACGAACTGGACCAGGAGCTGGGCTCGGCCGAGGCCGATTACGTGCTGTCGGCGCAGACCGTGCAGGAGGAACTGCAGCTCTCGCTCGACCGCTTCTTCACCGGGCACAAGGTGACGGTGGAACTGGACCCGGAGCTGATCGCCAAGGCCGCCGCGGGCCCCACCCGCATCCGCCTGCGCAGCGGCACCGGCTTCTCCGAGTACGACCGCCACCAGCTGCTCGAGCACGAGGCCTTCGTGCATACGCTGACCGCGCTCAACGGCCGCGAGCAGCCCCACTTCAAGTCGCTGGCGCGCAATTCGCCGCGCGTCACCGCCACCCAGGAAGGCCTGGCGACCTTCGCCGAGCTGATCACCGGGTCGATCGACATCGAGCGCATGAAGCGCATCAGCCTGCGCATCGTCGCGATCGACATGGCCCTGCGCGGCGCGGATTTCCTGGAGGTGTTCCGCTTCTTCCTGGCCGCCGGCCAGGCCGAGTCCGACAGCTTCGCCTCCACCCAGCGCGTGTTCCGCGGCGTGCCGGTGACCGGCGGCGCGGCCTTCACCAAGGACACGGTCTACCTGCACGGCCTGCTCAGCGTGCACACCTTCTTCCGCTGGTGCCTGCGCCACCGCCGGCTGCGGCTGACGCGGCTGCTGTTCGCCGGCAAGATGACCCTGCAGGACGTGTTCGCCTTCGAGCCGCTGTTCGACGCCGGCGTGCTGGCCGAACCGCTGTACCAGCCGCCGTGGATCCAGCGCGCCAACGGCCTGGCCGGCATGCTGGCCTTCTCGCTGTTCGCCAACAAGATCCGCCTGGACCGCGTCGACGCCGACGACCTGGTGCTGGGTCTCTAGCCCGGCCATACGCTTCCGTCACCGCGCGGTCAGCCGTCGCCGCTAGAATGGCCGTCCGCGGCCCCCGCCCCGAACTCCCGACCCCCGAGCCCATGTCCGAACAAGAAGACTTCAACAAGGCCGCCCTCGACTACCACCGCCAGGCGCCGGCCGGAAAGATCCGCGTCACGCCGACCAAGGCCATGGTCACCCAGCGCGACCTGGCCCTGGCCTATTCGCCGGGCGTGGCCGCGGCCTGCGAGGCCATCGTCGCCGACCCGGGCGAAGCCAGCGCGCTCACCGCGCGCGGCAACCTGGTGGGCGTCATCACCAACGGCACCGCGGTGCTGGGCCTGGGCAACATCGGCCCGCTGGCCGGCAAGCCGGTGATGGAAGGCAAGGGCGTGCTGTTCCAGAAGTTCGCCGGCATCGACGTGTTCGACCTGGAGATCAATCAGAACGACCCCGACAAGCTGGTCGACATCATCGCCTCGCTGGAGCCGACCTTCGGCGGCATCAACCTCGAGGACATCAAGGCGCCCGAGTGCTTCGTGGTCGAGCGCAAGCTGCGCGAGCGGCTGAAGATCCCCGTCTTCCACGACGACCAGCACGGCACCGCCATCATCGTCGGCGCGGCCCTGCTGAATGCCCTGCACGTGGTCGGCAAGGACATCGGCGCCGTGCGCCTCGCGGTCAGCGGCGCCGGCGCGGCCGGCATCGCCTGCCTGGACATGCTGGTGGCCC
>CAMLKR010000293.1 GCA_946480565.1 uncultured Arenimonas sp. | reverse complement strand
GCGAGACGGTGCGGCGCACGCTGTTCGGCGAGGACAGCGGCATCGGCCAGACCGTACGCCTGGGCCGGGTGCCGTTCACCGTGGTGGGTACGCTGGCGCCGAAGGGGCAGGGCGGCTTCGGCCAGGACCAGGACGACGTGATGATGGTGCCGCTGGAAACCGCACGTCGCAGGCTGATGGGCTCGATGGGCCTGCCGCCGGGTGCGGTGATGCAGGTGGCGCTGACCGTGGCCGACGCCAAGGACCTGAGCTACGTGCAGGGCGAAGTGGAAGCGCTGCTGCGCCAGCGGCACAAGATCAATCCGGGCGAGGAAGACGACTTCAACGTCCGCAACATCTCCGAGATCGTCGCCACCCGCACGGCCACCACCAAGCTGATGTCGTTGCTGCTGGGCGCGGTGGCCACCATCTCGCTGATCGTGGGCGGCATCGGCATCATGAACATCATGCTGGTGTCGGTGACCGAGCGCATCCGCGAGATCGGCCTGCGCATGGCGGTGGGCGCGGGACCGGGCGACGTGCGCCGGCAGTTCCTCGCCGAAGCCATGCTGCTGTCGCTGGGCGGCGGCGTGCTGGGCATCGTGATCGGCGTGGCCGGCGCGCTGCTGGTCGGCCAGTTCAGCGAACTGCCGGTGGTGTTGAACGGGCAGGTGATCGGCCTGGCCGCCGGCTTCTCCATCGCGACCGGGCTGTTCTTCGGTTACTACCCCGCGCGCAAGGCGTCGCAGCTGGATCCGATCGAGGCGCTGCGCTCGCAGTAGGCGGTCGGCGGAGGGACTGGTGCAGCGTGGCGGCGGGAGTATGCTGGACGCCCGTCGTGCCTGACCGGACCAGCGCCATGAGCTCGACCACGTCCCGCCGGCCACTTGCCCTGGCCATCCATGGAGGCGCCGGGGTGATCGAACAGGGCAGTCTGGTACCCGAGGTCGAGGCCGCGATCCATGCCGATCTCGCACGCGCGCTCGACGTGGGCCACGCCATCCTGGCGACCGGTGGCAGCGCCCTGGACGCGGTGGAAGCGGCGGTGACCGTGCTCGAAGATTCGCCTTACTTCAACGCAGGGCGTGGTGCCGTATTCACCGCGGAAGGCCGGCATGAGCTCGATGCCGCCATCATGGACGGGCGGCACCGCCGTGCCGGGGCGGTCGCGGGCCTGATGACGGTGCGCCATCCGGTGCGGCTTGCCCGGCGCGTGCTGGAGGATTCGCCCCATGTGTTCCTGATCGGCGACGGCGCGGAGCAGTTCGCCGATACGCAGCCGGGCATCGAGCGGGTGCCGAATGGCTGGTTCTCCACCGAGCCCCGGCGCGCCCAGCTGCGCGAGGCGCAGCAGCGCGAGCAGCAGGCCTGGCACGGCAACGACGATCTGCGTGGCCGTTACTTCGGCACGGTCGGCGCGGTGGCGCTGGACAGCCGCGGACATGTCGCGGCCGCCACCTCCACCGGCGGCATGACCAACAAGCGCTGGGGGCGCGTCGGCGATTCTCCGGTGATCGGCGCCGGTACCTGGGCTGACGCGCGTTGCGCGGTGTCGTGCAGCGGCTGGGGCGAGTTCTACATCCGCAACGCGGCCGCCCACGACATCGCCGCCCGTGTCGCTTACCGGGGCGATCGCCTGCGCGACGCGGTGGAGGACGTCATCCTGGGCGAAGTGCCGCAGCATGGCGGCGACGGCGGTGCCATCGCGGTCGATACCGAGGGCAATGTGTCGCTGGTGCTCAACACGCGCGGCATGTACCGAGGCTGGGTGCGTCCCGATGGCGCGCGCGGCACCGCCATCTACCAGGACGCCTGAGTGCCTGCGTCGCCGGAAGCACAAGTTGCCGCATTGACCCTGGCCGATCATCGCGCCCTGCGCGCGCAGGCGCTTCGCCTGTGCCGCCGTGCCGACGAAGCGGACGACCTGGTGCAGGAAACATTGCTGGCAGGCGTGCTGGCCGGCCGCCACGACATGCCGTGGCTGTCGGGCGTGCTGCGCCGGCAGGCCGCGATGGCGGCACGGTCGGGCGTTCGGCGCCGACGGCGCGAAGCGCTGGCCGCCATGCCTGCGGAGAACGTTCTCGAGCCGCCCGACTCCCACGAGGCAGCGCGCATGTCGCGCCCGCCTGCCTGGCTGGCCGCGTTGCCGCCCTCGGCGCACCGGCTGGCGGTGCTGGCGCTGCACGGCCTGTCGGCGGACGAGATCCGCTGGATCCTGCGCATCGAACCGACCGCCTTCCGCCAGCGCCTCACCCGCATCCGACGCGCGCTGGCCACGCAGTCCCCGCAGCTGCGCGCCGAGAGTCTGGCGCTGGCCTACGTGCGCGATCCGGCGCGCTCCGCCGATCTGCCGTTCGGCCTGGTCCGCCGCGCACTCAAGGCCGCCATGCGCGTCGGCGATGGCCTGGGCACGCACGATCCGGACGGGCACCTGGTCCTGATCGACGCGGGCGCTCACACATCGCGCCTCCGCGGCAACGTAAGGACGGGAATCACACAGGAGGACATCCCATGATCAGCAACTGCAAGGTAGGCGCCATCGTGTTCTTCGTTTCCGATCTGGCCCGCTCGGTCGCGTTCTACCGCGACACGCTGGGGTTGCCGGTGGAAGCGCTGGAGGGACATGACGGACCGTGGGCGATGGGCGAAGTGGAAGGCCTGACGCTGGTGTTCATTCCACGGCCCGCGCGTCCGGGCGAATCCCCGGTGGTGGTCTTCAGCCTCGACGGCGGCATCGACGACCACGCCGAAGCCCTGGCGGCCAAAGGCGTCGAAATCGTGGTGCCGGTGAGCGAATCGCCGGACGGTGGACTGTCGCTGGATTTCCTCGATCCGGACGGCAATGTACTCAGCCTGCACCAACCGGAGGGGGCGCCACGCAGGCGCTGAATCAGGTAACGGTGCATCGCATCGCAGCGACTTCCACCGCTGCGATGCGAATCACTCTCATGGCTACCGGTGACATCGCGGATGCGTGCGTGAAGCACTGCTAATGTGAGCCATATTCGATATCTAGAACCGTTATTACAAGCTAGATTCGCTCCACTGCGCCGCTCGGCGCGGCAACCACAACACGCGGAGTCGAATCGGTCTATGAAG
>CAMLKR010000292.1 GCA_946480565.1 uncultured Arenimonas sp. | reverse complement strand
GATGCGGTCGAACATCAGCATCGGGTCGGAGGGAAGGCGCGCGCCCTGCGGGCCGAACATGGCGCCGCCGGCACAGGCGAGCAGCTGCTCGCGGCTGAAGGTCTGCGGGAGGTTCATCGAGGTCATTGCATCAAACGACAGATTGGCCGCCACCGTCGCCCATCGCGACGACCATACGCAAGAGTTTCCGGCCGTACGGCGGCGTAGCGATTCGAGGCCGTATGTTGGCGGGGCGCGCGCGAAAATCGATCGCGCCGCCGGCATCAGCGGCGCGGATGGGCCCACTCCAGCTGGAACCACAGCTTGCGCGTATCGCGCGCGAAACCGCCGCTGCGGTAGTCGGCCAGCTTCACCATTCCCGTCAGTCCACCGGGCAGCGGAAACGCGAGCGACGCATTCCATTCGCGGCCATAGTCGGCGCCGCCGCGGTCGGCGGAGAAGTCGTGAAAGGCCAGCGTCCAGGCCAGGCGGTCCTGCAGTTTTCCCGCCCCGGTTTTCCCGGATACCGAGACGTAGCGGTCGTCCAGGCCCTTGGCCGGCGTCACCGTGAACTTGTCGGCCCAGCCGTTGAAGGCGTGCAGGGTCGCCAGCGGCGTCTGGAAGGCGGTGGCGCCATCGCCGCCCAGCCGCTCGCGGCCGAGTTTCCACGACAGCCCCCGCGCGGTCAGGGACGGTTCGATCAGGGAATAGGGCGCGTCGATGCGAAACGGGTTCGCGGCGTGATCGCGCTGCCGGGCCAGCTCCAGCGACCAGCCCAGCGTCGCTCCGCCCAGGGGCCGGCTTCCCGTCCAGCGCAGGCCCAGGGTGCGCGTGGATGCGGCGGCGACGTCCTCGTCCTCAAGCCAATAGCCGTATCCGACGACGGTGCCGGCGCCGCCCTTCCAGCTGGCATTGGCCAGGTGCGCATCCAGCCGGCGCTCGCGCGCCAGCGGATCGCGCGCTCCGTCGCCGGACACCCGATGCACGCGGTCGAGCCAGGCGTAACGAAGGCTGATGTTGTTCCGCGGCGTGGCGTCGACCACGACGGCGTCGAAAGTCTGCTCGTTCTGGCGCCAGCCCACGTTGCCGATGAAGCGCTGGTTGTCCAGCAGCAGCCGCTGCCGGCCGATCGTGGTGCCGGCATGGTCGATGCGCCAGCGCAGCCAGGCCTGGTTGAGTTCGAGTCCGTCCGGGTCGGCCACCACCGGGTAGCCGGCCCGGCCGTTGGCGGTGGAGTTGAAGCGGGCATCGGCCGCGGCCACGCCCTCGAGTTCGATCCCGGCCGACAGGCCATCGCGGAATTCGCCCTGGTATCCGAGCCTCAGCCGCAGCGTGTCGGCCCGGGCGTCGCGGGCGAACGCCTCGTCCCGCACCTGTTCGTGGCGATAGCGCAGGTCTGCGGTCCAGCCGGTTTCGGCGGCCATGGCCGAAAACGCGGCCGGCAGCGAGACCAGGCCAAGCAGCGCGGCGAAACAGTTCCTGGAAATCATGTCGGAGCCCCGCTCGGCCCGGATCGGGCCAGGACCACTGTGCGCGGATTCGGCCGGCCTGCCCCTGAGCCAGGTCAAGCGGCCGCGAGGTTTTCACCGCCCCGGGTTCACATCGTCATCAAACGGGGGCAGACTGCCCCGGCACGACCCGACTTGATTTGAATCAGGGACGGACGCGTGGAATCGCAGGAAGCTGTCGCCAACGCTGGTGAACCGCAAGATCCGACCGGAGACCTGAAAGATGAAGCGCCCAATGCTCGTGCTGTCCATCGCCGCTGCCCTGGCCCTGGCCGGCTGCCGCGACAACCCCAATGCCGACCTCGATGCCCGCGGCAAGGCCACCGCAGCGGCCGACACCGCCGACACCGGCGGCTCGCGCAAGGGCGACTTCGGTCCGCCCCAGGGCGAGATGATCAACGCCGTGCTCACCAGCCCGCCGAACGTGCCGCCGGCCACCGGCCGCGACTACCCGGCCAAGGTCAAGGTCGAACTGGAAGTGCGCGAGGTCGACCTCGAGATCTCGGAAGGCGTCACCTACACCTTCTGGACCTTCGGCGGCACCGTGCCCGGCAGCTTCATCCGCGTGCGCCAGGGCGACACGGTGGAGTTCCACCTGCACAACCACCCCGACTCGAAGATGCCGCACAACATCGACCTGCACGGCGTCACCGGTCCGGGCGGCGGCGCGGCGTCGACGTTCACGGCGCCGGGCCACGGCTCGCAGTTCACCTTCAAGGCGCTCAACGCCGGCCTGTACGTCTACCACTGCGCCACCGCGCCGGTGGGCATGCACGTGGCCAACGGCATGTACGGCCTGATCCTGGTCGAGCCGCCCGAAGGCCTGCCCGAGGTGGACCGGGAGTTCTACGTGATGCAGGGCGACTTCTACACCACCACCAAGTACCGCGAGAAGGGCTACGCGCCCTTCGACATGCAGCGCGCGATCGACGAGAACGCCACCTACGTGCTGTTCAACGGCGCCGAGAACTCGCTCACCGGCGACAAGGCGCTCAAGGCCAACGTCGACGAGACCGTGCGCATGTACGTCGGCAACGGCGGCCCGAACCTGATCTCGAGCTTCCACGTGATCGGCGAGATCTTCGACAAGGTCTGGTTCGAGGGCGGCACCCGCTACCAGGAGAACGTGCAGACCACGCTGATCCCGGCCGGCGGCGCCGCCATCGCCGAATTCCACACCGAGGTGCCGGGCAGCTACGTGCTGGTCGACCACTCGCTGTTCCGCGCCTTCAACAAGGGCGCGCTGGCGATCCTGAAGGTGGACGGCCCGGAGGATCCGACGATCTTCACCGGCAAGGAAGTCGACCACACCTACCTGGGCGACAAGGCCGCCAGCATGGCCCCGGTGGCCGAAGCCGCCGCCGCGGCGCAGGCTGGCACCCTGAGCCTGGACGACCAGATCAAGGCCGGTGGCGCGCTGTTCGCCGGCACCTGCTCGACCTGCCACCAGCCCGACGGCAAGGGCCTGGCCGGCGTCTTCCCGCCGCTGGCGCAGTCGGACTACCTGGCCAAGGGCAATGCCGAGCTGATCAAGGTCGTGCTCAACGGCCTCACCGGCCCGGTCACGGTCAACGGCCAGGACTACAACTCGGTGATGCCGCCGATGAGCCAGCTCACCGACGACGAGGTGGC
>CAMLKR010000291.1 GCA_946480565.1 uncultured Arenimonas sp. | reverse complement strand
TGTCCGGATCGCGCGGCAGCACGCGCCAGCGCACCGAGCCGTCGTTCCAGCCGGCATTGACGATCTTGGCCATCGCCGGCAGCGTGATCACCTGCTCGACGCCCTCGACGTTCTCCATGTGCCAGGCGAAGCGGTCGATCAGCTCCATCGCCGCGTAGCTGGTGGTGCAGGCCGAGGGGCCGGCCTCGGCGATCACGTTGAGCATGTCCACGCCCAGCGAGAAGCGGTCGGCGATCAGCAGCGCGTCCTGGTTGTAGCGGGCCTCGGGGCGCAGTTCGGCCACGCCCTTCTGGGCGTCGCCGATCATCACCTTGTTGCCGTGCTGCCAGGCGAAGAACCACACCACCGCGCCGACCAGGATGACCGCGCCGGCGGCACCGGGCTTGGAGAGCCGCGACAGCGCGGCCCAGATGCGGTCGAAGCGGGTCAGCTGGCGCAGGCGGAACTCGCGCTTGCGGTCGAGGTTGCGCAGGCGGGTGTAGCTTAGCAGCACCGGCAGCAGCACCAGGTCGGTCAGGATCGTCAGGGCGACGCCGACCGTGGCGGTGATCGCCAGCTCGCGCACCATGTCGATCGGGATCACCATGATCGCGCCGAAGCCGATGCAGCCGGCCAGCAGGGCCACGGTGCCGGGCACCAGCAGCATGCGGAAGGACAGGCGCGCGGCCTCGAGCGGCTCGACGGCGTCCTTGGCGCGGGCGCGCAGTTCCTCGACGGTGCCCTCCTCCAGGCCGCCGAAGAAGATCTCGCCGCGGAAGCGGTTGATCATCTGCTCGCCGTGGCTGACCGCGATGGCGAAGATCAGGAAGGGCGTGAGCATGTTCATCGGGTCGATGCCGAAGCCCATCAGCTTCAGCGCGCCCAGCATCCACACCACCGAGACCAGGGCCGCGGCCACGGTCAGGCTGGCCAGCTTGACCGAAGTCGAATACAGGAACAGCAGCAGCCAGGTGAAGGCGATGGTCAGCGCGAAGAACTTGATGACCGAACGCGCGCCGTCGCTGATGTCGCCGACGACCTTGGCGAAGCCGATGATGTGGACGGTGTGGTTTTCGTCCTCGTATTTCTGGCGGATGGCCTCGAACTGGTCCGCGACCTGCTGGTAGTCGACCTTGTTGGTGGCGCTTTCCGGGATCAGGTCGGCCCAGATCATCGCGCCCGACCAGTCCTTGGCGACCAGGCGGCCGACGATGTTGGCCTTGACGATGTTGCCGCGGATGGCCTCGAAGTCCTCCGGCGTGGACTGGAAGCCCTCGACGTTCGGGGTGAAGGTCTGCGGGATGACGTTGCCGCCGGACAGGCCGTCCTCGACCACCTCGATGAAGCGCACGTTCGGCGTGAACAGCGAGCGCGAGCGGGCGTCGTCGGTGGAATCGAGGTTGATGACCTCGTTGGTGACGTTCTCCAGGGTCTTCATGAAGTCCTGGTCGAACATGTCGCCGTCCTTCGCGATCACGGCCACGAGCACGCGGTTGGCGCCGCCGAACTCGAGCTCGTAGTCCTGGAAGGTCTGCATGTACTCGTGCTGCAGCGGCACCTGCTTCTTGAAGCCGGCATCCACCTTCAGCTGGCTGGCGAAATACAGCATCGCCAGAGTGACCGCCGCGAAGACGATGAGGATCAGCGGCCGGTTGCCGAAGACGAGGTTCTCGGCGAAGCGGGCGAACGGGCCGGGCTGGCTGTTGGGCAGGCTCATTGGTTCTCCGTCACTGCGGGCGGTACAGGTCGGCGCCCTTGTCGCCGATCACGAGGTAACCGGCGTCGCCGGCGGGCAGCACGTTCGAGAGCAGCGGCGTTTCGCCGCCATCGGTTTCGAAGGTAGTGGCCGTGAACGGCGACGCGGCGTCCGGGCGCATCAATACCACGCCGTTGGCGCCGACCAGGATGGCGCCGCCATTGGGCAGCGCGTGGCCGCCCATCAGGCTGGTGCCCACGCCGGTTTCGACCGGGGTCCAGGTCTCGCCCAGGTCGCGCGACTCCAGCACGTTGCCGCGCAGGCCGAAGGCCAGCAGGTGGTCGTCGTCCCAGGACAGCACGCCGAACATCGAGCCTTCGTAGGGCAGTCGCTTGCGCTCCCACGTCTGGCCGCCGTCGCGCGAGCGGAAGAAGGCGCCGCGCTCGCCGACGATCACCAGGGCACCGGAGCCGGCGCGGGTGATGGCGTTGAAATGGGGGTCGGCCTCGGCATCGAGCGCCAGGTCGGCCTCGTCGAAGGTCCAGTCGTCGCCTTCGGGGGCGGCGGGCGCGTCGGCGGCCGGTTCCGGCTCCGCGTCGCCCTCGCCCAGCACGCTGCGCGGCGTCCAGGTGACGCCGCCGTCGCTGGTGACCAGCATCAGGCTGTAGGCGCCGACGGCGAAGCCGTTGCGGGCGTCGGTGAACATCAGGTCCATCACCGGCACGCCTTCGCTGGGGTCGACGATGTCGTAGCTCCAGGGTGCGGCGCGCCGGCGGGTCCAGGTCTGGCCGCCGTCGGTGGAGTGCACGATGACGCCGTCGTGGCCGGCGGCCCAGAGCATGCCGTCGGCGGTGGCGATCGAAGTCAGGGTGGCGCGGGTCGGGACGGCGGCCTGGTTCCAGGTCTTGCCGTCTTCGGACACGAGCACGTGGCCACGTTCGCCCACGGCGAAGTAACCGGCATTGGTGCGCACGGCGTCGAGCAGCATGGAGCGGCTGGCGCGCGGCAGGATTTCCGCATCGAGCAGGGCGGGATCGGCGGGGGCCGCGGGCGCCTCGGGCGCCGCTTCGACCGGCGCGTCGGCCGTCGCATCGGTGGGGGCCGCGTCTTCGGCGGCGGTGGCGGCGGTGTCGTCCGCCGCTTCTTCAACGGCCTCGCCCGCTTCCGGCGACTGCGCCGCCAGGGGGAAAGCCAGGGCCATCAACAGGGCAGCGGCAAGGCGCGTGCTGCGGTTCGGGATTCTGGGCATCGTTTCCTCCTCCATGGCCCCGGCACGCGGGGGGCCCGGAACGCAGCCGCGCCCTTTCGGGCGCGGCTGGTCGGTTCAGCAACGTCGGATCAGCGCACGCCTGCGGTGCGCAGGTTCTGCGGCGAGTAGTTCGCCGGGGTGCTCTGGTAGCCGAAGTCGCGCGGCTTGTCCTCGTTGTCGAGCAGCATGGTGATGTAG
>CAMLKR010000290.1 GCA_946480565.1 uncultured Arenimonas sp. | reverse complement strand
TGACCTTCTCGATGCGGGTCTTGATCAGTTCGCTGATTTCGGACGGGTTGAGCGTCTGCATGGGGGTATCCCTGGGTCGTCCGGCTCGCGCCGGCGCTTGGTTCAAAGGAAAATCTGGATGCTTCGTATCAGTTCGCCAGCGCCGCCCCGAGGCGCGCCAGCTTGGTGCGGATGGAGCCGTCGATGACGACGTCGCCGGTGTCGATGACCGCGCCGCCGATCAGCGCCGCGTCCACCGCGGTGCTGATCTCGACGTCCTGGCCGAAACGCTTGCGCAGGGAATCGCGCAGCTTGGCCAGTTCGGCCGCGTCCATCGGCTGGGCCGAAGTCACCGTCGCCTTGACCACACGCTCGCTTTCGGCGCGCAGCTGGTCGAACAGGCCCGCGATCTCCACCAGCAGCGGCAGCCGGCGGTTGTCCGCCAGCACGGCCAGGAACTGGCGGAAGTTCGGGTCGCTGTCGCCGGGAGGCAGCAGCAGTTCGACCAGGTCATCGGCCTTGGCCAGCGGATTGCCGACCAGGGACTGGACGCCGGGCACCGCGGAGGCCTGCGCGGCGAAGCCGAGCATGGCCGACCACTGGGGCAGGCGACCGCCTTCCTTGGCCAGCGCGAACGCGGCGCGGGCGTAGGGACGGGCGAGGGTGAGGGCTTGGCTCATCGTGTTCGGCCTCAGATCTCGGCGGCCAGCTCGTCCAGCAGCGCCTTGTGGGCGTTGCCGTCGATCTCGCGGCGGATCAGCTTCTCGGCGCCGGCGACCGCGAGCGCGGACACCTGGCGACGCAGGTCTTCCTTGGCGCGGTTGGCAGCGGAAGCGATCTCGGACTCGGCCAGCGCCTTCTGGCGGTTGGCTTCGGCGATGGCGTCGTTCTTGGCCTGGTCGATGATCTGGTTCGCGCGGGCGTGGGCCTGCTCGATGATCTCGTTGGCCTTGGTGCGGGCTTCGCGCAGCGCTTCGGCGACCTTCTCCTCGGCCACGGCAAGATCCTTCTTGCTGCGGTCGGCGGCGGCCAGGCCTTCGGCGATCTGGGCCTGACGCTGTTCGATGGCCGCCATGATGTGCGGCCAGCCGAACTTCATCACGATCCAGGCGACAGCGAAGAACGCCAGACCCTGGATGACCAGGGTGATGTTGATATCCATGTCCTACTCCTATGCGCCGGCGGCGCCATGCCGCCGGCTAACCAATACCGCGGCGGGGATTAGCCGGCGAGGGTGGCCAGGAACGGGTTGGCGAAGATCAGCAGCAGCGCGATCGCGACGCCGATGATCGGCACGGCGTCGAGCAGGCCGGCGACGATGAACATCTTGGTCTGCAGCATCGGGGTCAGCTCCGGCTGGCGCGCGGCGCCTTCCAGGAACTTGCCGCCCAGGATGGCGAAGCCGATGGCGGTGCCGAGCGCGCCCAGGCCGATCAGCAGGCCGGCCGCGATCACGGTCATGCCCATCACGTCGGCGATAAGGTTGATGTTCTCCATGTTGCTCTCCGTCGAATTACGCTTGGTTGAAAGGTGGTGTTGCTGATTTGGAGCTAAACCGGTGGATCAGTGCTTCTCGCTCGCCATGCTGAGGTACACGATGGTGAGCATCATGAAAATGAAGGCCTGCAGCGTGATGACCAGGATGTGGAACGCGGTCCAGACGAAGCCGGCGATGAACTGCACGGGCGCCATCACGTAGGTCATCGCTTCGTTGAGCGCGGCGCCGAGGGTCATCACGGCGATCAGGATGAAGATCAGCTCGCCGGCGTACATGTTGCCGAACAGTCGCAGGCTCAGGCTGAGCGGGCGGACCATTTCCTCGATCAGGCGCAGCAGCAGGTTCGCCGGCGCCAGCAGGATCTTGCCGAGCGTGCCGTGGGCGTGGAACGGCGCGGTGAAGGCTTCGGCGACGAACAGCTTCACGCCCTTGTGCTTGATGCCGAACCAGTGGATGAGCAGGAACACGCCCAGCGACATGCCGATGGTGGTGTTGAGGTCGGCGGTAGGCACGACGCGCAGGTAGTTGACGCCGACGTGGGTCGCGGCCCAGGGCAGGAAGTCGACCGGGATCATGTCCATGAAGTTCATCAGGAACACGAGGGCGAAGATCGTGACGGCCATCGGCGCGATGAACTTGCTCTGGCCGTGGAAGGTCTCGCGCACCAGGCCGTCGATGCCGGTGACGACCATCTCGATCGCACACTGCAGCTTGCCCGGGACGCCGGGCGTGGCGCGGCGGGCGACCCGCAGGAACACGAACAGGAAGACCACCGATGCCAGCAGCAGGAAGAACACGCTGTCGAGGTTGATCGTCTCGAACTTGCTGTCGCCGTACTGCCACTGCAGGTGATGCAGATGGTGCTTGATGTATTCGGTCAGACCGCCGGAACCGGATTCAGCGCTCACTTGTCACCCTGTGTGTCTTGTCTTGTAGCCGAGCCAGAAAGATGCGCCAGCGGGAAAACCAGCAGCGCAAGAACCAACCCCGACAGCGTGGCCAGCGGCGGAAACCGCCCTCGCACCAGCGCCAGGTAGATCAACAACGCAACCAGCAGCCACTTGAGCAGCATCCCGGCCAACAGCCGAAGGTACGCGACCCTCGCCGGCTGGACGCCCCCGCCGAGCGCGACCCGCGCCAGACCCATCGTGCCCAGCGCCGCTGCCGCCGCCCCGGTGAATGCTCCGGCCGCATGTTCCGCACTCCAGACCGACCCTGCCGCGGCAGCGGCCAGAAGGCCGGCACCGAGCTGAATGAGTACGGCTTTTCGGGCGAAACGACGACCGGCAGCGAGGGAGTTGAGCAAGGGCTGACCCGAACAGGCTGCCGCCGAAGGCGCGAAATTATAGCAGCGCGCCTGCGGCCGGAACAAGCTGAAAAAGTACTGTTTTTCCGCTTTCGTTCGCGAGACGAAGCGTCGACGCCTTCACCCTTCGCGGCATTGCCGAACGGCTGTGCGGGTTGCCGAGCCCGGCTGGATCCCGGCGGGATCGGGCGCCCGGGATCCGCCCTCGGGGCGGCGTCAGGGAAAAGCCCCTGGCGCTGACCTGTTTCGGACGCGCCTTGGGCGCCGTGGCCGCTGGTTTCTGGCCAAAGAAAAACGCCGCCCTTAAGGGGCGGCGTTTTGGGATGAAGCCTGGCACTGA
>CAMLKR010000289.1 GCA_946480565.1 uncultured Arenimonas sp. | reverse complement strand
ACCCCGCCCTTCCGGAGCACGGCCATGGCGACCTCCCCCGACCTCGCGGACGTTCCCGATCCGCGCCGCCCGATCGACCGCTGGCTCTCCAGTTACTCGGGCGACCACGTCAACCCGACCAACCAGCTCATCCACCTGGCCTGCGTGCCGGCCATCGTCTGGTCGGTGACGGCCGGGTTCTGGATCATCCCGGTGCCGCCGGCGCTGGCGCAGCCCGGCTTCTGGATGGCGGTGGCGATGTTCCTGGCCTGGGCCTGGTACTGGCGGCTGTCGCGGCCGCTGGCCCTGGGCATGCTGGTGGTGTTCGTGCTGTTCGGCGTGGTCAACCGCCTGCTCTGGGATTCGATCGGCGGTGCCAACCTGGGCTGGCTCGCGCTGGGCGTGTTCGTGGTGGCCTGGATCGGCCAGTTCATCGGCCACAAGATCGAGGGCCGCAAGCCCAGCTTCCTCACCGACCTGAGCTACCTGCTGGTCGGGCCGCTGTGGACCCTGGACAAGCTGTACCGCCGCCTGGGCTGGTCGCACTGAAAAAAATGCGGGCGCCATCGGCGCCCGCATCGTCACGCACTCGGGAAACGGGCGCCGTGGCGCCCGCCGGCCCGGTTCAGCCCGCCATGCCGGCCATGCCGCCGATGGCCGCGCCGAACACGATCGCCAGCACGATGCTGGCGATGATGCCGAGCACCACCATCACGATCATGTACAGCAGCGAGGCCAGCATCGCGCGGCCGAAGCCGTAGGCGCCGCCGTCCGGACGCTTCACCAGCAGGTGGATCGCACCCGCGTAGATGACCAGGTAGGCCACCAGGCTCAGGCCCATCGCGATCAGCGACTTGCCGGCCATCGCCGCCACCGCGGCCTGGTCGTTCGGATCCACCATCGCACCGCCGGTGCCGACCAGCAGCATCGCCAGCACCACGTAGACGATGAAGCCGACCACGCCCGCGGCGATCACCACCAGGATGCTACGGCCGTAGGACGGCGCGAACTTCTCCAGCAGCTTGATGATGAACTTCAGCACCAGCGCGCCGAACAGCACGCCGACCACGACCATCACGAGCATGCCCACCAGCATGCCCGCGCCCAGCATTGCCATACCTTCCATCGAAACTCTCCCCATTTAATGTCGGTGCGCACAGGGCGCCGGCCGACTCTGCCCGAGGGGCGCGCCCGGGGCAAGCCATTGACAGTCGCGCTGGCGGATAATGCCGCCCCGCCCCCTGGTGACGCCCATGCCCCTGCGCGACCTCCTGCTGGCCCTGCTGGTCTGCGTGGCCTGGGCCGGCAACTTCCTGACCTCGGCGCTGGCGCTGCGGGAGATGCCGCCGCTGCTGTTCACCGGCCTGCGCCTGGCCCTGCTGGCCCTGATGCTCGGCGCCTTCCTGCGGCGGCCGGCGCCGGGACAGTGGCCGCGGCTGCTGGCGATCGCGCTGTGCACCGGCGTGCTGCATTTCGGGCTGAGCTTCTGGGCGCTGAAGCTGGCCGGCGATCTCAGCTCGCCGGCGATCGTGATGCAGAGCTACATCCCGATGTCGGTGCTGCTGGCCTGGGCGCTTCTGGGCGAACGCTTCGCCTGGCGCACCGGCACCGCGATCGCCCTGAGCTTCGGCGGCGTGCTGGTGCTGGGCTTCGATCCGCTGGTGCTGGACAACCCGGCCTCGCTGTTCCTGATGCTGGTGTCGGCGTTTTTCCTGGCCGTGGGCACGGTGCTGATGCGCGGCCTGACCGCGATGGACCGCTACGGCATGCAGGCCTGGACCGCGGTGATCGGGGTCGGCCCGCTGCTGGGGCTCAGCCTGTGGCTGGAGCCGGGCGGTTTCGCCCTGCTGCCGGGCCTGGGCGCCACGGCATGGATCGGCGTGGCCTACGCCGCCGTGGTCGCGTCGCTGATCGGCCACGGCATCTACTACAGCCTGATCCAGCGCCACCCGGTGGCGAAGGTGATGCCCTGGCTGCTGCTGACGCCGGTATTCGCGATCGGGCTGGGCATCGCCGTCTGGGGCGACCGGCCCGGCCCCAAGCTGTGGATCGGCGGCGCCATGACCCTGGCCGGCATCCTGGTGATCGCGCTGCGCAACCAGGCCAAGGCCCGCCCGGCGCCGGTCGCCGAAGAACTCTAAGAGCTTCTTTTGACGCGGATTTACGCGGATAAACGCGGATCAGAAGCGAACAACCTGAAATGAATCTGTTCTATCCACGCTTATCCGCGTAAATCCGCGTCAAAAAAAGAGCGGGCCGGAGCCCGCTCTCTGGTCAAGCCCGGCGCGCCCTTACAGCTTGGGCGTCCAGTCGTCCTTTTCGCGCGGGCGCAGCAGCCAGCGACACAGGGCCGGCAGGAAGATGATGGCGGCGATCATGTTCACCACGAACATGAAGGTCAGCATGATGCCCATGTCGGCCTGGAACTTGAGGTCCGAGAAGATCCACATCGCCACGCCCACCGCCAGGGTCAGCGCGGTGTAGAAGATCGCGATGCCGGTTGTCTTGAGCGCGATGAAGTAGCTTTCGGCGATGGTCTTGCCCTGCAGCATCGCCTCGCGCATGCGCGCGAAGATGTAGATGCCGTAGTCCACGCCGATGCCGACGCCCAGCGCCACCACGCACAGGGTGTTGACCTTCATGCCGATGTCGAGCTCGACCATCAGCGAGTGGCCCAGCTCGGTCACCAGCACCAGCGGCAGCAGCACGCACAGGGCCGCCAGCGGGTTGCGGAAGCTGATCCAGCACATCAGGAACACCGCCGCGTACAGCAGGTACAGGATGGTGTGCTCGGAGGCGCGCACGGTGTCGTTGGTCGCCGCGGCCACGCCGATGTTGCCGGTACCCAGGCGCAGGTTGACCTGGTCGCTGGTGAAGTCCGGGTTTTCGGCGGCCTGTTCGGCCAGCTTCAGCTGCAGGTTGCCGGCGACGAAGGCGTCGTTCTTCTCCCGGAACTCCTTCACCGCCGCGACCACGCGGTCGATGGTGGTGGCCTGGTGGTCCGCGGTGAAGATGGTGATCGGCATCGCGCTGCAGTCGGCGTTGAGCAGGCCCGAGTCGGTCTCGAAGCTCTGGGTCGCCTGGCGCAGCGTGTCCGGATCGCGCGGCAGCACGCGCCAGCGCACCGAGCCGTCGTTCCAGCCGGC
>CAMLKR010000288.1 GCA_946480565.1 uncultured Arenimonas sp. | reverse complement strand
TCATGCGAACCAGCCGTGCAGCAGGAAGGGGCCGTGCTGGCCGGCCGGGCAGAACACCCAGGCGCGCTGGCCGGCCAGTGTTTCCACCACGTAGTAATCGCGGCGCACGTCGCCGCCGTCCCACCAGCCCGACTCGATGCGTTCGGGGCCGGACAGCACGCGGTGCCGGGTTTCGCGCCAGGGCAGCGGCCGCGGCAGCAGCCAGGCGGGACGGGGCAGGGGCACCGGTTCGGCGTAGCGGCCGCGCCATTCGCGCACGTGGCGCTGCGCATGTTCGGGCCGCGGGTCGGCCTGCGGCGCCAGCTGGTGGGTGGCGTCCTCGCCCAGACGCGCCGCCAGCCGGGCCTGCAGCGCCGGCCAGTCCAGCGCGCTCGCCGGCCGCGCCTCGAACAGGTCGCGCCCGGCCGGAACGAAAGGCGGCAGTTCGGTGGCGCGCAGGCCGAAGGCGCGCACCGGCGCCGGCACGGCCTGGCGCTCCAGCGTCAGTTTCGCCAGGTCGAACAGGCGCGCGGCGTCGCGTTCGGGCTGAAGCAGGCCGACCTTCTGCGTGCTGGTCGGGTGCAGGTCGTGTTCGAACACCAGCTCGAAGGACTGGACGCCGCCGTCGCGGCCCGCCAGATACACAGACAGATCACCCAGCAAGCGCTTGAGCGGGAACAGCAGGCCGGTGCTGTAGCGGATCTCGTCGTCGAATTCGAAGCGGGCCTCGAAGCGGTCGGGCGGCTGGTAGTAGCTGCGCAGGTCAGGTGCGTCGCCGGTGAGGCGGTCGATGGTGTCGAGCAACTCGCGGCCGAAACGCCGCTGCAGCCCGGCGCGCGGCAGCACGAACAGCTGGCGCAGCTTGCGCACGCCCATGCCGTGCAGGGCCTCGCGCACGCCGGACGCGAACGGCGCCAGCGCCAGCGGCAGCGAGGCCAGCGCGCGCCGCAGCTGCGCGGCGTCGGTCACCGCCAGGCCGTCCTGCCAGCGCGCCAGGCACAGCGCGCCCAGCGGCGTGGGCGCGACGGCGAGTGTGTGGCCGAGGCCCAGGCCCCGCAGGTCGTCGCGCAGCAGGCGTTCGAAACGTGGCCAGGGACCGAACAGGCCGAGGCTGCTGCCGACCTCCAGCCACACCGTGTCCTCGCCGTCGCTGCAGACCTGGCCGGAATAGCGGTAGGCCCAGGCGCAGGCCAGCGTGAGCAGGCGTGCGGCTTCCGCATCGTCGTACATGGCCGTGGCCAGGGCCGGGTGGATGGCCTGCGCCGTCACCAGGGCCTGGCCGGGCCTGACGCCCGCGGCGAGCGCGGCCTCGTTCGCCAGCATCACCTCGCGCCGCTGCGCCGGACCGCCGACCAGGGCCAGGGGCGCCTGCGGATCGGCGCAGCGGCGGAGGGCGGCGTCGAGCGCCCGTTGCGGCAGATGGATGGCGGCCCAGAGCATCGGAAAACCGGGGTCAGGGTCGGTTTTCTGCGGACGCAGAAGTACCGCTGTCGGAAGGCATGGCCTGCGGAAAATCGACCCGGACCCCGATGCTGACGCCGCCGCGGCACTTGAGCACGCGCAGGCTGCCGGCTTCGAGCTGCAGACGCAGCGCCGCCGGCGAAGGATTGCGCGCGGCGGCGAGCGGGCGGAACAGGAAGCCCAGGCATTGGCCCGTTTCCGCCGCCACCTGCAGCCGCCGCAGGGATTTGTCGTCGGCGCGCATCGGCCAGCCGAGCACGGCGCCGCAGGCCTGGCTGCGCAGGCATTGTTCGATCGCCCAGGGCGCGTCGCGGCCGGCGTCGACGATGTGCAGGTGCGCCAGGTCCACTCCGGCGTTCGCCAGCGCCGGCGCATAGGGCCGGTACGGGGGATCCACCCAGACGACGGGGCGTCCCGCGCCCGTCAGGCGGCGCAGGGTCGGCAGCAGCAGCTGCAGTTCCCCGATGCCGTCGGCGGCCAGCAGCAGTTCGGTCAGCGCGGCCTCGGGCCAGCCGCCGGTGGGCAGCACGGCGTCGAGCGCGGCGTGGCCGCTGGGCTCGCGCGTCGCCGGTGGCGGCGCCGGCTGGCCGCGCCAGAGCCGGCGGTCGGCCAGCATCGAGCTGATGGAAACCACGGCGCCCATCTCAGCCCCGGCGCACCAGGCCGCAATAAACGCCTTCGATGGCGAACACGGCGCCCGGCGGCACCTCGATCGGCGCGTGGTCGGGATTGCGCGGCAGCAGCTGGATGCCGTGCTTGCGCCGGCGCAGGCGCTTGACGGTGAGGTCGCCGTCCAGGCGCGCGACCACGATCTGGTTGTCCTGCGCATCGGGCGTGCGGTGCACGGCGATCAGGTCGCCGTCGAAGATGCCGTCGTCGCGCATCGAGTCGCCGCGCACGCGCAGCAGGTAGTCGGGACGCGGGAAGAACAGGGCGCGGTCGAGCAGCAGCGGGCCTTCGGGCTCGGCGTCGCCGATCGGCTGGCCGGCCGCGACCGCGCCCAGCACCGGCAGGGCCAGGGAGGCGTCCGGTACCGGCGGCGTGGCCAACCGGATGCCGCGCGATTTGCCCGGGAGCAGGCTCAGCGCGCCCTTGGCCTCCAGCGCCTGCAGGTGGGCCTGGGCCGAGCGCGGCTGGCGGAAGCCGAATTCCCGGGCGATCTCGGCCAGGGTGGGCGGCATGCCGTCGCGCGCGACCTGGGCGGTGATGAAGTCGAGGATGGCCTGCTGGCGGTCGGTGAGGGTATCCATGGCACAAATATATGTGGTATTCATGGCGCCGGCCAGTCCCGGTTCCTACCCAGCCTGAAGCGGCTTCGGCTCAGGGATTGCGACAGCCCCCGGTTACATTGACCTTCCCTCGAACGATCCCGACCCATGGCCAAAGCCAAGACCGCCTACGTCTGCAGCGAATGCGGCGACTCCTCCAGCAAGTGGCAGGGCCAGTGCGGCGAATGCGGCGCCTGGAACACGATGAGCGAGTTCGTCATCGAACCCGCCTCGGCGGCCAAGGGCGGCGGCGCGGCGCCGGCGCGCCAGGGCGGCTGGGCCGGGCGGCCGGAGGCGGCCGGCATCACCGCGCTCAAGGACGTCAGCCGCGACGTCGAGGTCCGGGTTTCGACCACCATCGGCGAGCTGGACCGCGTGCTCGGCGGCGGCCTGGTCGAAGGCTCGGTGGTGCTGGTCGGCGGCG
>CAMLKR010000287.1 GCA_946480565.1 uncultured Arenimonas sp. | reverse complement strand
GGCTCGATGTGCAGGCGGTCGAGCTTGCCGCGCGGGCTGTAGCGCTTCACGCGCGCCAGGCCCGGGTCGATGACGTAGCGGATGCGCGGCACCGTCAGCGAGGTTTCGGCCACGTTGGTGGCCAGCACGATGCGCCGCCCCGGCCCAGGGTTGAACACCTTGTCCTGGTCGCGCACCGACAGCCGCGCGTACAGCGGGATCACCTCGGTGTTCCGGTATTTGCGCCGGTTCAGGGCGGCGTGCGCGTCGCGGATTTCGCGTTCGCCGGGCAGGAAGACCAGCACGTCGCCCTGCGGGTCCTCGCGGGTGATCTCGTCGGCGGCGGCGACGATGGCTTCGGCCAGCGGCCGGTCGCGCGATTCGGCTTCGCCGCGGCGCGCGCCCTTTCCGGCGGGCGCGGCGTCGTCTTCGGATTCGTCGCCCGGGCGGTAGCGCACTTCGACCGGATAACTGCGGCCCTCGACGTTGACCACCGGCGCGTCGCCGAAGTGTTTCGCGAAGCGCGAGGTGTCGATGGTGGCCGAGGTGATGACCAGCTTCAGGTCCGGGCGCTTCGCGACCAGGTTCTTCAGGTAACCGAGCAGGAAATCGATGTTGAGGCTGCGCTCGTGGGCCTCGTCGACGATGATGGTGTCGTACTTCGACAGCCAGCGGTCGGACTGGATCTCGGCCAGCAGGATGCCGTCGGTCATGAACTTGATGTAGGTGCCATCGCCGACGTTGTCGGTGAAGCGCACCTGGTAACCGACGGCGCCGCCCATCGGCACCTGCAGCTCCTCGGCCACGCGCCGGGCGACGGCGCGGGCGGCGATGCGGCGCGGCTGGGTGCAGCCGACCAGGCCGGCACGGCCGCGGCCGGCGGCCAGGCAGAGCTTGGGCAGCTGGGTGGTCTTGCCCGAGCCGGTCTCGCCGGCGACCACCACCACCGGATGCCGGCGGATCAGGTCCACCAGGGTCTGGGCCTCGCGCGCCACCGGCAGGCTGTCGTCGAAGCTCGGCACCGGCGCCTGCGCGGCGCGCAGGTCGCGTGCCGCGCGCGAGGCCGCCAGCGCCGCCTCGTAGGCGGCACGCTTGCCGGAAGCGGGCGGCGCCTTGCGGGCCTCGGCCAGCAGGCGCAGCAGGCGGCCGCGGTCGCGGCTGAGCACGGCCCCGTCGTCGAAACCGGGAAGGGAGGCGGGGCGGTTTTCCATCTAACACTATGGTAACAACCCGGACCGGGTCATTTGTCGTTGACCTCGCATCGCTTAGAGTGGATGCATCCAACAAAGGAGGCTCCCCATGGCTTCGAAAAAATCCGCGAAGAAGGCCGCCGGCGCCGCCGTCGGCGGCAGCCGGATCGACATCGGCATCAGCGAGAAGGACCGCAGGAAGATCGCCGACGGCCTCTCGCATTTCCTGGCCGACAGCTACACGCTTTACCTGAAGACCCACAACTTCCACTGGAACGTGACCGGGCCGATGTTCAACAGCCTGCACGCGATGTTCATGACCCAATACACCGAGCAGTGGACGGCGCTGGACGAGATCGCCGAGCGCATCCGGGCACTGGGCTTCAACGCGCCGGGCTCCTATGCCGAGTTCGTCAGGCTCTCCAGCATCCCGGAAGAGGGCGGGCCCAGCGCCCCGGATTGGCGCGAAATGGTCCGGCAGCTGGTGGTCGGCAACGAGGCGGTCTGCCGCACGGCCCGCAAGGTTCTGGACGTCGCCGACGACGCCGACGACGACCCGACCGAGGACCTGCTCACCCAGCGCCTCCAGATCCACGAGAAGAACGCCTGGATGCTGCGCTCCTTGCTGGAGTGACCGTAGCGGCGTGAAGACCCGAATCCGCCCGGCCCTCGCCGGGCGGATTTCGCAAGCTCGGGCGCGCCGGTCCCGGTAAACTGCCTGCATGTCCTCCCCCGCCCACGACCTGCTGCGCCGCGTTTTCGGTTTTCCCGGGTTCCGGGGCGAACAGCAGGCGGTGGTCGACCACCTCGTCGCCGGCAACGACTGCCTGGTGCTGATGCCCACGGGCGCCGGCAAGTCCCTGTGCTACCAGGTGCCGGCCCTGCTTCGCGAGGGCACCGGCCTGGTGGTCTCGCCGCTGATCGCGCTGATGCAGGACCAGGTCGAGGCCCTGGAACAACTGGGCGTGCGGGCGGCCTACCTGAACTCGTCGCTGTCCGCCGACGCCGCCGCCGCGGTCGAGTCCCGACTCATCTCGGGCGACCTCGACCTGCTCTACGTCGCCCCCGAACGCCTGCTCACCGACCGCTTCCTGCGCCTGCTCGACCGCAGCCGCATCGCCCTGTTCGCCATCGACGAAGCGCACTGCGTCTCGCAGTGGGGCCACGACTTCCGGCCCGAGTACCGGGAACTCAACCTGCTGCACGAGCGCTGGCCCCACGTGCCGCGCATCGCGCTCACCGCCACCGCCGACGCGCCTACCCGCCGCGAGATCGCCGAGCGCCTGGGCCTGCAGGACGCGCGCCAGTTCATCACCTCCTTCGACCGGCCCAACATCCGCTACCGGGTGGTGCAGAAGGACAACGCGCGGCGCCAGCTGCTGGATTTCCTCGCCGACCGGCGCGGAGAGGCCGGCATCGTGTATTGCCTGTCGCGGCGCAAGGTGGAGGAGACCGCGGAGTTCCTGGCCGCGCAGGGCCTCACTGCCCTGCCCTACCACGCCGGCCTCGATGCCGGCGTGCGCGCGGCCAACCAGCGCCGCTTCCTGCGCGAGGACGGCGTGGTGATGTGCGCCACAATCGCCTTCGGCATGGGCATCGACAAACCCGATGTGCGCTTCGTCGCCCATCTTGACCTGCCCAAGTCGCTGGAGGGCTATTACCAGGAAACCGGGCGCGCCGGCCGCGACGGCGAACCCGCCGAGGCCTGGCTGTGTTACGGCCTGGGCGACATGGTGACGCTGCGGCAGATGATCGAGAACTCCGAGGCCGGCGAAGAACGCCGCTGGCTGGAGCGGCGCAAGCTCGACACCCTGCTCGGCTACTGCGAATCCACGCGCTGCCGGCGCCAGACCCTGCTGGCGGCCTTCGGCGAGGATTATCCGCAGCCCTGCGGCAACTGCGACAACTGCCTGGAGCCGCCGCGCACCTGGGACGCCACGGTGGCCGCGCAGAAGGCGCTGTCCTGCGTCTACCGCACCGGCCAGCGCTTCGGCG
>CAMLKR010000286.1 GCA_946480565.1 uncultured Arenimonas sp. | reverse complement strand
GCCCTACGAGCTGGTGAAGACCATGCGCGCCTCGATCCTGGTGCTGGGCCCGCTGCTGGCGCGCTTCGGCCACGCCGAGGTCTCGCTGCCCGGCGGCTGCGCGATCGGTTCGCGCCCGGTCGAGCAGCACATCCGCGGCCTGCAGGCGCTGGGCGCCGAGGTCACGGTGGAGAACGGCTTCATCAAGGCCCGCGCGGAGCGCCTGAAGGGCGGCCGCTACGTGTTCGACATGATCACCGTCACCGGCACCGAGAACGTGCTGATGGCGGCCGCGCTGGCCAAGGGCACCACGGTGCTGGAGAACTGCGCGCAGGAGCCGGAGGTCGTCGACCTCGCCAACTGCCTGATCGCGATGGGCGCCCAGATCGAGGGCGCCGGCAGCAACCGCATCGTCGTGCACGGGGTCGACTCGCTGCGCGGCATCCACTACGACGTGCTTCCCGACCGCATCGAGGCCGGCACCTTCCTGGTCGCCGGCGCGATGACCGGCGGCAAGGTGACGGTGAAGAAGTCGCGCGCCGACACCATGGACGCGATTCTGGTGAAGCTGGAGGAAGCCGGCGCCGAGGTCAGCACCGGCGCCGACTGGATCGAGGTGGACATGCGCGGCCGCCGGCCGAAGGCCATCAACCTCACCACGGCGCCGTACCCGGCCTTCCCGACCGACATGCAGGCGCAGTTCGCGGCGCTCAACACGGTGGCCGAAGGCGTGGGCGTGATCACCGAGACCATCTTCGAGAACCGCTTCATGCACCTCAACGAGCTGCAGCGGCTGGGCGCCGACATCCGGGTCGAAGGCAACACCGCCATCATCCGCGGCGTGGCGAAGATGACCGGTGCGCCGATCATGGCCACCGACCTGCGTGCCTCGGCCTCTCTGGTGCTGGCCGGCCTGGTGGCCCAGGGCGAAACCGTGGTCGACCGCATCTACCACATCGACCGCGGCTACGAGAACATCGAAGAAAAGCTCGGCACGCTGGGCGCCAGGATCCGCCGCCTGCCGGGCTGAAACCTGCGGTCGGAAACCCTCAGCGGATGGCGGTGATGCGCATGTCGATGGTTTCGCCGTCGGCTTCGTACTGCTTGATCCGCAGCGGCAGCCAGCCGCGTTCGCGGGCGAACCATATCTTGGTCACGCGGCCGTCGCCGCTCTCGCGGACGCGTTCGACCCGCACCGCGCGCAGGGTGCCGATGGCGGTCCGCAGGCGCACGTTGGCGGCGGTGCGGAAGCGCTGCGGCTCGACCACGCGGCGTTCGGCGACGGTGTAGGCGAAGTCGCCGCGCCTGCCGGCGGCCAGGTCGGACATGATCGCGGCGGTGACGCCGTGTTTGTCCAGCAGGCCCGGGCTGTAGGGCAGGTTCGTGGTCTCGTCCTTGTAGGTGCTGCTGGCGCGGCGCGCGCCGGCGTCGACCACCAGGTGCTGCTCGCGCCGGCTCCAGGCGGCCTGCTGCTGCATGCGGTATTCGACCGTTTCCGGCACGCCGCCGCGCCAGCTCAGCAGGCTGCGCTCCTCGCGCTGCACGCCGGCGGCGGCGAACAGGCCCTCGGTCGCCTGGCTGCGGGTGGTCAGCTCCCAGCGGTCGTTGCCCAGCGCGCGCAGCTGGATGCGGCCGGTGCCCAGCTTGTCGCCGTTCTGGAAGACCTCGTAGTCGGCGGCGAAGGCGGGGGGCGGCGGCGCGGCCCCGGCCGGCAGGGCGAGGGCCAGCGCCAGGAACGCGGCCAGGCGGATCGGCATGCGCATGTCAGGCCTCCTCGAAACGGTTGTCGTCGCGCAGCCGCAGCGGCGCGTGCAGGCGGCGGCCGTCCAGCTCCACGTGACCGGCGCGCAGGCGCGCCCGGCCGCTGGCCAGCAGGTCCACCGACGCCACCAGCAGGGCGTGTTCGCGCGGCAGCAGCCGGCGGGCGAGGGCGTCGGCATCGTCGCCGGGCTGGACCGCGATCCGTACCTGGGACAGCAGCGGGCCGGCGTCCAGCGCCGGGATCACCGCGTGCACGCTGGCGCCGTGTTCGGCGTCGCCGGCCGCCAGGGCCCGCGCGTGGGTGTCCAGGCCCGGGTACTTCGGCAGCAGGGATGGATGGATGTTGATCATGCGCTCCTCGAACCGCCGCAGCGCGGCGTCGCCGATGATGCGCATGTATCCCGCACATACGATGAGGTCGGGCTGAACGCGTCCGACCGCGCTGAACAGCGCTTCATCGTGGGCGGCGCGGTCGGCGAAGTCGCGCGGCCTCAGGGCCACCGCCGGCAGGCCCGCTTCGCCGGCCAGCCGGATGGCGCCGCAGCCGGGTTTGTCCGAGAACACGCCGACGATCGTGGCCCGCAGCGAGCCGGCGGCGATGGCGTCCACCAGGGCCTTGAGGTTGCTGCCGCGGCCCGAGGCCAGCACGGCGATGCGGAAACCGGACATCCTGCCTCCCGGCGAAGCGCAGGCCTCAGCCGATGCGCACGCGCTCGCCGTCGCCGGCCCTGACCACCTGGCCGATCGGGCGATGCGCCAGGCCCAGGCGCTGCAGCTCGCCCGACACCGCGGCGACGTCGCCCGGCGCCAGCACCAGCACGAAGCCGACGCCGCAGTTGAAGGTGCGCCACATTTCCTCGTCGGGCACCGCGCCTTCGCGCTGCAGCCAGTCGAACACCGGTGGCAGCACGATGGCCGAGGCTTCGATGTCCAGGCCCAGGCCCTCGGGGATGACGCGGATGATGTTCTCGGTCAGGCCGCCGCCGGTGATGTGGGCCATGGCGTGCACGTCGTGCTTGCCCAACAGCTCCAGGATCGGCTTCACGTACAGCGTGGTCGGCGCCATCAGCGCGTCCACCAGCTTGACGCCGCCGACGTCCAGGTCGGCCGGGCGGCCGGCGCGGTCGTAGATGCGGCGCACCAGCGAGTAGCCGTTCGAATGCGGGCCGGACGAGGCGATGCCGAGCAGCACGTCGCCGGCGCGCACCCTGGCGCCGTCGAGCAGCTTCGACTTTTCGACCGCCGCCACGCAGAAACCGGCCAGGTCGTATTCGCCCGGCGGGTACATGTCGGGCATCTCGGCGGTCTCGCCGCCGATCAGCGCGCAGCCCGACAGTTCGCAGCCCCTGGCGATGCCCGAGACGACCGCGACCGTGGTCTCCACCTGCAGCTTGCCGGTGGCGAAATAGTCGAGGAAGAACAGCGG
>CAMLKR010000285.1 GCA_946480565.1 uncultured Arenimonas sp. | reverse complement strand
TGCTGTCGCGCAACTCGGCCGACACCGGGCTGCGCATCTTCAATTCCATCCAGCACTACGGCCTGGGCATCGTGCGCGCCACGTTCACGGCCGGCGAACCCACCTGGCCCTACGTGAAGCCGTTCGGCACCGATCTGTTCCTGTCGGCGAACCCCGAATCCGTGCGCCGCTCGCTGGAACACGGGATCGCGGCGGCGACGATCCTGCCGGCCAGTGCGCCCCAGCAGCAACGCCACGAGCACCAGCTGCGCATCGCCTTCGATGGCGACGCGGTGATCTTCGGCGACGAGAGCGAACGCATCTCGCGCGAGCAGGGCGTGGAGGCGTTCGGCAAGCACGAGCAGGCGCGTGCGCGCGAGCCGTTGTCCGGTGGTCCCTTCCGCAACTTCCTGTCGGCGCTGCACCAGCTGCAGCAGGTGTTCCCGGCCGATGAACGTTCGCCGATCCGCACGGCGCTGGTCACCGCGCGCTCGGCGCCAGCCCACGAGCGGGTCATCCGCACGCTCCGCGAGTGGGGTGTGCGCCTGGACGAAGCGCTGTTCCTGGGCGGCCGCCACAAGGGGCCGTTCCTGGAAGCCTTCGGGGCGGACATCTTCTTCGACGACTCGCAGCACAACATAGACAGTGCGCGCCATCACGTCGCCGCTGGCCACGTACCGCATGGGATTGCCAATCCGTGATGCCTATCCCGATGCGCCTGTCCGGGCGCGGGGGGGTGCCTCGATAGGTATAGGCGAAAGCCACTCCGCAGCCGCGCGGAGTCTCGGGGAGAATGCGTCGTGTGCCTGGAAGAACGCGAAGGCCGCCTGCATCTGCTGCACCGGCGGAGGGAATGGGGCAGCCAACGGATCCTGGAAGAGAAGGTCTACGACCTGGAACTGCCTGCCGCCCGGAGCCGCGTATTGAAGCAGGGCGGTGAAGGGCCGGATTTCTGGGCGTACGTGGACGATGGGCGAAGACTGCACTACGTCAGCTACTGGCTGCCCAACAAGATCCGGGTGATGCGCGTGCCGCGTGAGGCACTTGATGCGTTCGAGGTGCTGTCGCCGCATTACGCGCGTGTCGGCACTCGGCTTTACTGCAGGGGAGCCTGGGTGCCTGAGGCCGACGCGGACCGGTTCCAACTGATACCCGAAACCCGCTTCGCCCACGATGGCGAACGCGTCTACGCCTTCACGATCACCGAAGGGCTGGACGTGCTGGAAGTCGCCGACGGGCCGCCGTACTTTCTGCCGCGCTGCGAGCATTTCGCCGACCAGCGCGACTTCTACTGGCAAAGCAGTTGGACCCGCCGGATCGAGCGCGTCAGCGGTGCAACGCCGGTTGATGCCTACGAAAAGAAGATCAGTCTGCTGGCGGTGCTCTGGCACGACACCGAGCCCCGGGACGAGGCCGAGGCACTCGCACGTGATGCCTTGCTTGACGACGTGCACACGATCGCCGATCTGTTCCGCTTGGCGCTGCCGGATGCGCGAGCCGCGTGGGCACGGGCTCCGCGATCGACTGGCAGCCCTTCATGGGGCGGATCAGAGGGGCAGGCGGATATCGGTCAGACGCCAGCGCAGCCCCTGGCGCGTGATCACGAAGACGATCGGGTCGCCATCCCCGTCCTGCACCGTGGCGGTGAAGCGTGACAGGGACTCGTAGTGGTGCTCGGCGTGCTTCAGGGGCTCGGCCGGCACGGCGGGCGCATAGGTGTCGCCGCCGACCGTCTCGCCGACTGCGCGCTTCCAGGTCGCCCGCCCCTGCAACAGGGCGGCGATACCCATCGGCGTGACCAGCGTATCCACCCCCCGGCCGAGGACCTGGTTGGCCAGGGACAGCGCGGCTGCGCCGAACAGGCTGGACGAGACGTCCGGCCCGGCCTGGCGCGCGAGATAGTCCTCCACCTGTACGCGCAGGTTGACGCGCAGTGCGGGAAAATCCACGTGCCGCTCCAGCCTGGCGGTGTCCTGCTCGGCCAGTGCGGTGCGGATGCCGTGGAGGGCCAGGTAAGGACCGGCCGCGACGTAGCTGGCCAGGGCGACGATCGCGGCGAGCAGCAGGCCGATCACGAGGGGCTTCTTCATGGGCGGGGCCTCCGTTTCAGAACTCCAGGTCCAGTGCGGCGCACAGGTAGTCCACGAACGGCCCCAGTGCCTTGAGGTCGCCCGCCACGGTCTGCCGCAGGCGCGGCCCGGTCATCGTGGCATCGTCGAGCGAGCGCCAGAACACGAAGTTGCGGTGTTTCAGGTCCTCGATGAACGCGAAGTCGGTGGGAAATCCGCGCGGCGGGCGCACCAGCTTTTCGCTTTCCTCGAATTCGAAGCGCCGACGGAAAGACGCATCGTGCGCGGCCTTCTTCCAGCTTCCCGGATTGTCCAGGATGAACTGCCTGACCCGGCGCTGCGTGTCGGGCTCCGGATGCCACAGGCCGGCACCGACGAAGCACTCCCCCGGCTGCAGGTGCAGGTAGAACGACGGCGCGGGCACCTGTTTGTGGCGCTCGTGGAACAGGCGTGCGCCCTGCCACGACTTGTACGGCGATTTGTCGTTGGAGAAACGGGCGTCGCGATAGATGCGGAACAGCGAGCCGCCGACGGTCTTCGGGTCCGAGCGGAAGTGCAGGCTGACCGCGGCGAGGTCGGGCTGCAGGTCGGTCAGCAGGCGCAGGAACGGCTGGCGTACATGGTCTTCGTACTGCGCCTTGTGGGCGTTGAACCAGGTCTTGTCGTTGTGGCGGGCCAGTCCGCGCAGGAACTTGAAGCTGGCATCCGAGAAGTAGGTGGCCATGTGCCGATTGTAGTCAGGCCGGCGTCAAATGACCGACAGGATTGTCCTCGATGCGCGCTAGAGCCCCGCTTCCAGCTCCTGGCGCCACTGCTGCAGCTTGTCCAGCAGGGCCAGCCGCCCGGCATCGCCCCCGTGGCTGGCGCGCAAGGCCGACAGTTCGGCATCGAAGCTCTCGAAGCTGTACTCCGACAGGTTGCTGCCCGCTGCAAGGCGGTCGCGACGGTAGGCATCCCAACGTTCCCGCTCTTCCGGCGCGAGCGTACCGGGCCAGTTGCGTGCCCGGTAGCGGAACAGCAATTCCGGCAGGCGCGCATCGCGGAACCCGAAATCGCGCTGGCCGAGCAGGGCAGGCGGCGTGGTGCGCACGTCGGTGAAGCGCCGCTTGTCCGCATCGCCCAGGAAGC
>CAMLKR010000284.1 GCA_946480565.1 uncultured Arenimonas sp. | reverse complement strand
TCAGCCTGCTGCCGATCGGCTGGACCCAGAAGGACATGTTCTACCAGGAGCCGACTCGGGAACTGGAGATGTACTACCAGTGGAACGGCGCCTATTCGCTAGAGCAGGTTTCCGACGAGGTGCGCCGCGTCGAGGAATGGCTGGACGCGAACCGTGAGCGGCTGCAGATCGAGCAGATCTACTCCTGGTTCAGCGAGCAGGGCTGGGCGGGCACCCGCATCACCCTGGTCAGCGAGGGCGCCAAGCTGATGGACCCGGCCGACGTGCAGGAAGAGATCCGCAAGGGCATGCCGCGTTCGGCCCGCGCCACCGTTGGTTTCCGCGGCGGCGGCCAGCAGCAGGGTGGCGGCGAGGACCAGATCCAGGTCTCCCTGGTCGGCGACTCCTCCGAGCAGCTCAAGTTGATCGCCGAAACCCTGATCCCCCAGCTGGCGCGGCAGCCGGCCCTGCGCGACGTGCGCGTGGACACCGGTGACGTCAACTCCGAACTGGCGATCAGCGTGGACCGCGAGCGTGCCCTGGGCTTCGGCTTCAGCGCCGACGAGGTCGCGCGTTACGTCGGCATCGCGCTTCGCGGCACGCCGCTGCGCGAGTTCCGCCGCGGCGAGACCGAGGTGCCGGTCTGGGTCCGCTTCGACGGGTCCGAGGACTTCGGCATCGAGGACCTGTCCGCCCTGAGCCTGCGCACCCCAGCGGGCGAGAACATCCCGCTGCTGTCCGTGGTCCGCGTCGACGTGCAGTCGGCGGCCACCCAGGTCTACCGCCAGAACCGCCAGACCATGCTCAACATCCAGGCCAACCTGGCGGACGGCACGACCCTGCCGGATGCCCGCAAGGCGATGGAGGAAGTGCTGGCGGTGGCCACGCTGCCGCCGGGCTATCGCTACGCGTTCGACGGCGCCTTCCGGCAGAACGACGAGGCCGGCCAGCAGATGATGATCAACCTGGTGCTGGCGCTGGTGATGATCTACGTGGTGATGGCGGCGGTGTTCGAGTCGCTGCTGTTCCCGGCGGCGATCATGAGCAGCATCGTGTTCTCGATCTTCGGCGTGTTCTGGCTGTTCTGGGCCACCGGCACCGTGTTCACCATCATGGCCTTCATCGGCATCCTGGTGTTGATGGGCGTGGTGGTGAACAACGGCATCGTGATGGTCGAACACATCAACATCCTGCGCCGGGCCGGGCTGGACCGGACCTCGGCCCTGGTGCAGGGCAGCCGCGACCGCCTGCGCCCGATCCTGATGACGATGGGCACGGCGATCCTGGGCATGGTGCCGATCGCGCTCAGCAGCACCCAGATGGCCGGCGACGGCCCGCCGTACTATCCGATGGCGCGCGCGATCGCCGGCGGCCTGGCGTTCTCGACCTTGGTCAGCCTGCTGTTCCTGCCGACCATCTACGCCATCCTCGACGACATGAGCGCCTTCGTCTCGGCCAGGTTCGGCCGCGCACGGGAACTGGCGCCGCTGGCTCCCCGGGGCGACGCGGCAGTGCAGGGCGAGTGAAACGCGATCCGTTCCCGGTGGACCACCGGGAACGGAGGAGCGCGGTCAGAGCTGGCTGATGAGCCGGGCGCCCGCGGTCCACACGCCGATGGCGGTGCCCAGGCTGGTCAGGAAGAAGTTCACCAGCACCCGCGCCACCCGGTTCCGCCACCAGCCTTTCCAATGGCCGGTGTCGTCGCGCAGGCGCAGGAAATCGGCATAGGTGGGCTTGCGGATCCAGGCCTCGACCGCGGCGCTGACCGTGCCGGAGGCCAGGGCCGGGTGCAGCGGCGTCAGCGGCGACGAGACGAACGCCGCGAGGATGCTCAGCGGATGGCCGCCCGCGGCCAGGCAGCCGAGCGCACCGCCCACGGCGGTGATCAGGGCCCACTGCAGCAACAGCTGGCCACCCAGTTCGAAACCGCCCTGCCAGACGCCCCAGGCGAAGCCGCCGAGCAGGAACGCCACCAGAAACAGCGTGAACCAGGGCACGCCGCTGCCGGCTGGAAGGCTGTCGAGCTCGGCCAGCTGGGGCGCCGGCGGCGCCTGGTCGTCGCGCAGGTGCTGCGCCAGGCCCTTGAGGTGGCCGGCACCGACCACGGCCAGCACCTCGCGTCCTCCCTCGGCGCCGACCTGGCGCAGGCGGGCCGCCATGTAGCGGTCGCGTTCGGCGATCACCGCCTCGTAGAGCGGAGGGCTGCCGGCAGCGAAATCGCCGAAGCTCGATTCCAGGAAATCGCCCTGCTTGAGCCGCTCGATCTCGTCGCTCTCGACCTTCTCGTCCGCGAACAGGCTGGCGGCCAGGCCGGCGATCAGCTTGGTGCGGCCCCACAAGCCGAGCCGGCGGAAGGCGCGCTTGAGGGTGATGCCGACGTCGCGGTCGATCAGCGACAGGCGCAGGCCGCGCTGGTTCGCGCCGACAGCCGCGGCCTTGAGTTCGGCGCCGGGCTCGACGCCCAGCTGCTCGGCCAGCCGGCGCTGGTAAGCGGCCAGCGCCAGGTTGGCCGCGACCAGGCCGGTCTTGCCCTCGCGCAGGATCTGGAACAGGTCGAGCTTGGCCAGCAGGTCCGGGTCGGTCATCGCCCGGTGGCGCTGGGCGTCGAGCTCGACCGCGATGGTGTCGTAGCGGCCGGTCGCCACTGCGGCCTCGACGGCGTCGACGCTGGCCCGGGACACGTGCGCGGTGCCCAGCAGGGTGTAGCGCACGCCCTCGCGTTCGACGATGGCGTGCGGCTGGTCGTGCAGGCCGTCGTAGCCGGCCTCGTGCGGGGCGTTCAATCGCGGTACCGCCGCAGCAGGTCCTGGTAGGCGTCGATGCGCCGGTCGCGCAGGAAGGGCCAAATGCGGCGCACCTGCTCGCTGCGGGCCAGGTCGACTTCGGCGACGAGGATTTCGGGCTGCTCGGCATTGGCTTCGGCCAGGAATTCGCCCTGCGGGCCCAGCACGTGGCTACTGCCCCAGAAGCGGATGCCGGACGCGCCCAGGGGCGACGGTTCATGGCCGACCCGGTTGCAGCTGAGCACCGGCAGGCCGTTGGCGACGGCGTGGCCGCGGTGGCTCAGGATCCAGGCGCCGCGCTGCCGGTCCTTCTCGTCCTGCGCATCGTCCGGGTCCCAGCCGATGGCCGTCGGGTAGAGCAGCAGTTCGGCGCCGGCCAGCGCCATCAGCCGCGCGCCTTCCGGATACCACTGGTCCCAGCA
>CAMLKR010000283.1 GCA_946480565.1 uncultured Arenimonas sp. | reverse complement strand
CGGCGGGCATCGGCTCGGCGCAGTCTCTGCGGCGCATGGCTCATGACATGAGCCATGCAAGATCGGTCTTGCCGCCGCGCGTGACGCGCTTGGGACATCCGGTGTCGCATGCTTGCAGCCGCGACGCCGGACACTGTGCAGACTGCGGCGAAGCATGCCCCTCACCCGGAACCCGTCACCCCTGCAGGAGGATCGTCTTGAAGAACGTCATCACATCACTCGCACTGGCCCTGGCGGCCGGCCTGGCACCGGCGGCACCGCTGCCCTTGACCACCGGCAACGACTACGCGCCCTTCGTGCACTCGCAGCTGCCCGGCGGCGGCCTGGCGACCGAGCTGGTGCGTGCCGCCTTCGAGAGCCAGGGCTCGCAGATCGAGGTGATCTCCACCTCCTGGCAGCGCGCGATGGAGCAAGCCAAGGAAGGCAAGGCCGCCGGCACCTTCCCGTGGTTCTCCACGAAGGAACGCCAGGCGGACTTCATCCTGTCCGAGCCGATCTTCGAGATCAACGAATACGCCTTCGCCAAGCCCGACAGCAAGCTGGACTTCTCGAAGCCGGCGCAGCTGGCCGGCAGCACCATGTGCCTGCCCACCGGCTGGGCGGCACCACCCGCGCTGGCCGACCTGGTGAATGCGGGCAAGGTGAAGCGCGCCGAGGCGCGTGACGCGTCCTTCTGCCTGCGCATGGTGCAAAGCGGCCGGGCCGACTACTTCGTCACCGATGCCTACCAGGGCCGCGAGTCGATGAAGAGCGCCGGCCTGGCGGACGACGCGCTGACCATGTCGAAGGCGGTGCTGGCCTCGCGCGCCCTGTACCTGCTGGTGCCACGCAACCATCCCAAGGGCAACGAGCTGGTCGAATCGTTCAACACAGGCCTGCGCAACATCAAGAAGAGCGGCAAGTACGAGCAGATCGTCCAGCGCTTCATCAAGTGATGCGCCTGCCCGCGGCACGCGGCGCCGGCGATCCGGGAGAGGCACGCTCACTTTGCAGGCCAGGCCTCACCGCCCCAGCCAGGCCGCCACCAGCCGCGGATGCGCATCGAGCCAGACGCCGGCGGTGCGTTCGGCCGTGCTGACGGCGCCCTGGCCCAGGTAGACCTTCATCTGCGAAATCAGCATCAGCGCCTCCAGGTCCGAGATCGGCATGTGGATGCGCCGCAGCAGCGCGGCAGCCTTCGGGTGCTCGACCTCGAAGCCCGCGCGGCCGAGGACGTGCACGTCCTCGGTGCCGCCGAACACGCCCTTGGGATCGCGCAGGTAACGCAAGGAATGCCTGGAGAACAGGTAGTGCGGCGTCCAGGCCGCGGCCACGATCCAGCGGCCGCCGGCCATGGCGCCGTCGACGGCCGCGGCCATCGCCGCGTCCGATCCCTCGGCGAGCTGGTAGCCCTCGAGCCGGTACTGCTCGACCGCGCTGCGCGAAGCGCGCATCAGGCCGGAGCCGGCCTCGATGCCCTGCACCCGTCCGCCCAGGCGCTGGCGCACCGCGGGCCGCAGCAGGTCCTCGATCGTGTTCAGCTCGCCCGGCGGCACGTAGCCCGGCACGATCCAGCCGATGCGCGTGCCGCCGTACAGCACGCCCAGGTCGGTGACGCGCGGCGCGATGGCGGCCCAGTAGCCGCGGTGCGTGTTCGGCAGCCAGCACATCGGCATCAGGTCGATGCTGCCGGCGGCGACGGATTCGAAGAGTGCCGCCACGTCCTGCTTGACCAGTTCCACCTGGTAGCCCAGCCGGCGCTCCAGCAGCAGCTTGATGACGAAGGTGATGGCCTCGGCATCCGCCCAGTCGGTCCAGCCGATGCGCAGCCGAGGCGCGGCGGCCTTCCCCAGCACCGGTGCGCTCAAGGCGACCGCCACGGCGGCGCGGCGGGTGAGTCCGCGGGGCGGCAAGGCAGAGGGGTCGTGCTGCATCGGCGTCTCCAAAGGCGGCCACGCGAATGGCGGCAGGAAATGGCGCGCATTCAGTGTCGCCAGCGGGCCGGGCTCGAACCGCCGGCAGGCGACACGGGCTGTCCCGCATGCGCCATCGGCCCCGGCCTCTCCGCCCGTTCGCGGGCGCATGTCGATCGGGAACATGTCGGCGTCGCCTCAAGGGAACCCCGTGCATTCGGCGCGACTAGAGTGGATTTCGGCATCATCAACAGCCGATTCGGAGATCACCCATGACCCGCAAACCGTCGACCGTGAACCGCCGCAGCTTCATTGCCGGCACGACGACCACACTGGCGCTGGCCAGCACCCCCTTGTCCGTGCTGGCCCAGGCCAAGCCCATCCGCATCGGCTGGACGGCCTGGTCCGACGCCGAGGTGGTGACCAACATCGCGAAGATCATCCTGGAGCAGCGCCTGGCGCAAAGGGTCGAGCTGGTGATGACCGACGTGGCGCTGCAGTACGCGGCGCTGCAGCGCGGCCAGATCGACCTGATGCTGATGGCCTGGCTGCCCGGCACGCACAAGGGTTACTGGGAAAAGGTGAAGGACGATGTCGAGGACCTGGGCGCGCTGTACACCGGCGCACGGCTGGGCTGGGCCGTGCCGGACGAGATCCCGGTGTCGGTCGTGCGTTCGATCGAAGACCTGAAGAAGCCGGAGGTGCAGGAGAAGCTCAGCGGCCGCATCCAGGGCATCGACGCCGGCGCCGGGCTGATGAAGCTGTCCGAGGCCACGATCAAGACCTATGGCCTGGACTACAAGCTGCTGACCGCCTCGGATGCGGCGATGGTGTCCTCGCTCGACCGCGCGATCCAGCGCAAGCAGTGGATCGTGGTGACGACCTGGTCGCCGCACTGGATGTTCTCCCAGTACAAGCTGCGCTATCTGGAAGACCCGAAGCAGACGCTGGGCGGCGCCGAGGAAATCCACGCGCTGGGCCGCAAGGGATTCAGCGCGGCCTTCCCGAAAGCCGCCGCCTTCGTGCGCAACCTGAAGCTGCCGCTGGCCGACCTGGAGAGCGTGATGCTGAAGGCCCGCGACAGCAGCGCGGCGAAGGAAGCGGCGAGCTACGTCTCGACCCGTGGCGAGGTGGTGGACCGCTGGCTCACCGGCGTGCTGTGAACACCCGCCCCATCGCTAACGTCAAATGACAGCGGCCGGTGCATCCGGCCGGACAACCAAGCAGCCGGGTTCGCCGGCACGATGCAAAGCGGCCGGCAGTACCGGCCGCGGGTCATTTCAGCGGGCCCCTTCAGGCCCCCTTCAGGCCGC
>CAMLKR010000282.1 GCA_946480565.1 uncultured Arenimonas sp. | reverse complement strand
TGAGCACCTTCTCCACGCCTTCCTTGGTCAGCGCGTCCTTGTCGCGGGTCTGCGACGCGGCCAGCACGAACAGATTCTCGAAGCGCTTGTCCTTGATCAGCGCCTGCTTGAGGTTGGCCTCGTCGTTGACCACGTTGACGAAGTCGTAAACCACGCGGCGCTCGCAGCCCATGATCAGGTCGAGGTTGCGCAGGCCGACGTCGAAGTCGATGACGGCGGTCTTCTTGCCGGCCTTGGCCAGGCCGCAGGCCAGGGACGCGCTGGTGGTTGTCTTGCCGACGCCGCCCTTGCCCGAGGTCACCACGATGATTTCAGCCAATGTTCTTCTCCGTAACTTGTTTTCGCGCCTGTGCGGCGTCTGTGTGGGGGTCAGTCGAGCTGTTCGATGCGGAGCTTGTCATGCTCCAGCCAGATCTGCACGGCCTTGCCGAGCAGCTCCTTGGGGATTTCCTCCAGCACCTTGTAGTGGCCGGCGACGGCCACCAGTTCGGCGTGGAATTCGCGGCAGAAGATGCGCGCGGAGGCCAGGCCGCCGGCGCCGGCCAGCGCACGGCCGCGCAGGGCGCCGTAGATGTGGATGGAGCCGTCGGCGATGACCTCGGCGCCGGCGCCGACGGTGGCGCAGACGGTCAGGTCGCGGTCCTGGGCGTAGACCTGCTGGCCCGAACGCACCGGATGCACGTGCATCAGGCCGGGTTCCGGGCGTGCCGCCGGCGCCGCGGCCGCGGCGGGGACCGGCGCCGGCTCGGGGGCGGTCCGGCGCGGGCCCACGGCCGGCTCGGCCTCGCCGTCGCGCTCGTAGGAGGCCCGGAACTTGGCCAGCAGCGGCAGGCCGACCTGCCTGGACAGCTCGTCGATGGCGCTGGTGCCGTAGGCCAGGGCCACCGGCAGCACGCCGGCGCCGCGCAGGGCCTCGAGCAGCCCGGTCACCTCGGCGGCGTCCGGGCAGCGGCTGAGGCCGCCGAAATCCAGCACCACCGCGGCGCGGGCGAACAGTTTGGGCGCGCGCTGCACGCGTTCGGCCATTTCGGCCGCCAGCCGGGCCGGGTCGAGGGTGCGGATGCGCAGGTTGGCGATGCCGACCTGGCCGAACTTCAGTTCGCCGGCCTGTTCGTAGTCGATGGTCGTAGCCGCCATGGCCTCAGGTCCCCGTGGCGCGGCTGGGCGTGCGGCCGGGCAGGGCGCGGGCGCGCAGCCAGGGCTGGTCTGGCAGCCGGTCGCCGTAGGCCTGGGCCACGTAGGCGTGGCTGCACATCTCTTTCATCAGCATGGCGACCCGGATCTCGGTGCCGGCCATGACCTGCTGGCCGACCTCGCGGAAGCCGAAGCTGCCGTGGAAGAGCAGGGCGGGGTCGTTGCCGGTCTGCAGGAAGACTTCGCAGCACAGCTGGGGCCAGCGCACCTCGGCGAAGCTCTGCACGTCGGCGTAGAAGGCCCGGCCGCGGCCGCCGCCGCGGCGGGGCCGGGCGATGACGATGCGGTCCACGTACAGGAAACGCTCGTGCCGCTCGCGGAACCAGAGGAAGTTCGGGCTGTCGTGCGGCGCGTCCTGGCTCAGGGCGACCAGGAAGCCGGTGATCAGGCCGTCCTGTTCGGCGACCCGGAAGTATTCGGCGTGCTCCCAGAAGAACCGGACCTTGGCCGCATCCATCGGGAGGATGGACGGACCGGCCGCGTTGTTCAGGGCTAGAACGGAATCCAGCTCGTGCTCGCGCACGTCGCGGATGGTGATCGGCATTGTCTTTCGGACTCCGATGGCATGAGGACCGCGGCGGCGGGGGGACGTCGGCGGGCGATCGGGCCGGGATTATCGCACGGGCGCCCGGCCCTGGGGCGCCGGCCATGACTTTCGGGCGCCTTGCCCGGGCCCGGTCCGGCCTATGATGCGCGGATGCTGAACCGCCTCTCCCACACCCAGTTGCTGCGCTACTCCGGCCTGTTCACCTGGGCCGTGGTCGGCATTCCGGTGGTGGCGCTGACCTGGTACTTCCCGGCCATCGAGGCCACGGGCAGCGGGCCGAACATCCTCAACCCCGGCCTGCTGCTGCTTATCCTGGCCTACGGCGCCTTCGGACTGATCTATTGGCAGATGACCCGGGCGCTGGGCCTGCGCAAGCGCCGCCTGGGCGACATCGTGCTGCTGGCGGCGCTCACCGTCGCCGCCATCGTGGTCAGCTACCAGACCGGCAGCGGCGTCGGCGCGGTGCTGATGATGATCATCGCCGGCGTCATTCCCTGGCTGGTGCCGCTGAAGATCGGCGTGCTCTGGCTGGTGCTGCAGCACGCTGCCCTGGTGCCGGTCTTCAGCCAGATGGAGGGGTTCACGCCGGGCTTCGCGGTGCTGCAGGCCATGACCTATGTCGGCTATTCCAGCTTCGCGATGGTGATCGGCCTGGTCGCCCGCCAGCAGGCCGAGGCGCGCGAGGAGCAGCGCCGCCTGAACGCCGAGCTGCGCGCCACCCGGGCCCTGCTGGCGGAAAGCTCGCGCATGAGCGAGCGGGTGCGCATCTCGCGCGAGCTGCACGACCTGCTGGGCCACCACCTGACCGCCCTGAGCCTGAACCTGGAGGTCGCCGGCCACCTCACCGAGGGCCGCGCCCAGGAGCACGTGCGCCAGAGCCATACCCTGGCCAAGCTGCTGCTCACCGACGTGCGCGAGGCGGTCAGCGAGATGCGCGAGGACGGCGCCATCGACCTCAGCGGCGCCATCCGCACCCTGGTCGAGGGCGTGCCGGCGCTGGACATCCGCCTGGACCTGCCCGAGCCGCTGAACATCGACGACCCGGACCGCGCGCACGTGCTGCTGCGCTGCACCCAGGAAATCATCACCAACGCCGTGCGCCATGCCGGCGCCTCGACCCTGTGGCTGTCGATCGCCCGGGACGGCGCCGAGGCCCGCATCCAGGCCCGGGACGACGGCCGCGGCGCCGAAGACCCCGCGCCGGGCAACGGCCTGCGCGGCATCCGCGAACGCCTGGGCGCCTATGGCGGCCGGGTCGATATCATCACCGGGCGCGGGCAGGGCTTCGCGCTGGACATCCGACTTCCCCTGGAGAACCCCGCATGATCCGTGTCTGCCTGGTCGACGACCAGACCCTGGTGCGCCAGGGCGTCAAGTCCCTGCTCGAGCTGGCCGAAGGCATCGAGGTGATCGCCGAGGCCGGCGACGGCCGCCAGGCGGTCGAGCTGATCCCGCAGGTCAAGCC
>CAMLKR010000281.1 GCA_946480565.1 uncultured Arenimonas sp. | reverse complement strand
TCGTGGATTTGGGCGGCAGCATGGCGGGCACTGGCTGAACGCGGTCGAAAACCGGTGCGCAATCCGGGGTCAGAGTGCATTTATCTTGGCGCCGGCAGCGCGCCGCCAAGATAAATGCACTCTGACCCCGGATTTCAGCGTGGCGGCGGGGGGGCGATGACGGTGCGGTCGCCGTTGTGTTCGGGGCCGGAGACGATGCCGGCGGCCTCCATGGCCTCGATCAGGCGGGCGGCGCGGTTGTAGCCGATCTTCAGCCGGCGCTGCACTCCGGAGATCGAGGCGCGGCGGGTCTCGGTGACCACCTTCACCGCCTCGTCGTACAGCGGGTCGGATTCGTCGCCGCTGCTGCCGGCCTCGGGCAGGCCGCTGGGACCGACCACGACGCCGTCGCCCATGGTCTGCACTTCCTCCAGCACACCCTCGATGTAGTCTGGACCGCCGCCGCTGGCGCGCAGGTGCGCCACCACGCGGTGCACCTCGTCGTCGCTGACGAAGGCGCCGTGCACACGTTCGGGCATGGCGGTACCGGGCGGCAGGTAAAGCATGTCGCCGTTGCCCAGCAGGGTCTCGGCGCCGGACTGGTCAAGGATGGTGCGCGAGTCGATCTTGGAGCTGACCTGGAAGGCGATGCGGGTCGGGATATTGGCCTTGATCAGGCCCGTGATCACGTCCACCGACGGCCGCTGCGTCGCCAGGATCAGGTGGATGCCGGCGGCGCGCGCCTTCTGCGCCAGACGGGCGATCAGCTCCTCCACCTTCTTGCCGACGATCATCATCATGTCGGCGAATTCGTCGATGAACACGACGATGTAGGGCAGCGCCTCGAGCGGGCGCGGGGCTTCTCCCAGCTCCGGGTTCGGGCGGAACAGCGGGTCCATCAGCGGCTGGCCGGCGTCCTGGGCGTCCTTCACCTTGCGGTTGAAGCCGGCCAGGTTGCGCACGCCCACGGCGCTCATCAGCTTGTAGCGGCGCTCCATCTCGGCCACGCACCAGCGCAGGCCGTTGGCGGCCTCCTTCATGTCGGTGACCACCGGCGCCAGCAGGTGCGGGATGCCCTGGTAGACGCTGAGCTCCAGCATCTTCGGGTCGATCATCAGCATGCGCAGGTCTTTCGGCGAGGCCTTGTACAGCAGGCTCAGCACCATCGCGTTGACCGCCACCGACTTGCCCGAGCCGGTGGTGCCGGCGACCAGCAGGTGCGGCATGCGCGCCAGGTCGGCCACGGTCGGCCGGCCGGCGATGTCCTTGCCCAGCGCCAGGGTCAGCGGGCTGGCGGACCTGTCGTATTCCTTCGAGCGCAGCAGCTCGGAGAGGAAGATCATCTCGCGGCTGGTGTTGGGGATCTCCAGGCCGATCACCGACTTGCCGGGGATCACGTCGACCACGCGCACCGATTTCACCGACAGGCCGCGGGCGATGTCCTTGTCCAGCGAGCTGATCTGGCTGCCCTTCACGCCCGGCGCCGGCTCCATCTCGAAGCGGGTGATCACCGGGCCCGGATAGGCGCCGACCACCTGCACCTCGACCCGGAAGTCCTTGAGCTTGAACTCGATCTGGCGCGACAGCGTTTCCAGCGTCTCCTCGGAATAACCCTTGGGCTGCTCCTTCGGGTCGTCCAGCAGGGACAACGGCGGCAGGCCGTCGTTGCCACCGGCGTTGAACAGCGGGATCTGCTGCTCGCGCTGGGCGCGTTCGGACTTCTCGATCACGGCCTTGGGCGGCGGCTCGATGTGCACCGGCTCGCGCTTGGCGCGCTTGACGGTCTCGACCTTGCGCACTTCCTCGCGCTCCTCGCGCATGGCGCGGGCGCGCTGCCACTCGGCGGCCTGCTTGGTGCTTTCGCCCAGGCGGCCGAACAGCGCCAGCACCTTGCCGCCGATCCAGTCCATCAGCGCGAACCAGCTCAGGCCGGTGGCCAGGGTGACCGACATCAGCAGCACGGCGAACAGGAACAGGTTGCCGCCCAGGCCGCCGAACACGGTGCGCATCGAGCGGCCGACCAGGCTGCCGAGGATGCCGCCGGATTCCTGCGGCAGGTTGGCCGCCGGGCCGCCCAGGGTGTGGCAGAGCCCGCAGGCCGAGACCAGGAAACCGACGATGCCGATCAGGCGCAGGGCCGGGCCGAAATCCACCCGGCCATCGCCATCGGAGTCGAGCCCGAACAGCGCGATCCAGGCCACGCCACCCAGCACCAGGGGCACGGTGTAGGCCACGTAGCCGAAGAACCAGAAGGCCAGGTCGGCCAGGTAGGCGCCGACCAGTCCGCCGAAGTTGTGCAGTTCGCCGGCCACGCTGCCGGTGCGCGACCAGCCCGGATCGTCCGGGTGGTAGCTGAGCAGGCTGGCCAGCAGGTAGAGCAGCAGCGGCGAGATGGCGACCAAGGCCAGTTCGCGCCAGAGTTTCTGGCGGCGGTCGAGGCCGGCGGTGGTGCTTCGATCGGGAGAGCGCGCCACTGAGAGAAAAGACCTCAGGAAAACGTTATAGACGGCTGTTTATACAGCAATTCATGGCGGTGCGCCCAGTCCGCCGCGGGCCGGGCCCGAAACGCTGTGGCCGGAGCGCTTGCCTTGATTTGCCCTGCTTCGGCCTACAAGCTACGGGACCTTCGCAGCCACGGTGGAACGATGTTTCCGCCATCGCCGCGCTGTCCCTTCATAAGCCTGAAGAATCATACATGACCGCCCCCAAGCACAGCCGCCTGCTCATCCTCGGTTCCGGCCCCGCCGGCTACGCCGCCGCGGTCTACGCCGCCCGCGCCAACCTCAAGCCGGTGCTGGTCACCGGCCTGCAGCAGGGCGGCCAGCTGATGACCACCACCGAGGTCGACAACTGGCCGGGCGACGCCCACGGCCTGATGGGCCCGGACCTGATGGCGCGCATGCAGGCGCACGCCGAGCGTTTCGACACCGAGATCATCTTCGACCACATCCATACCGCCGACCTGTCGCGCCGGCCCTTCCGCCTGGTCGGCGACAGCGGTGAATACACCGCCGACGGCCTGATCATCGCCACCGGCGCCAGCGCCAAGTACCTGGGCATCGAAAGCGAGCAGAAGTACATGGGCAAGGGCGTGTCGGCCTGCGCCACCTGCGACGGCTTCTTCTTCCGCGACCAGGACGTGGCCGTGATCGGCGGCGGCAACACGGCCGTCGAAGAGGCCCTGTACCTGTCCAACATCGCCCGCAAGGTCTACCTGGTGCACCGCCGCGACAAGC
>CAMLKR010000280.1 GCA_946480565.1 uncultured Arenimonas sp. | reverse complement strand
CGGAAGGCGTGCTCGCAGACGCGCTGGCGCGAGGAATAGCTGAAGACGTTGGTGAAGAACATCTCGCCGTCGTCCTCGTTGGGCTCGAACACGACCTGGTCGGTGTCCGGGTACTGCTGAGCGTATTTTTCCAGGCCCACCTGCATGCGCGACTGCAGCAGGGTGCGGAAGGTCTGCGACAGCACCACCGGCAGGCCGCCCTCGGCCAGCTTGTCCATGCCCTCGGGCGGCTGGCCGCCCCGGCTGGCGTTGAACGGCACGAAGGGATTGATGCCCAGCATCAGGTCGATGCCGTGGTCGAGGATGACCGAGGCGTGCATCGTGCGGCGCAGGGCGCCGTCCACGAAGTGGTGGCCGCGGATGTCCACCGGCGGATAGAGGCCGGGCAGGGCCGAACTGGCCTGGACGGCGCGCGAGATCGGCACGTCGTCCCAGCCCTGGCTGCCGAAGCGCACCGGCTGGCCGCTGTCCAGGTCCACCGCGACCACGTACAGCCTGGACGCGAGTTCGCGGAAGTCGTTGCTGCGGCCGCGGATGGTGAAGACCTGGCGCAGGAAGTGCTCGATGCCGCGGTTGTCGAACAGCCCGGTCGGGATGGCGCCGCCAAAGCGGCTGATCAGTTCGCTCAGGTGCGACCCGGCCGGGTCGGTGATCACGCCCTTCCACCAGTCGAAGGCCAGGCGCGGCAGGGCCGAGGCGCGGCGGAAATATTCGAGGAAGGCGGGGCGCAGGAAGATCTCCGGGCGGAACTTGACCTGGTCGCTGTCGCCGGTGATGAAGATCCGGCACATCTCGGCGGTGTCCAGCCGGTTGGCCAGGCCGGCGGCCAGGAAAGCGCCAGAACTGACGCCGACGTAGACTTCCAGCCGGGTCAGGTCCAGGCCTTCGATGGCGACGTCCAGGGCGCGCAGGGCGCCCAGTTCGTACATGCCGCCGATCGGGCCGCCGCCGGCGATGGCCAGGCCGATCCGGCCCTGGCTGGCTTCCCGGCGCTTCCGGGCGGGCTGCAGAACTAGCATATTGTCGGGGACACTCCATCGAAGGCGCGGCGATTGTAGCCCGCCCACCCCTCCGGACAAGCGTGAAGCCGCGTAATCCCCAAACCCGTCACTGCCGCCGCGGAAACGCCCCGTGAGCCACGCCTTCCAGCGTCATCGCCTGGCGCAGCGGCTGGCCTGGCAGCAGGCCCTGCATGATCCGCGCCGCGAACCGCGCAACCGGCTGCCGACCCTGCCGCTGCTGCGCGCCTGGCAGACCCGCCGCCTGGCCGACAGTTTCCAGGACTTCCTGGCCGACCCGCGCATGCGGCCGGCCGCCGAGTTCTTCCTCAGCGACCTGTACGGGGAGCGGGATTTTTCGGCCCGCGACCGCGACGTGGCCCGGATCATGCCGCTGATGTCGCGGCTGTTGCCCGACAGCCTGCTGGTGGCCGCCACCGACGCGATCGAACTGGCCGTGCTCAGCCACGCCTTCGACCTGCGCATGGCGGCGGCCCTGGCCGAGCGCCGCAACCCCACGGCGCCGATCACGGTCGAACATTACGCCCAGGCTTACCGGTCCACTGGTTGCCCGCGGCTGCGCCGGCACCAGATCGAGCTGGTCCTGGGCGTGGGCTGGACCCTGGAAGCGGCGGTGCGCAAGCACGGCGTCTACAAGTTGCTGCGCGCCTCGCGGCTGCCGGCGCGGGCGGCCGGGCTGTCGGAGCTGCAGGGATTCCTGGAGCGGGGTTTCGCGGCCTTCGAGGCCCTGGGCGGGGCGGGGGACTTCCTGGAAGCCATCGGCCGGCGCGAGCGCGAGGTCTCGCGCCGCCTGTTCGCCGGCGAGGCAGACCCGTTCGGCGCCGGACCTAGCCGAACTCCTGGTCAAGGAAGCGGTGGATCTCGCGCTCGATCGGACCCTTGATCGCCATCAGCAGGAAACCCAGGGTCGCGGTGACGTGGATCTCCTTGCCGGTGACGGCGATATGGCCGTCGACCCCGCCGCGGGAGAACTCCATGGTGTTGCCGTTCCAGCCGTATTCGACGTCGAACTTCTCGGCGATGTGCTCGGCCACGCGCTCGACGGCGGCACGGGCTTCCTTGAGCGGCCGCGTGTGCTTGCGGCGAATATCGATGTTGGACATGGCGCCCTCCTCGGCGGCCTATTCTGCGTTGCTTTGCCGTATCCACCAAGGGTGCGCCGGTGACCGGCCATGTTAGATTCGCCGCCGGAGGTTCCTGGATGCAGCTGACGTTCCCCAACGGCGAACACGCCAATGTGGCCCTGCAGGGCGAGGTGACCGTGGGCAGCCGCAGCGGCAACCGGGTCTGCCTTTCCGGCAGCGGGCTGGCGCCGCTGCACGCCAGTTTCCTGCGGGACCGCCGTGGCCTGTGGCTGCGGGTGCCGGCCGACGCGCCCGGCGTGCATCTGAATGCCCGTCCGGTGCGCCGCCTGGCGCAACTGCGGCCGGGCGACCTGGTCTGCCTGGACCGCCTGCGGCTGGTGATCCGCGCCGACGACGAACCGGCGATCGAGCGCCGCATCCCCAACGGCCAGCCCGCGCCGATGAACGAAGCGCAGAGGGTGTCGGCGGCCCGCGTCGTGCTGCGCGGGCTGTCGGGCCAGCATTTCGGCCGTACGTATACCCTGACCGAGCCCCGCCTGATCGGCCGCGCCGGCTCGGCCGACATCCGGCTCGACGACGTCGCGGTGGCTGAACGCCATGCCGTCATCGAGCTGCACGCCGACCGCGTCGTGCTGCGCGCCATGGGCAACGACAGCAGCCTGGTCAACGGCGTGCCGGTGCGCGACGCCGTGCTGTCGCCGGGCGACCAGATCGCCATCGACCAGCACCGGTTCGTGCTTGAAGCCCCCGGCCTGCCGCTGCGCGGCCAGCTCGCCGCCACCAAGCCGGCGGTCGCCACCCACACCCAGACCATGAAGGCGGTGCGCGTGCCGGTCGCCGCCGACCCGGCTCCGGTGCCGTCTTCTCCGGCTCCCCCGCCACGCGGTCCGGCGCCGCGGGACCCGGGTGCGCTGTGGTGGCTGATCGCGGCCGCCACGGTGCTGGCGGCCGCGCTGACCGCGCTGCTGGTCTACGCACCCCGCGTCGGCTGAGGAACCGGGCGGCGCAGCCGCCACCACAGCCTCAGGCCCAGCAATACCGCCAGCACGGCGGCATAGACCAGCGGTTCGCGCAGGTCCGACTTCACCAGCCACAGGAAATGCAGCACCGCCAGC
>CAMLKR010000279.1 GCA_946480565.1 uncultured Arenimonas sp. | reverse complement strand
CTGGAAGCCGTGGTGCGCGAATGTCCCGAGCAGTACCTCTGGGCGCATCGCCGCTTCAAGACGCGACCTCCGGGCGAAGCGCCGGTCTACTGACTCAGTCGTAGCGGCGGCGGCTGCCGTCGGGCTGGCGCTTGAAGCGCTGGTGCAGCCACAGGTACTGCTCGGGGCGGCGGCGGATCAGGCCTTCCAGCGTCGCCATGATGCGGGCCGTGTCGGCGGTGGCGTCGCGGGTGGGGAAGTCCGCCAGCGCCGGCAGCACCTCGATGCGGTAGCGGCCGTCGTCCAGCCGCTCGTGGAAGAGCGGCAGCACCGCCGCGTTGCCGAGCCGCGCCAGTTGGTGCGTGGACGTCAGGCTGTAGGCGGGCTGGCCGAAGAAGGGCACGAACACGCTTTCCCCGCGCCGCGTCTCCTGGTCGGGCGCGAACCACAGCACGCCGCCCTGCTTGAGATGGCGCACCGCCGGCCGCAGCTCGTCGCGGGCGAACATGGCGCGGGCATGGCGCAGGCGCCCGCGCTTGACCGCCCATTCCATCGCCGGCTCCTCGTGCGGCCGGTACATCGCGCCCAGGGCCACGTGCTGGCACAGCAGGCGCAGGCAGACTTCCAGCGTGGTGAAGTGTGCCGACACCAGGATCACGCCGCGGCCCCCCGCCTGCGCCGCGCGCAGGTGTTCGAGCCCAGTGATCTCGAAGCCGCGGTCCACCGGCGCCAGCCGGCCCCACCACGCGCGCAGGAACTCGAACAGGCCCAGGCCCAGGGATTCGAAGTTGGCGCACAGCAGCCGGCGCCGCGCGGCCTCGTCGAGTTCGGGGAAACAGAGGGCGAGGTTGGCGTCGGCCACGCGCCGCCGGCCGCCGGCGACGCGCATCAGCGCGCGGCCCAGCACCGGTCCCGCGGCGCGCTGCAGCCACCAGGGCCAACGCGCCACGGTCCAGCCCAGGCCGACCAGCAGCCAGGTCGGCCAGGTGCGCGGGGACAGCGGGGGCGGCGGCAGGGTTCCGGACATGCCGCGTCATTCTAGCCGGCGCCGCCGCGGCGGGAGCTCGGGTATCCTTCGCCCATGCATCTCACCTTCGGGCAGCGGTTGATGTTGGGCCTGTATTCCCTGGTCCTGCACATCGCCTTCCCGGTCACCCTCTACCACCTGATCTGGCGCGGCCTGCGCCAGCGGGAATACCTGCACCGCTGGAACGAACGCTATGCCTGGCCCGGCGACGAGCCGCTGCCGGAAGGCACGATCTGGGTGCATGCGGTGTCGGTGGGCGAGGTGCTGGCCGCGCGTCCGCTGGTGGACGGCCTGCTCGCGAACCACCCGGACCGCCCGCTGCTGGTGACCACGATCACGCCCACCGGTTCCGAACGCGTGCGCGCGCTGTGGGGCGACCGGGTCCACCACGTCTACCTGCCCTACGACCTGCGCAGCATGGTGCGGCGTTTCCTCGACCGCGCCCGGCCGGCGCTGGCGGTCATCGTCGAAACCGAGATCTGGCTCAACCTCTACGTCGAATGCGGCCGCCGCGGCATTCCGCTGGTGATGGTGAACGCGCGCCTGTCGCAGCGGTCGCTGCGTGGCTACCTGCCGGTGCGGGCCCTGGCGCGGCTGGCGATGCGGGCGGTTCGCCTGGTCGCCGCGCAGTCGACGGCGGACGCCGAGCGGCTGTCGCGCATCGGCGCCGATCCGGAGCGGATCGTGGTCACCGGCAACCTCAAGTACGACCTGGACGTGCCGGCGGGCCTGGCGGCGCAGGCGCGGACCTGGCGCGCGGCCTGGGGTGCCGCGCGGCCGGTCTGGATCGCGGCCAGCACCCATCCGCCGGAAGAGGAGCCGGTGCTGGAGGCGCATGCTCGGTTCCTGGCGCGCCATCCGGACGGGCTGCTGCTGTGGGCGCCCCGGCACCCGGAACGGTTCGCGCCGGCCGCCGAAACGGCGCGGGCCCAGGGTCTGGTCGTGCGCACCCGGCGCGGCGACGGCCTGCCGGCGCCCGCCACCCAGGTGTTTGTCATCGACACCATCGGCGAACTGCTGGGCTTCTTCGCCGCGGCCGACGTCGCCTTCGTCGGCGGCAGCCTGTGCGAGGTCGGCGGGCACAACGTGCTGGAACCGGCCGCCCTCGGCGTGCCGAGCGTGGTCGGCCCCCACACCTTCAATTTCGCCGAAGTCACCCGGCGCATGCGCCAGGCGGGTGCGCTGGTGCAGGTAGCCGACGCGGCGGCGATGGCGGACGCGGTGCTGGACCTGATGGCGGATCCGGCGCGACGCGCCGGCATGGGGTCCGCGGGCCGGACCCAGATGGCCGAATTGTCCGGCGCGCTGGCGCGGACCCTGGCCCTGATAGACGGGGTGTTGGCCGACCGGCGCGCCTGAGCGGCGCGCCGGCGGTGTGGATTTATTCCGCGGTGCCGTTGGCGTCGGCGGCGAGCGAGGCCTCGGCGTCGGCGACCAGGACGGCGTTCACTTCCTGCAGGTCGCTGAGCTCGATGGTGCCGGCGGCCTGCTTCAGGCGCAGCGTGTTGACCAGGAAGGCGTGGCGCGCGCGGGCGTACTCGCGCTGGGCCTGGAACAGCGCCTGCTGGCTGATCAGCACGTCCACGATGGTGCGGGTGCCGACTTCCAGGCCGGCTTCGCTGGCCTCGTAGGCGGCCTGGGCGGAGACCACCGACAGGCGGCGGGCCTCGACCTCGGCCTCACCCGCCGACAGCGAACGCTGGGCGTTGCGGGTCTGGCGCACGACGGCGCGGCGCTGCTGCTCAAGCTGGTCGGCGGCGACGTCGCGGTAGTCCACGGCCTGGCGCACGCCCGACTGGGTGGCGAAGCCGTTGAAGATCGGCACGCTCAGGGTCACGCCGACGGTGCTGCCGCCGCCGGAGGTGTTCGGGCCGCCCGGGTACTGGTTCTGCCAGCCGGCTTCGTCGCCGATGGACGCGGACAGGCCCAGGGTGGGCAGGTGGCCGGAGCGGGCTGTGGCGATGTCGCGCTCGGCGGCCGCCAGGGCCAGCTCGCGCGACAGCAGGGTCGGGTTGCGTTCGGTGGCGATGGCGACCCAGTCCTGGCCCGCCAGTTCCTCGGTGTTCACCGGCTTGTAGTCCGGCGACAGGCCCATCAGGTTCTCCAGCGGCTCGCCGGTGATCTCGGCCAGGGCTTCGCGGCTGTCTTCCAGCGCGGTGGCGGCGGCGATGGCGTTGGCGCGCGCGGTGTCGTAGCGGGCGCGGGCCTCGTGCACGTCGGTGAT
>CAMLKR010000278.1 GCA_946480565.1 uncultured Arenimonas sp. | reverse complement strand
CACCTGCGACAGGTCCTCCACCCGCACGGCGCGGATCTCGTCCAGCGACAACTGGCACGTACCGCTGCCGTCTTCGATCACCGCCATCCACCGCACCGCCGGGTCCATCCGGTTCGCGGTCTGCGCCAGCCAGCGCTTCATCGTCGACGACCAGCCCGGCGGGGCGGGCACCGAGGTGTCGGGCTCGTTCACGTCTCGTGTCTCACTCGCATGTCTGATAGGTACTCGATCGCAAGCACGGAGCCCTTCAATGCCGGCAGTGGCCGGGATTCACTCCCTGGCATCGATCGAAGGCGGCGTGTCCATGAACTCGCGCACGTTCTTCGGCCGCCTGGGCACCCCCCAGCCGCTGCGGGCGGCCCAGGCGTCGATGTCGGGGATCGGCCCAGGCGGATCGCCTCGCGGACAGTCGGTGATGCAGTACCACTGCTGCAGATGCTTGCCGATCACAGGCTTCGGTGGGTCCTTGAAGCGCGAGAACCCGATGAAGGGCCGGATGTAAGTCACCCGGACCATGGGCTGCTTGCCCTTGACCGGCTTGGCCTCATAGTCCGGCTCCATCTCGTAGGACGTCACGTCGATGTACGGACGGTCCTTGTCGTACAGCTGCGCAGCCCATTCACGGCAACCGAAGTAGCCCCTGTTCGGGCTGGTTTCAAAGTTGCGCTTGTAGCGGCCGTAGCCGTCAATCGGCTCGCTGTCGCCGTGGAAGGTCGAGCAGATTGCGGGCGAATATCTGGAATCGGATGCTTGAGGCGCCCCCATGAAAAGGGCGCCGAATGAGACAAGATATTCCGGCTCCTTCTCGTCAGGCGTCAGAACGATGCCTCGGAGAGCATTGAGCCGAGCATAGAGTTGGTCGCCACGCAGTCCACGTTGAACGACACTTCGATCACGATTGATATCCAACCTGAGAATCGCCAGGTCGCCGGCCACTCGTCCCGATTCCATCCCATCGAGCACAAAGCTCGGACTGAAATAGTAAGGAATGGGCTCTCCGAACCGGCCGAAGTTCTTGTCAGTCAGCCGTCTAACGGCCTCATCCTCCTGAGCCCGGTCCCAGCTGAACCGGCGCTCCGTATAGAGGAGATACCGATATTCCCACGGACGATCTATCCACGCCCTTGCGTTTGACGCAACAGACTGCGCGAATGCCACCATACACCACGGCGCGAGAAGGACGGCGACGAGCGCGCGCGACATGCTAGGCCAACTCCGGATCATCGATGGTGATGTGCAGATGATGTCGATGCAAGTGCTGAATACCGTCTTTCGCCTGAGTATTGGGCTCCGCCTCGATCTTGTCGCGGGTATTCTTATCCACAAACCAAGGATCAAGCAGCTGGGTGACGATGGGTTCACGCATCACGTAGCGCCTGTAAGGACCAACAGGACCAGGCTGATGGGCGGCCACCTGATCAGACCACGCCTTCCTCGCCGGCTCGACCTTGCGCGCCGCCGCTACTGCTGCGGCCTCAGCCTTGCCCGCCCTTTCTTGCGCCTCCTTCACCGCCGCCTCGGCAGCCTGTACCGCCTCCGGATTCCCGGCCTTCTTCGCGGCAGCCAACTTCGCCTGCTGCGCCTTCAAGTCGGCGTTTGCGCGCTTGAGGTTGTCGTCGGCGGTCTTCGACTCCTGCTCGGCATCCTTCCATTCGTTGTACGCCTGCTGCTCCTCCACCGAGATGTTGCCGTGCTGGTATCCATCGGCCGCGCCGTCCTTGTTCTTGTCGGTGGCGTCCCTGCGCCCCAGGCCGTCCCGATTGAGCCAATAGGACTTGCCGACGGTGTCCAGGTACTTCAGGTCCAGTCCCCGGCCCGTGCGGTGCGCCATTGAACCCAGCATGGGCCGCCAGCTGTTCGTGAACTTCACGACGGTGACTCCGGCGTCGAACGCGGCCTTGGCGACCACCGCATAACCTGCCGGATGAATACGCTTCGGCACATCCGCACGCAGGTTCAACGCCTTGATGTTGCTCTGGCAGTTGCCGTTCTCCGCGGCAAGCCAGTACAACTGCACGCTTGCTGTGTCCTGCGGATCCTTCTTCCGTTCGATCGTGACGAAGAAATCCGCTCCTTTGGATTCAAACTCCGCACGATAGATCTTCTTCAGTCCGACCTTCATCGTGTCCGATACGCCAGCGACGGATTCGACATCCGCCTCAGTGAATGGGATGGTGCTGCGCATCCAAACGTCGCCGCTCAACTCTGCCTTGTAGTAGTCCACCTTGCGCGGTGATTCCTTCGTGCCTTCATCGCGGGTCTCGGCAAGGCTCGCCTTGTCGTTGAGGTCGTGCTTGCCATACTTCTCGAACACGTCGACCACGATATCGTTGTCACCTGCGGTGACCTGCCACAAGGGATAACGGCGGAACTTCTTCTTGGCATCGACGTTGATGCACATGCCCACTACGGTCCCCGGCGCCACTTTGCGCGACAGCGGGACCACATGCATGGGCACCGTCGCTGCACCGGCGCCCGCCTCGGCCTTGAATGAGCCATTGCTCAACTTTCCGGTGGCTTTCGCCGGGCCGGGCGCACGCCGAATTCGTTCCTCGAAAGGGGCCAGCGCTCCGCCCTTGACTTCGCCAAGGATCAGCGGCAGTCCGGTCAGAGCATTGGAGTCACCGCGCTTCGCCTGTTGGTTCAGAACGGCCGTTGCATCTGCCGGGAAGAGCCGGTACGTAACGCTAACCATGGGCTTGCCAGGTACGACGACCACGGAACCTCGCTCCGGGTTCGTCGTGGCCGCGCCTTTTGCCACTACTTTGGTGTCGTCCGCCATCTTCAGCAGCCTTCGGACAGCCCGTCCGCAAAATCGTCATGGCCAGGCTCGTCGGTGAAGGTCACCTTCAAGGGATGCACGGCGCTGCCGGAGTGGACGCGCTCGGTCTTGCCATGTATGTCGGTGCGTCCCCGAACCGGGCCCGACGGACTGGTGATGTGGTACGCCATGTCGTGCAGCGGTGCCCCGGTCTTTTGGTGCACAAGCTGGAATTGCTCGTCGTTCGCTTGCTGGAGGCCGGCAGGCAGGATCGGAAGCTGAGGTAGCTGGCCGCCCGCAGCCATGAATTCATGCGTGCTCTGAGGCGCAGAATACAGACCCGGCAGCAGGTAGGTGATGTCGCCACCCTCGAGCACCAGCGAACTTTCTCCGTCGAAGATCTCGATGCGCTGCTGGGCCTCGATCAGGATTTCCTCGTTGACCGAGGTCACCGTCAGCTCCTGGTCCGC
>CAMLKR010000277.1 GCA_946480565.1 uncultured Arenimonas sp. | reverse complement strand
TCGCCTTCCGGCGTTCGCGAGGAGTGGATCGACGACAGGCTGATGCCATGCCGTTCGAACACGTGCAGCAACGCCCGCAACGAGCCGGGGCGATCCTCCGGCAGGTGCACGCTGATCGCCTCACGGCCGGCGAGGTCGGCCAGCAGGTAGCCGATCCGTTCGTAACTGTAGTTGCCCTGGGCCAGCATGTCCGGACCGATGGCGGCGTGGTTGTCATGCAGGAACTCGCGCCGGAACGCGGCGCGGGCCGCATCCGTGCCCTCCCCCACCAGGTTCGCCATGCGCTGGATCTGCCGCGCCAGCGCCTGCAGCACATCGCTGGCATGGGGATTGCCGAACTGGATGTCTTCGTAGATCGCCGGATTGAGCGACAGGATGCGCGCGATGATGGCCGCATCCATCTCGAACGACGCGGAACGGAACGGCATCAGCGCGTCCAGCGGGCCCGCGCGCGTCGCTTCGCTGCGCAGCACGCCCGCCTGGGCGAGGTGGGCGGCATGGACCATCGCCTGCACCAGCGCCATCACGCGATCGTGCTGCTCGGGCGTGGCCCGCACGCACTCGGCCTCGAGCGCGGCGAGCAGCGACGCCATCCAAGGTCGCCATGCATCGAGGCGCGCTTCGCAGACCACCATCACCCTGCCCTTCAGGGTCGGCGTCTTGGGCGGTGCGGTCATCGGATGCAGGCCCACGACCTCGGCGCGTGAGGCCAGCATCGCCGCCACCGGCGCGGCCTTGATCGAAGTGACGTCCAGCCACAAGCGCCCGGCTTCGCCACCGGCGGCAAGCTCCGCATAGCGCGCGATCAGCGCCCCGGTGCGGCGGATCGGCGCCGAGAAAACCAGGACGTCCGCCCGCTGCACGAGCTCGGCTTCGTCTGTGGATGCGGGGTCGGCGGGGTCGTGGCCGATGACCTCCAGGCCCATCCGTTCCTGGAAGAACTGCTGCAGCCAGCGGCCATAGGCGCCCGCGCTGCCGACGATGCCGATCAGGGGAGATGGGTTGGGCGTCACGCGCTGCACCGGCCGGTACTCACTGCTGCACCGCGCCTTCCGCTGTCAGGTAGACCACCTGCGCGCGCAGGTCGGGCATGATCTTGCGCATGACCCGGGCAAAGCCGTCGTTGTACTCCGGCGAACACACCGGGCCGGGCGTGCGGTCGTCCAGCGTGCGGCGCACGTGCAGGCGCGCACCCTCCCGCCGGAACGTCGAGACGTAGCTGAGCGTACCTTCGCGTACGCTGACGTCCTTCGGCACGGCGACGATCCGCATCGACGCCGGGAACTCGAAGGTGTACTCCTCGTCCGAATGGTAGGCACCACAGCTGCTCTCGCCCGCGGGCTGGTCCGGATCGCCGATTTGGGAAGCCACCAGCATGGCGACCGGGGTGAAGCTCAGAAACCAGGGTTGCACCTGGAAGCCTCCGCTCGTCGGGAGCATCCGTTCGACTTCGAAATCCGCCTCCATGTTGAAGGTCTCCAGCATCGGCACGGGATCGTCGTACTTCACTTTGCCACTTGCGCTCAGTGCGCTTCCCCGGAAGTAATTGCGCACCAGCTTGTCCGCATCGCTGGCGCCGACGTTGCGGAACTGTGCGCGTGCCGCCACCGCCATGCGTCCGCTCAGTTCGACCCGCTGCGCGCCCTTGATCGAACCGTCCGGCTGGATGCGAAGCGTCGTGCGCAGCTTCTGCCATTCCGAACCGACCTGCGTCACCGGCGTGGTGGTGCCGTCGCGATGACCATCCACCAGCAGCACGGGTTTGCCTGCCGCCCCGTCCGGCAGACTGCCGAAGGGCACCGTGGCCGCGGTCGAGTCCACGTAAAGATCCAGGCCGGGGATGTAGTTGATCACGTGGTTGACCACGGACGCGACCGGGATGTCCGGCAGCGTATAGGTACCGCCCGCGTTGATGAGCGCCTGGGTACTGTCGATGCCGCGGGCTTTCAGCAACGCCTGCAGCAGGGTCGCGTGGTCCTTGCAGTCGCCCATGCGGTTGTCGAGCACCACGTCCAGGTCGCGCGGGACCACTGCGCCCAGGCCGATGCAGTTGCCGGCATAGGTGATCTTGGTGGAAACCCATTCGTAAAGCTTCTTCGCCGTCTCGCGCGGGTCCGTGCTCTTGCCCGCGATCTCCGCGGCGAGCGTGCGCAACCGGGGCGTCAGCGTGGCCTTGGCGTTGGCCGGTCCCCCGTAGGCCGCCGCGATGTCGGCGTAGCTGGCGAAGGTGGAGAACGCGTAGCCCGGATAGCGATCGGCGGTGAAGACCGTATCGCGCAGGCTTTCGCGGTCGACTGGCTGGCGGTTGCTCCAGCGCCAGCGCACGATCCGGCGCCCGTCGCGGGTTTCGACGGCGGGCTGCGTCATCTGCCAGTTGCGCCACGCGGCCTGCATCGCCTCGGGCGCATCGATGGTCACCTGCACGTCGCCGTAGTACGCGGCCGGGCTGTAGTTGCGGATCACCGAGAAGTGGCCCGGGAACATCGGCTGCGTCGCCGTCACCCGATAGGTAAACACCGTGGTGTCGCCGACGGCCAACTCGGGGAACACGACAGTAAGCGTCGTCTGGTCGGAGTAGATGGGCGAATCGCCCTCCCGTCCCGAACTGCTGCTGACCTGGTAGTTGCCCTTGGGCACATCGACGCGGCGGCCGTCGGGCTTCAACGTGTAGGCTTCGATCACCTCGGCCTTCTGGATGCTGGTGCTGTAGCTGACCGATGCATCCTTGGCCGCTTCCAGCGCGCTGTCTTTCAGCACCTTGATCGCGGTTTCCTGTTCCTGCACGAAACTGCCGTCGGCATTGAGCACGAAGCGCGTGGACTCGCGCTCGACCTGCAGGGGCCGGTCATCGGCCGCCCATGCGGGCGCCATCACGAGCAACGCCCACCATCCCCACCTCTTCCCCTTGTTCATGCGCACGCGAACTCCCTTCTTCGTGGACGTGAATGAAAACGGCCCCGGGGTCGCCGGGGCCGTCGCAGGATGCCACAAGCCGCTCGCGTCCGCGGGCGGCGGGATGTCACAGGGGGTCAGGAGGTCATGCGGTCCCAGAACCCCTTGACGCCGTCCAGGAACGTGGCCGACTTCGGCGAATGCTTGCGCGCTTCCTCTCCGATGAAGGTGGCCTCGAACTTCTCCAGCAGCTCCCGCTGTTCCGGGGTCAGGTTCACCGGTGTTTCCACCACCACGCGGCAGTACAGGTCGCCTTCGCTGCGGCTGCGCACGGACTTCACGCCCTTGCCGCGCAGGCGGAACA
>CAMLKR010000276.1 GCA_946480565.1 uncultured Arenimonas sp. | reverse complement strand
GCCTCGCTGGTCGCGGCCGGCGCCGACCTGCTGGCGGTCATCGCCGGCGTTTTCGACTCTCCCGACCCAGCCGCCGCGGTGCGCGCCTATCGCCGCTGCTTCGAACCCCCATTCCACGAGCCCTCCCCGCCATGAACACCGCCACCAGCCACGACCTCTTCACCCGCGCCCAGGCCCTGATGCCCGGCGGCGTCAATTCGCCGGTGCGCGCCTTCAAGTCGGTCGGCGGCGAACCCTTCTTCGCCAAGCGCGCCGAAGGCGCCTACCTGATCGATGTCGACGGCAACCGCTATGTCGACTACATCGGCAGCTGGGGCCCGATGATCGCCGGCCACGCGCATCCGAAGGTGCTGGCCGCGGTCGCGGAGGTGATGCGCGACGGGCTGAGCTTCGGCGTCCCCAACGCGCTGGAGGTGACCATGGCCGAAACCGTCACGCGCCTGGTGCCTTCGATGGAAATGGTGCGCATGGTCAACTCCGGCACCGAAGCCACGCTGTCGGCGATCCGGCTGGCGCGCGGCGCCACCGGCCGCAGCCGCATCGTCAAGTTCGAGGGCTGCTACCACGGCCACGGCGACAGCTTCCTGGTGAAGGCCGGCTCCGGCGCGCTCACCTTCGGCCTGCCGAATTCGCCGGGCGTGCCGAAAGCACTGGCCGACCTCACGCTGACGCTTCCGTACAACGACTTCGACGCCGCGACGAAACTGTTCGACGACGTGGGCGGTGAAATCGCCGGCCTCATCGTCGAGCCCATCGTCGGCAACGCCAACTGCATCCTGCCGCGCGACGGCTACCTGCAGCACCTGCGCGACCTGTGCACGAAGCACGGCGCCCTGCTGATCTTCGACGAGGTGATGACCGGCTTCCGCGTCGCGCTGGGCGGCGCCCAGGCGCGCTACGGCGTCACGCCTGACCTGAGCACCTTCGGCAAGATCATCGGCGGCGGCATGCCGGTGGGCGCCTACGGCGGCCGCGCCGATCTGATGCGACAGATCGCGCCCAGCGGCCCGATCTACCAGGCCGGCACGCTCAGCGGCAACCCGGTGGCGATGGCGGCGGGCCTGGCGACGCTGGAGCTGATCCAGGCCCCGGGCTTCCACGACGCGCTGGAGGCCAACACGCACAAGCTCTGCGACGGACTGAAAGACGCCGCGCGCGACGCCGGCGTCGCCGTGACCACCACCCGCAGCTGCGCGATGTTCGGCCTGTACTTCACCGACCAGAAGGTCGAGACCTACGCGCAGGCCGTCGGCAGCGACAGCGCCGCCTTCGGCCGCTTCTTCCACGCCATGCTCCGGCGCGGCGTGTATTTCGCGCCATCGGCCTTCGAGGCCGGGTTCCTGTCCAGCGCCCATGGCGAAGCCGAAATCGGCCACACGATCGAGGCCGCGCGCGAAGCCTTCCGCGAGATCCGCGGCTGATGTCCCGGCCGGCGCTCGTCCTGTTCGACCTGGACGACGTGCTGGTCGGCTACGACCATCGTGCCCGGGTCGAAACGATGGCGCGGCGCACCGGCACCGGCGCTGACCAGGTGCATCGGGCGCTGTTCGAGTCGGGCGTGGAAGCCGCCGCGGATCGTGGCGAACTCGACAGCGACGGCACGCTGGAGGCCTTCGCGCGCGAACTCGGCGCCCCGGTGACCCTGGACGACTGGATCCACGCCCGCGCCGCCGGCATGTCGCCGCGGCCGGAGGTGCAGGCCCTGGCGCAAGCGGTGACGTCGCGCGCACAAATAGCAGTGCTCACCAACAACGGCCTGCTGCTGCGCGACCACCTCGACCGGATGCATCCGCCGCTGTTCCCGCTGTTCGCCGGCAGGGTGCACTGTTCGGCGCAGTACCGGCGCTCGAAACCCGACCCGGACATCTACCGCCAATGCCTGGCGGCGCTGGGCGTGCCGCCGGCGGAAACGCTGTTCGTCGACGACAAGGCCGCCAATGCCGACGGCGCACGCGCCGCCGGCCTGCATGCCCACCACTACACCGACGCCGCCGGCCTGCGCGCCGTGCTGCACACCTTCGACCTGCTGGAGCCCCACGCATGACCCGCATCGAAACCCTGGCCGTGCACGCCGGCGGCGAACCCGACCGCGACACCGGCGCCATCGCGCCGCCGATCCACCTCAGCACGACCTTCCAGCACGGCCCTGCCGGCGAACGCCGCGCCGGCTTCGAGTACCAGCGCGAGGACAATCCGACCCAAGCCCGCCTGGAAACCGCGCTCGCGGCCCTGGAGGGTGGCGCCGCGGCGCTGGCCTTCGGTTCGGGCATGGCGGCGATGAGCGGGCTGCTGGAATCGCTGCCGCCCGGCGCGCACTTCCTATACCCGGTCGACTGCTACGCCGGCCTGCGCAGCCTGGCCAAGGAGTTCCTGCCCGAACGCGGCATCAGTGCCGACGCCGTGGACATGGCCGACCTGGACGCGGTGCGTGCGGCGCTTCGACCGGAAACAAAACTGGTCTGGGCGGAAACGCCCTCGAACCCGCGCCTGGAAATCGCCGACATCGCCGCCCTGGCGCAGATCGCCCACCACCACGGCGCCCTGCTCGCCTGCGACAACACCTTCGCCACACCGGTGCTGCAGCGTCCGCTGGCGCTGGGCGCCGACGTGGTGATGCACTCGACCACGAAATACTTCGGCGGCCACAGCGACGTCATGGGCGGCGCGCTGGTCTTCGCCCGCGCCGACGAACTGCACGCGCGCGCGGCGCACCGCCGCCACGTCACCGGCGGCATCCTCGCGCCCTTCAGCGCCTGGCTGATCCTGCGCGGCGCGCGTTCGCTGCCGGCGCGCATGGCCTGGCACTGCCGCAACGCCCGCGCGCTGGCGGAAATGCTCGCCGCCCATTCGGCCGTCGAAGCCGTGCACTACCCGGGCCTGGCCTCGCATGCCAACCACGCCGTCGCCGCGCGGCAGATGTCGGACTTCGGCGCGATGCTCAGCCTCCAGCTGCGCGGCGGCCGCGAGGCGGCGCTGCGTGTCGCCGGCGCGCTGCAGCTGGCGATCAATGCCACCTCGCTGGGCGGCCCGGAGACCCTGGTCGAACACCGCGCCTCGGTCGAAGGCCCGGTGCCGCACAGCGCGCAGAACCTGCTGCGCGTGTCGGTCGGGCTCGAACATCCGGACGACCTGCTGGCCGACTTCCGCCAGGCACTCGACCGGGCCTGAACGCCGGCCCGGCGACCGGGCCGACGTCTGCCGGGGATCAGCGATCGATCAGGCCGATGTTCAGGGCCAGCAGCCGGTCCTGGTCCGCGTCCGCACGCG
>CAMLKR010000275.1 GCA_946480565.1 uncultured Arenimonas sp. | reverse complement strand
TCGCGCACGACCTGGCGCGACTTGTAGCTCTTGGCCAGTCCCGCGGCGGTCAGCATCAGTCGGCCGGGGCCGTCTTGGGCAGGATCCGCATGGAGACGCGCTGGCCGTCGCCGCCGCCGTTGAGGCGGCCGGTGTTGATGTCGTACTTCACGGTCTCGCCGCGCAGGGTGCCGCGCGGCTGGCTGATCTCGACCCCGCCGGTGAGCACCATGTTCTCGGTGGGCGGCGTGTAGACGATGCGCTGGGCCCGGGCGTCCATCGGCTCGCCGGCGTCGGACACCTGGCGCAGGCGCGCCGGCGAGCCGATCAGCACGATGCGGTCGATGTCGCCGTTGACGCGATGGACTTCGGCGCGGTCGGCGTCGACCTCCAGCGTGCCCTGGCGGATGGTGACATTGCCTTCCAGCACCGACATGCCGTTGTCCTGCATCAGCGAGTCGGAGCTGTCGGCGTTGAGGTCCATCGGCTGGTCGCGGTCGGTGGACTTGGCCAGCACCGGCGCGGCGGCGAGCAGGGACAGCAGCAGGAGAAGATCACGGGCGGCGGGGCGCATATCGTCCTTTGACGTCGTTCAGCAGCTGGTAGCGCTTGGCCTTCATGTCAGCACGCAAGCCGGTGCCGGCGAGTATAGAGTCGCCTTGGGTGACGGTCACCCGGTCGTCGGTGCGGGCCTGGTCGGCGTCGGGCAGCACCACCAGCCGCTCGGTCTCGAAGCGGGTGACCAGGCCGGCCTCGCCCGGCGGACCGACCAGGCGGACCTGGTCGATCAGGTGCACCTCGTCCGCGCCCGGGCTGACCCAGGCCGAGTCGGACCGGGCCTGCCAGCGGCCCGCGTCCTTGTCGGGGAAGGAGAACCGGGGCTGCACCAGGCTGAGGCTGCGGCCGCCGACGTCGCGCTGCAGGTAGGGGCCGACCACGGTGAACGACTCCCGGCCGTCCTTGTCTAGGGTGGTGAGCTCGTAGTCGCGCAGGATGTAGTCCGATCGCTGCGGCGCCTCGGCCGGCGGCACCTGGCGCAGGCGCCACTGCCAGACGGCGACGCTGCCCAGGGCCACGGCGCTTATCGCCAGCAGGACGTTGAGGCCGCGGCGGGTCATGCCGCGCCGAAGCGCCCCAGCACGGCGGCACGCAGCCCGCGCGCCTCGAGGATCAGGTCGCAGAGTTCGCGCACGGCGCCCTCGCCACCGCGCGCGCGGGTCTGCCAGTGCACGCGTTCGGCCACCCAGGGGTGGGCGTTGGCGGGCGCGACCGCCAGGCCGGCCAGGCCCAGGGCCGGCAGGTCCGGCAGGTCGTCGCCCATGTGCGCGGTTTCGGCGGCGCCGATGCCCAGCTGGGCGCAGAGCATGCGCAGGCAGGCGGCCTTGTCCTTCACGCCGGTGTGCACGTGCGAGAGGCGCAGGTCGCGGGCGCGCGCCAGCAGCGCGGCGCTTTCGCGGGCGGTGATCAGGGCCACCGTGGTGCCGTTGTCCTCGAGCAGGCGCAGGCCCTGGCCGTCCAGCACGTGGAAGGCCTTGGACTCGTTGCCGTGGGCGTCGTAATGCAGCCGGCCGTCGGTCAGGGTGCCGTCGACGTCGAAACAGGCGAGGCGGATGCGGCCGGCGCGGGCCTGGAGTTCTTCCGGGGAGAGCAGCATGGCCGGATCAGACCACGCGTGCGCGCAACAGGTCATGAATGTTCAGCGCCCCGACCACGCGCCGGGCGCCGTCCACGACCACCAGCGAGCTGATCTTGTGCTCCTCCATCAGGTGCGCCGCCTCCACCGCCAGCGCGTCGGCGCCGATGGTCTTGGGCTCGCGGCCCATGAGCCGGGAAATGGGCGTGTTCTTGAGGTCGGTCTGCTCGTCGTCGATCGCCCGGCGCAGGTCGCCGTCGGTGAACACGCCCTGCAGCACACCGTCGCCGTCGACGATGGCGGTCATGCCCAGGCGCTTGCGGGTCATCTCGAGCAGGGCGGCGGTGGCGCTGGCGTCGGCCGGCACCGACGGGATCTGGTCACCGGTGTGCATCACGTCGCGGATGTGCAGCAGCAGCCGGCGGCCCAGGGTGCCGGCCGGGTGCGAGCGGGCGAAGTCCTCGGCGGTGAAGCCGCGGGCCTCCATCAGGGCCACGGCCAGCGCGTCGCCCATAACCAGGGCGGCGGTGGTGCTGGACGTCGGGGCCAGGCTCAGCGGGCAGGCCTCGGCGGGCACGCTGACGTCCAGGTGCAGTTCGGACAGGCGGGCCAGGCTGGACTGCGGCCGGCCGGTCATCGAGATGATCGGGTTCCCCTGCCGCTTCAGGGCGGGGATGATCGAAAGTATCTCGTCGGTCTCGCCGGAGTTCGAGAGTGCGAGGACCACATCGTCGCCGATGACCATGCCCAGGTCGCCGTGGCTCGCCTCGCCGGGGTGCATGAAGAACGACGGGGTTCCGGTCGAGGCCAGGGTGGCCGCGATCTTGGTGGCGATGTGCCCGGACTTGCCCATGCCGGTGCAGATGACCCGGCCCTTGCACCCCAGCATCAGGCGGCAGGCGGCGGCGAAGTCGGCGCCGATCCGCGCCCGGACCGCTTCGAGTGCGCCGATCTCCACCGTCAGGACCGTGCGCCCGGAGGTGGAGAAGCTGAGGTCGGAGACGGGGGGGTGGCTGTGCTGGGCGGTCATCGGCGGTCGTTGGGCGTATGATACGGGGCCTTATTGTAAGGCCTGTGCGGCGCCCGGCGCCCGGTCCCCATGACTCCCGAATTCATCCAGCAACTGATCGAAGCCGGCCTGCCCGGCGCCCAAGCCCGGGTCCAGGGCGACGACGGCGTGCATTTCGAGGCCACCGTGGTGTCCGAGGCCTTCCGCGGCAAGCTGCCGCTGGCCCGGCACCGCCTGGTCTACGCCACCCTGGGCGAGCGCATGGGCGGCGAGATCCACGCCCTGGCCCTGCGCACCCTGACCCCCGAAGAAGCCGAACGCGCCGCGTAAGGCCCCGAGAAAAACAAGACCATGGCCAAGATTGTCATCACCGGCGGCGAACCGCTGAACGGCGAAGTGCAGATTTCCGGCGCCAAGAACGCCGTGCTTCCCATCCTGGCGGCGACCCTGCTGGCCGACGGGCCGATCTCGATCGGCAACGTGCCGCACCTGCACGACGTCACCACCACCATGGAGCTGCTGGGCGCGATGGGCGTGCAGCTGATGGTGGACGAGAAGCTGACCATCACCGCCGACCCGCGTTTCATCACCAGCACCGTGGCGCCCTACGAGCTGGTGAAGACCATGCGCGCCTCGATCCTGGTGCTGGGCCCGCTG
>CAMLKR010000274.1 GCA_946480565.1 uncultured Arenimonas sp. | reverse complement strand
CGCCGAAGATGTTGGGCACGAACACGATGCAGTGGCAGAGCGTGCCGGCCGACAGCGCGATGGCGACGTTCTTGGTGCCGAAGATCGAGGCCGCCGCCGGGTTGCCGGGGTTGCGCTCGCGCTCCTGGTAGATGCTCTCCACCACCACGACGGCGTTGTCCACCAGCATGCCGACCGCGAGCAGCAGGCCCATCATGGTCAGCACGTTCAGGGTGACGCCCAGGAAGTGCATGAAGCCCAGGGTCATCACGAAGCAGATCGGGATCGCCAGGCTGACCATCAGGGTCGAGGGCCAGTGGCGCAGGAAGAAGAACAGCACGGCCACCGACAGCACCAGGCCGATGATGCCGGCCTCGGTCAGCTCCCACAGCGAGTTGGTGACGTTTTCGCCCTGGTCGCTGATCAGGATGATCTCGATGCCTTCGAAGTCGGGTTCTTCGACGATGCGGTGGATCTCCGCCATCGTCAACTTTGCCGCCTCGACCAGGTTGGCGTTGCGTTCGCGGAAGATGTCCAGGCCGACGGCGGGCTGGCCCTCCAGGCGGCGGCCGAAGTCGACGCGCGACGCCTTCAGGCGTACCTCGGCGATCTGCTCGAGCCGCAGGCCGTTGGCGCCGACCACCAGCTCGCGCAGTTCGCGCAGGTCGCGCAGTTCGCCGATCGGCTGCACGCGCAGGCGACGGTCGCCGTCGTCGACCATGCCGGCCGACACCGAGAAGTTCACCGCCTGCAGGCGGCCGGCGAGCTCGTTGAGGCTGATGCCGTGGGCGGCTAGCCGGTCCGGGTCGATCGCGATCTCGATCTCGCTCGGCGGCGCGCCGGAGATGTCGACCCGGGCGACGCCGGGGACGCGCTCCAGGCGGCGCGCCAGCTTGGTTTCGATCAGGTCGTAGGCGCCGGTCAGGTCACGCGTGCCGCCCAGGCGAACGCGCAGCATCGGCTCGTCGGCGGTGGAGAACTTAAGCACCTGGTAACGCTGGAAATCGTCGGGCAGCTCGCTGCGGATGGCATCGATGCGCTCGCGCGCCTCGGAGGCCAGCACCTCGACGTCGCGGCCCCAGTCGGAGAATTCGATGAACACGCCGCCGCCATCGGCCCGGGCATTGGCCTCCAGGCGCTTGATTCCCTCGAGCGTGGAAAGCGCCTCCTCGACCGGACGCACGATGCTGCGTTCGACCTCCTGCGGGGTCGAGCCCGGGTACGGCAGCTCGACGTAGATGCCCGGGAAGTTCAGCGCCGGGAACTGCTCCAGCGGCAGCCGGAACGAGGCGATCAGGCCGATGACGATCATGGACACGAAGAACATGATCACCGTCACCGGCCGGCGCAGGCTGAGTTCGACGATGCTCATGCGTGCGAACCCTCCGCCTCGCCCTGGCCCAGATCCAGCGGCCGCGTGCGGGCGACGTAGCTTTCATCGCTGCGGCGGTCCATCAGGTTGTAGACCACCGGGATCACCAGCAGGGTCAGCAGGGTCGAGACCGCCAGGCCGCCGATCACGGTGATCGCCATCGGCGAGCGGACCTCGGCGCCGGCGCCGGTCGCCAGGGCCAGCGGCAGGAAGCCCAGCAGGGCCGTCAGCGTGGTCATCACGATCGGTCGCAGGCGCGACTCGGCGCCGCGGATGATGGCGTCGCGCTTGCCCACGCCCTGCTCGCGCAGCTGGTTGACCTTGTCGATCAGGATGATGGCGTTCTTCACCACGATGCCAACCAGCAGGATCAGGCCGATGAACACCACGACCGAGATCGAGCTGTTCGTGAGCTTGAGCGCCAGCACCGCGCCCACGATGGCGAGCGGCACGGTGAACAGGATCACGAACGGGTGCAGCAGCGATTCGAACTGCGAGGCCATCACCAGGTAGACCAGGAAGATCGCCAGGCCGAACGCGAACAGCAGGGACATCACCGACGCCCGCAGTTCCTCGCCCTGGCCGCCGATGCGCATGCTGACGCCGGGCCCCAGCGGGTTCTCCGCCACCAGGGCCTGGATCTCGGCCACCGCACTGCCCAGGTCGCCGCGCGCCAGGTCCGCGGACACCACGGCCACGCGGGTCTGGTTGGCGTGGTGGATCTCGCTGGGGCCAGTGGTCGCGACCACGTCGGCCACCGCGGCCAGGGTCACCGGCGCGGCGCTTTCGGGGTTGACGATCAGGCGCTTGATGTCCTCGATCGAGGCGCGGTCCGCCTCCTGCGAGCGCACCAGTACGTCGATCTTGCGGTCGCGGAAGCTGTAGCGGGTGGCCACTTCGCCGCGCACCTTGCGCACCACCTGGTCGGCGATCTGGCGCGTGGTCAGGCCCAGCGCCGCGGCGCGCTCCTGGTCGAAGCGGATCTGGATCTCGGGGAAGCCCTGCTCCACCGTCGACTTGACGTCGGCGTAGTGCGGGTTGGTGCGCAGCAGCGCCGCCAGCTTCTGGCCTGCCTTCTCGATGCTGGCCAGGTCCTGGCCGCGCAGTTCGACTTCCAGCGGGGTGGAGAAGCTGAAGAGCTCCGGACGGCTGAAATCGACCTGTGCGCCCGGATGCTGCTTCATGCTGGCACGCAGCGCGTCGGTTTCGCGGGCCTCCAGGGCCTCGCTGCCGCCGTTGGCCATCACCACCGTCAGCTTGCCGATGTTCTCGCCGCTCTCGGTGGGATTGGCGTCCAGCCGCGTGCCGCTGCCGCTTACGCCGTACAGCGCATGGATGCCCTCGTCCTTGGCGTGCTGGTTCTGCAGTTCACGCACCAGGGCGTCGGTCTTGGCCAGCGGCGTACCGGGCGGCAGCTTCACCGTCATCTCGAAGCGGTCCTGCGCCAGCTGCGGGATCAGGTCCGCGCCCAGCAGCGGCACCATCGCCAGTGAAGCGACGAACGCCGCGGCGGCGAAACCCAGCACCAGCCAGGGGCGCTGCAGCGACGCCGGCAGCAATCGCATGTAGCCGGCTTCGGCGCGGTGGTAGGGCGCCATGGTCAGGTCGGACGCCTTGCGCATGACCGGGCCCACCACGGCCACCACGCCACGCCACGCCCGCACGACCAGCCAGGCGGCGCCGAAGAACCCCCAGCGGAAGATCGCGCCGACACCGCGCCCCGTGGCCGCCACCGGCTTCTGCCAGCGCGAAGCCGGCTTCCACTGCGGGTGCGGGGCTTCCTCGGGGAACGCCAGCGGCGGACGGCCCTTCAGCGAGCTCAGCATCGGGATGAGCGTCATCGACACGATCAGCGAAATGCCGATGGCGATGGCCACCGTCAGCGCCTGGTCGCGGAACAGCTGGCCGGCGATGCCCTGCACGAATA
>CAMLKR010000273.1 GCA_946480565.1 uncultured Arenimonas sp. | reverse complement strand
GCATCAACAGCGAAGGCCTCAAGCGCCGCGGCTTCGACGCCGAGCGCATCGCCGCCATCAAGCGCGCGTACCGCGCCCTGTACATGTCCGGCAAGCCGATGGCCGAAGTGCGCGAGCAGCTGGCCCAGAGCGCCGATCAATCGCAGGACGTGCGGCTGATGCTCGAATTCATCGAGCGCAGCGAGCGCGGACTGCTGCGCTGACGGCCAGCCTACGGCGATGGCCGGCATCCGCCTGACGCCTTCGCTGGAGCTGGCCATCGCCGCCGGCAAGCGCCTGCGCTTCGCGGTGGTCGCCGGCGAGGCATCGGGCGACCTGCTGGGCTCGGGCCTGGTGCGCGAACTGCGCCTGCGTTTCCCGGAAGCCGAATTCGCCGGCGTCGGCGGCGAACACCTGCGCGCGGCCGGGGTGGACTGCTGGCACGACTGCGCCGAGCTGGCGGTGATGGGCCTGGCCGAGGTGCTGCGGCACCTGCCGCGCCTGCTGCGGCTGCGCGCCAACCTGCGCCGGCGCCTGCTGGACTGGACGCCTGACGTCTTCATCGGCATCGACGCCCCCGACTTCAACCTGGGCCTGGAGCGCCAGCTCAAGCAGGCCGGCATCCGCACCGTGCACTACGTCAGCCCGTCGGTGTGGGCCTGGCGCGAAGGCCGCGCGGCGAAGATCGGCCGCAGCGCAGACCGGGTGCTGTGCCTGTTCCCGATGGAGCCGCCGATCTACCAGCGCCACGGCGTCGACGCGCGTTTCGTCGGGCATCCGCTGGCCGACGCCTTCCCGCTGGAGCCCGACCGCGGCGCCGCGCGCGAACAGCTCGACCTGCCGGAAAAGGCCCCGGTGCTGGCGGTGCTGCCCGGCAGCCGGCTGGGCGAGATCCAGCGTCTGCTGCCGACCTTCCTGGAGGCGGCGCGCCTGGTGACGGCCCAGGTGCCCGGGCTGGTGGTGGCCATTCCGGCCGCGAACCCGGACTGCCGCCGGGCCATAGAAGCCGTGCTGCACCGCTCGTCGCTGGCCAATGCCGTGGTCTTCAGCGGCCGCGCGCACGCGGCGATGGTCGCCGCCGACGTCGTGCTGCTGGCCTCCGGCACCGCGGCGCTGGAGGCGATGCTGGCCAAGCGCCCGATGGTGGTGGGTTACCGCATCTCGGCGCTCACCTACCGCATCGTGATGGCCCTGGGCCTGATGAAGGTCAACCGCTACAGCCTGCCCAACGTGCTGGCGAACGAGCCGATCGTGCCCGAGCTGATGCAGCGCGACTGCACGCCCGAGAACCTGGCATCGGCGGTGATGCACTGGTTCAACCTGCCCGACGCCCGCGCCGCCCTGCTGCCGCGCTACCTGCACATCCACCACAAGCTGCGCCAGGACGCCTCGTCCAGCGCCGCCGACGCGGTGGCCGAACTGCTGGCCCAGCCATGATCCTGCGCATCGCCGGGGTCGACGAAGCCGGCCGCGGGCCGCTGGCCGGGCCGGTGGCGGTGGCGGCGGTGATCCTGGACCCCGCGCGCCCGATCGCCGGACTGGGCGATTCCAAGGCGCTCAGCGAAGCCCGCCGGGACGCGCTGGAACCGCTGATCCGCGAGCGCGCGCTGGCCTGGCACGTCGAAATGGTCAGCGCCGCCGAGATCGACCGGCTGAACATCCTGCGCGCCACGCTGGAGGGCATGGCGCGCGCGCTGCGTGCGCTGGCGCCGGGCGCCGAGCGCGCCCTGATCGACGGCAACCGCCTGCCGCCCGGCCTGCCCTGCCCGGCCGAGGCGCTGGTGAGGGGCGATGCGCGCGAGCCGGCGATCATGGCGGCGTCGATCCTGGCCAAGGTGGCGCGCGACCGCTGGATGTGCGAACTCGATGTCCGGCACCCGGGTTACGGCTTCGCCCTGCACAAGGGCTACCCGACGCCGGCGCACCTGGAGAACCTGCGCCGCCTGGGCCCCTGCGCCGAACACCGGCGCAGCTTCGCGCCGGTGCGCGCCTGCCTGGAACCGATGCTGATCGGCTGAACGGCGCGGCATTTGACAGGCCGTTTGCGCCGGCGTAGACCAATGGCTGCATCCCGGCAGATGCGGCTGCGGACCTCTCCAGCCGACCAGTCGCCCGCAGTCCCCTTCATCCGGCCGGCAGCGAGTACTGCCATGCGCCACAACGTCCCCCTTCCCGCCGATTCCCCCCTGCCCCTGCACGCCCTGCGCCACGCTCCCGCCGCCGCCACCGGCGCGCCAGTGTCGTTCGACGGCGCCGCGATCGCCGACTTCAATTCCCTGCTGCACGAACTGCATCCCGACGCGCCGCACGTGGACGCCCACGCGGTGTCCAGCGTCGCGCGCTGGCTGGTGGACCTGCCGCCCGCACAGGCCGAAGCCCTGCTGCAGGCGCGGCTGGGCCGGCTCGAAGAAATCAGGGCCATGGCCGCCGACCGCGACTGGGCCATCGACGCCGCGCTGGCCAAACGCATCTACCGCCTGCTCGACTACGTCGACCAGGCGCGCGACCTGATACCGGACGACGTGCCCCTGGTCGGCCGCCTCGATGACGCACTACTGGTCGAACTGGCCTGGCCGATGGTGGCCGAGGAGCTGGAGGACTACCGCGACTTCTGCCGCTTCCGCGACGAATCCGGCGCCGGTTTCGGCGGCCATCCCAGCCGCGACGACTGGCTGCGCGTGCGCCTGGACGAAGGCGCGCTGTGGGAGCAGCTGCATCGCGTGCGGCACCAGCACTACGTCGACTACGGCCCGCTCGAAGGCGGACTGCGCGTGGTCTGAGCCGGTGCGCGAAGCTGTCGGCACACTGAATTAGCCCGAAGGTCACGGCCACTAAAGGCCTTCGACGCAGGCGCTGCAACGCTTCAAGCTGGCGGCGCATCCCAAGGGATGTGCGCGGATTCCGGAATGGTTCCGTCGTCCCGCGCGCCGCCAGCCGAGAAACCGAAATGAACGCCCGCCTGCAGGACCGCCTCGCCCTCCACCTGCCGCCCGAATCCCACGACTCCCGCCGCCGCCAGGTCGGCCCCATCGCGCTGCAGGACGCCGCCCTGCGTCGCTTCAACGCACTGCTGGCGCAGCTCGACCCCAATGCCCCGCCGGTCACCGCCGACCAGCTGGTGACGCTGGCCCGCTGGCTGCAGGACCAGCCGCGCGACCAGGCCGTGGCCGTGCTGTCCGAGCGTCTGGGCCGCGCCGAACAGCTGCGCCGCATGCTCAACGACAGCGACTGGGACGTCTGCGTGGACACCCGCGAACGCGCCCGCATGCTGATCAGCTACCTGCAGGAAGTGAACGACCTGAT
>CAMLKR010000272.1 GCA_946480565.1 uncultured Arenimonas sp. | reverse complement strand
AGCCTGACCGGGCCGATGGACATCCTGCGGGTCGCGCAGAAGCTGGCCGAGGTGCGCGACCCGGCGACGCCGCTGCGGCTGCAGACGGTGCTGGTCGGCGCCCGCGGCCAGGCCACGGTGACCGGCACCGGCGGCCTGAGCATCGGCCCCGTGCAGTCGCCCGACCTGGCGCTGGACCTGCTGCTGGTGCCGGGCTTCATGCACTCGAGCGCCGAAGACCTGCTGGAGCGCGTGCACGGCTACAGCCCCGAGATCGAGCTGCTGCGCGCCCTGCACCTGCGCGGCGTACCGCTGGCCGGCAGTTGCTGCGGCACCTTCCTGCTGGCCGAGGCCGGCCTGCTCGACGGCCACGCGGCCACCACCAGCTGGTGGCTGCACGCCGCCTTCCGCAAGCGCTACCCGCGGGTGAAGGTGGACATCGAGCGCATGGTGGTCGAGGACGGCAACATCACCACCACCGGCGCCAGCACCGCGGTGCTGAGCTACGTGCTGCAGCTGCTGGCCCGGGAAGTGGACCCGGCCCTGGCCCAGCACACCGGCCGCATGATGCTGATCGACGCCGACCGCCACAGCCAGGCGCCCTACATCAGCCTGGCCCTGACCGAACGCCCGCGCCATTCGCTGTCGGAGAAGGCGGAACACTTCCTGCAGAAGGAGCTGCACCGCGAGCTGAGCATCGGCGAACTGGCCCAGGCCTGCGGCACCAGCGAACGCAGCCTGCTGCGGCATTTCCGCCAGCACTACGGCAACTCGCCGCTGGGCCACATCCAGCACCTGCGGGTGGAACGGGCGAAGGCGCTGCTGGAGACGACGCTGCTGAGCTTCGACGAGATCGTCGAGCGCTGCGGCTACAGCGACGCCTCCAGCTTCCGCAAGCTGTTCAAGCGCGCGACCTCACTCACGCCCGCCGACTACCGCGAACGATTCCGGCTGCGGGCGGCGTGAGGCCGGCCGCCGCTTGAGCCCGAACAGCGGCCGCAGCAGGCCGACGCGGCGCACCGCTTCGTAGCCGAGCGCGCAGGCCGCGACGGTGCCGCCCACGACCAGCAGCGCTTCGACCGGCGCGCCCAGCTCCAGCGGCACCAGCCAGTACGCGACGAGCACCGTCGCGCTCTGGTGGATCACATACCAGGGGAAGACCGCCTCGCTGGCGTAGGGCAGCCAGCGGAAGGGGCGGTCGAGCGCGTGCCTGGCCCAGGCCAGGATCGCCAGCAGCACGGTCCAGACCAGCAGCCCCCGGAAACAGCGGATCGCCGCCAGCGCCGGCTCGCCGAAGCTGATGTCCGACTTCAGCAGGGGCACGTACACCGCCACCATCGCCAGCGCGGCCCAGCCCAGGGGACGCCGCAGCCGCGACAGCTCGGCCCAGAACCCCTCGCTGCGCGCCAGGGCATAACCGTAAAGGAATACGGTGAAAAACTGGGCGTGCTGGAACCAGTCGTGCAGCAGGTCGTTGCTGGCCTCGAACTGCGGCATCAGCAGGTTCAGGTAGAGCATCAGCGGCAAGGCCGGGACCAGTACCAGGGCCCCGCCGCGCAGCCCGCCCAGCGCTGCCTGCAGGCGAAGGCCGGCCCGGGATTCGAGCAGCGGCAGCAGGGCGGTGAGCAGCAGGCTGTAGACCCAGAGGTAGGCCAGGTACCACAGGTGGTTCCAGGTGATGCCGTATTCGGCGCCGTCGAAACGGCCGTCGGGCCAGGGCTGCAGCTGCCAGTAGCGCAGCATGAACTCGGCATAGCCGGGCTGGACGCCGCCGTTCACCACGCCCTGCACGTAGGCCTGCACCGGCACGATGGCCAGCATGCCGAACACCAGGGGCAGGAACAGGCGCCAGGTGCGGGTCAGGGCGAACCGCCCCGGGGCCCGGGCCGGCCGGTAAAGGCCGATGGCCAGGCCGGAGATCAGGAACAGCAGGGCCATGCGCCAGCGGTTCATGGCCAGCATCGGCCACTGCAGCCACTCCTGCAGGTAGCTGCTCTTGATGTGCCACTCCCACTCGGCCACGTAGAGCATGGCGCAGTGGTAGGCGATCAGGGCGACGAGGGCGAGGACGCGCAGGGCGTCGAGATCGCGGCGGCGTTCCATGGGGCGCTCCGGATGGGGACACCGCCAGGCTGCGGTCCGCGACCCTGTTCCGACAGCGCCAGGGGACCGCCCGCGGACCCGCGGGGACGAAGCGCGGAACCCGGGGACGAAACCCGGCCGCCGCCGCCGGCGCCCCGACTAGAATGCCGGCATGACCCCGCCCATCCGCGAACGCACGCCCACCGCCTACGAACGTTTCCTGCCCTGGCGCCGCTGGTTCGAGGTCGGTTACTGGGTGGTGGCGGCGGTGGTCTCGGCCATCGGCAACACCCTCACGGTGACCATGGAGATGACCCGGGCCGGCCTGGAATTCCATCCCATGGAGCCGGCGATCTGGGAGTGGAGCAGCAACCTGGTCATCCTGGCCCTGGTGCCGGCCCTGGTCTGGTTCACCCGGCGCTTCCCGCTGCACCTGGACACCTGGCGCCGGCAGCTGCCCTGGTATGCGCTGGCCAGCGTGGTCTATTGCCTGCTGCACGTGGTGGCGATGGTGGGCCTGCGCCAGGCCATCTACCTGGCCGCCGGGGAGAGCTACGACTTCGGCAACTGGCCGCGGCAGATCCTCTACGAATACATCAAGGATGTCCGCACGTTCGCCGGGGCGGTGCTGGCGATCGAGGCCTACCGGTTCCTGGTGCGCCGGCTGCAGGGCGAGGCCAGCCTGCTGGACGCGCCCGACGACGACACGCCGCCGGTGGAGCCGGTGGAGCGGCCGGAGCGTTTCCTGGTCCGCAAGCTGGGCCGGGAGTTCCTGGTGGCCGCGGCCGACATCGAGTCGCTGCAGGCAGCGGGCAACTACGTCAACCTGCGGGTGCGCGGCCGGGACTATCCGCTGCGCAGCACGATCGGTGCGCTGGAGTCGCGGCTGGATCCGGCGCGGTTCCAGCGGGTGCACCGCAGCCACATCGTCAACCTGGACCACGTCGCGATGATCGAGCCGCTCGACACCGGCGACGCGCGGCTGCATCTCAAGGACGGCAGCACCCTGCCCTGCAGCCGCCGCTACCGCGCCGCCCTCCGCGAGCGCGCGATTTAGCCCTTGCGTTCGCAAGCAGGTCCAGTGCTCGTGGGCGGTTGATCCGGCGTGCGCCGCCGCAGACAAGGGGGTATGGCTGCCCGGTCGCGCGCGAGCGTCATCCATGACCAGCTTACGACCGGGTCGCTCTCGGGCATCCTGCCCTTCGCGACACTTGGGCTCCTGCCCG
>CAMLKR010000271.1 GCA_946480565.1 uncultured Arenimonas sp. | reverse complement strand
CCATCAGCTTGATCTGGCTGGCGCCGAAGCGCAGGTTCTCGCGGGTGGCGGTGAGAACGTCGTCGCGGCCATCCACGATCCAGGTGGCGCCCAGCTGCTCGGCGCGGGAGAGCTTGCCGGTGAAACGGCGCGGGCCTTCGTGCGGCGCGCGCAGGTCGCCGTGGCCGGAGGTCTGGCTGAGGTGCGCGCCCGAGGGCCAGATCCTGGGGCCGCGGTAGGTGCCGCGGTCGATACCGGCCTTCAGGGCGAACACCGGCCCGCCGGCATCGCGCACGCTGGTGAAGCCGCGCAGCAGCATGGCCTCCGCGCCCTGTGCGGCGGCCGCTTCGGCCCTGGCCGGCGTCAGTTCGGGCGATGCCAGCTGCGCCATGGTCATGGCGCTGAAGGTCATGTGCACGTGCACGTCGATCAGGCCGGGCATCAGGGTGCGGCCGCGGCCGTCGATGACCCGGGCGCCGGCGTCGGTAGCCGAAGGGCCGATGGCTTCGATGGTGTTGCCGCGCACGAGTACGTTCGTCGGTGCCGTCAGCGCCGGGCCTACGCCGTCGAACACCCGCACGTCGCGGAACAGGACAGCGGCGTCGCGAGCGGACGCCGGCCATGGGACGGCCGCCGCGATCAGGGCGCAGAGGACGAGACTTGCGAAACGACGCGGCGCGACCATGGCGATCTCTCCCGAAGACCGAGGCGGTTTCCGACACGGCCCTCCCCTGCTGCCAGGGCCCCGCTCCAGTCTGCGCGGCTTGCGTGAAGTCGGCGTGCAGGCGGCGGCGGGATGGATGCGGGTTCAACCGGGAATGCGGACCCGGCCTTCCATCAGCACACGCGCGCTGCGGCTCATGATGGCCTTGCGCACCACCCACTGGCCGTCGGCCTGGGTGGCCTCGGCGCCGACGCGCAGGGTGCCGCTGGGGTGGCCGAAGCGCACGGACGTGCGCGCGCCGCCGCCGGCCGCGCGGTTCACCAGGGTGCCGGGGATCGCGGCCGCGGTGCCGATGGCGACGGCGCAGGTGCCCATCATGGCGTGGTGCAGCTTGCCCATGCTCAGGGCCCGGACCAGCAGGTCGATGTCGGTCGCGCCGATGGCCTTGCCGCTGCTGGCGACGTAGTCCGCCGCCGGCGCGACGAAGGCGACCTTGGGCGTGTGCTGGCGTTTGGCCGCGTCGGCCACGTCCTTGATCAGGCCCATGCGCACGGCGCCATGGGCGCGGATGGCCTCGAACATCGCCAGGGCCTTCGGGTCGCCGTTGATCGCGTCCTGCAGCTCGGTGCCGGTATAGCCGATGTCCTTGGCGTTGACGAACACGGTCGGGATGCCGGCGTTGATCATGGTCACCTCGAGCGCGCCGAAGCCGGGCACTTCCAGTGAATCGGTGAGGTTGCCTGTGGGGAACATCGCGCCGCCGCCCTCGCCTTCGCCCTCGTCGGCCGGATCGATGAACTCGAGCACGATCTCGGCGGCCGGGAAGGTGACGCCGTCGAGCTCGAAGTCGCCGGTTTCCTGCACCTGCCCGTTCGCGATGGGCACGTGGCAGACGATGGTCTTGCCGATGTTGGCCTGCCACACGCGCACCGGGAACACGCCGTTCTCCGGCAGCCGCGCCTTGTCGATGAAACCGTTGGCGATCGCGAAGGGGCCGACCGCGGTGCTGAGGTTGCCGCAGTTGCCGCTCCAGTCGACGAAGGCCGTGTCGATGGCCACCTGGCCATAAAGGTAGTCCACGTCGTGGCCGGGCTGCGTGCTCTTGCCGATGATCACGCACTTGCTGGTGCTGGAGGTGGCACCGCCCATGCCGTCGGTGTGCTTGCCGTACGGGTCGGGGCTGCCGATGACGCGCATCAGCAGCGCATCGCGCGCGGGGCCCGGCACGCGCGCGGGCGCGGGCAGGTCCTCAAGGCGGAAGAACACGCCCTTGGACGTGCCGCCGCGCATATAGGTGGCGGGGATCCGGATCTGCGGCGCATGCGTCATGTCAGGCCGCCTTGGTCGATTCGAGGAAGTCCTGGGCGAAACGCTGCAGCACGCCGCCGGCTTCGTAGATGGAAACCTCCTCGGCGGTGTCGAGGCGGCAGGTGACTGGCACCTCAACCCGATCGCCGTTGCGGCGATGGATCACCAGCGTCAGGATCGCGCGCGGCGTTCGGTCTCCGGTCACGTCGTAGGTTTCGGTGCCGTCCAGGCCCAGCGTCAGGCGCGTGGTGCCGGGCTGGAACTCCAGCGGCAGAACGCCCATGCCGATCAGGTTGGTGCGATGGATGCGTTCGAAACCCTCGGCCACGATCGCCTCCACGCCGGCCAGGCGCACGCCCTTGGCGGCCCAGTCGCGCGAACTGCCCTGGCCGTAGTCGGCGCCGGCGACGATGATCAGCGGCTGGCCGCGGTCCATGTAGGTCTCGATCGCCTCCCACATGCGCATCACCCGGCCTTCCGGCTCGACGCGCGCCAGCGAGCCCTTCTTCACCTTGCCGTCCACCACCGCCATCTCGTTGACCAGGGTCGGGTTGGCGAAGGTCGCGCGCTGCGCCGTCAGGTGGTCGCCGCGGTGGGTGGCGTAGGAATTGAAGTCCTCCTCCGGCAGGCCCATCTTCGCCAGGTATTCGCCGGCGGCGCTGTCGGCCAGGATCGCGTTCGAGGGCGACAGGTGGTCGGTGGTGATGTTGTCGCCGAGCAGGGCCAGCGGGCGCAGGCCGCTGAGCGTGCGCGGCTTGGCCAGCGCGCCCTCCCAGTAGGGCGGGCGGCGGATGTAGGTGCTCTGCGCGCGCCAGTCGTACAGCGGGCTGACCTTGGCGGCGCTTTCCACGGCGAACTTGAACATCGGCTCGTAGACCGCGCGGAACTGCTCCGGCTTCACCGCGGTCTTCACGATCGCGTCGATCTCGGCGTCGCTCGGCCACAGGTCCTTCAGCGTCACCGGCCTGCCGTCGGCGTCGTGGCCCAGCGCATCCTTCTCGATGTCGAAGCGGATGGTGCCGGCGATGGCGTAGGCCACCACCAGCGGCGGCGAGGCCAGGAAGGCCTGCTTGGCATAGGGATGGATGCGGCCGTCGAAATTGCGGTTGCCGCTGAGCACCGCGGTGGCGTACAGGTCGCGATCGATGATCTCCTGCTGGATCTTCGGGTCCAGCGCGCCGGACATGCCGTTGCAGGTGGTGCAGGCGAAGGCGACGATGCCGAAGCCGAGCTGCTCGAGCTCCGACTTCAGGCCGGACTCTTCCAGGTACAGCGCGACCGCCTTCGATCCCGGCGCCAGCGAGCTCTTCACCCAGGGCTTGCGGGTGAGGCCGGCGC
>CAMLKR010000270.1 GCA_946480565.1 uncultured Arenimonas sp. | reverse complement strand
AGATGAACAGCAGGGCGTAGATCTGCCCGACCGTGCGGTTGATGCCCCAGCGGCTACCCATCTCGCCAAAATGGAGCACGAAGGACTGGCTGAGCGGCGGCAGGTCCATGCGCTTACTCGTAGTTTCAGAAATTTCTGAAGCATTAAACGACTTCAGTCAAACCGAGGCAAGGCCCGGCAGCCGATCGTTCAGGGAAAGCTCACGGCGGCGGCGACTCGCCGCGCTCCCAATAGGGCGGGTCGCCGAAACGCTCCCGCATGAATTCGGTGAACACCCGGACCTTGGGCGGCGCATGCGCGCGACTGGCGGCGAGCACGTGGATGCCCTGCCCCGGCAACTCCCAGTCCGGGAACAGGCGCACCAGCCTTCCGGCTTCGATGTCCTCGCCGACCACGAACCAGGGCATGCGGGCGATGCCCAGGCCCTGCAGCGCGGCCTGGCGCAGCGCCAGGCTGGAATTGGCCTGCAGCGGGCCCGTGACCCGGACCACCTCCCGGCGCTGCGCCCGGGACAGGGCCCATTCCCGCGCCGTCGGCGAAAGCGTGTAGACCAGGGCCGCATGGCCGGCAAGGTCGGCGGGCTCACGCGGCGGCCCGGCCTGCCGGAGGTACGCGGCCGAAGCGACCAGCACGTTGCGGTTGCGCCCCACCGGCGTGGCCACCAGCGAGGAATCGGCCAGGTCGCCGATGCGGACCGCGAGGTCGAAGCCGCCTTCGACCAGGTCCAGCCGCCGGTCGTCCAGCACCAGGTCCACCCGGATCTCCGGGTAACGCCGCGCGAACGCGCCCAGGGCCGGGACCACGTGCAGCAGGCCGAAGGACATCGGCGCGTTCACCCGCAGCACCCCGCGTGGGGCGGCCCGCAGCGAGGTCGCGGCTTCTTCCGCATCGCGCGCCGCCAGCGCCGCCTGCTGAGCGTGCGGCAGGGCCGCCTGCCCCGCTTCGGTCAGCGACAGGCGGCGGGTGGTCCGGTGCAACAGGCGCAGCCCCAGCCGGGCTTCCAGCCGCGCCACCGCCGCGCTGGCCTGCGACTTCGAGACCCCGAGCCGCCGCGCGGCCGCGGAAAACCCTTCCGCCTCGGCCACGGCCGCGAACACCACCAGATCGTCCAGTCCAGGCAAGGCCATGAATTTGTCCTTTATTCCGGACAGAGATTCCACTCGTGACCGGATTATCTGTCAAGACGAGCCAATCTAGCCTGTGCGGGTCCCGACCTCGCCGCACCCGCCCATGACCCACCCCTCCCCCTGGCACGTACCCCTGCTGATCCTGCTGGTGGGGTCGCTGATCGGGTCGAACACCGCCCTGGCCAAGGGGCTGATGGTCGATGGCCTCGCGCCGCTGTCGCTGCTGCTATGGCACCAGGCCGGAGCCGCCGCCGCGCTGCTGGTGGCCCTGGCCTGGCGAGGCGAGACCTTCCCGGCCTCGCTCCGTGTGTTCGGATATTCCGCCCTGCTGGGCCTGTGCTCGCTCACCCTGCCGTCGGCGATCGGTTTCCACGCCATGCCGCACATCGGCGCCGGCACCTACACCGCGATGTTCACGCTGTCGCCAATGTGCACCTTCGCCCTGCGGTGGGCCCTGGATCGCCGCTATCCCGGGCATCGCCGGCTGGCGGGCCTGGCCGTGGGCGGAGCCGGCGCGGCCCTGCTGGTTTTCGCCGGGCTCGGACTGTCGCCTGGTGCGGGCGGCTGGCTGGCGCTGGCGCTGGCGACCCCGCTGCTGCTGGCCACCGGCAACCTGGTGCGCGAGCGGCTGATGCCCGCCGGCGCCAGCCGCCTGCAGCTGTCCCTTGCCCAGCCGGTGGCGCAGCTGGCGCTCCTGGCGCCGCTGGCCCTCGCGACCGGAACGCCGCTGGCCCTGCCCACCGCACCGCTGGACCTCTCGGATGCCGTGCTGGTCGCGCAGGTCGCGATCGCCTGCGCCCTTTACCCGCTGTTCTTCGCGCTACAGGCGCGCGCGGACGCCGTCGCGCTCAGCCAGATCGGCTACGTCACGGTCGCGGTGGGCGTGCTCTGGGGCGCGCTGCTGTATGGCGAATCGCTCAGCCCCTGGATGGGCGCGTCCGTCGTCCTGCTTTTCGCCGGACTGCACCTGGTGCAGTCGGCCGCCCGGGCCGCGCCGGCCCCGCCAGCCGCGGCGGACGCGGCGCGCCCTTCCCATTGACCCGGAGAACCACCATGCGATTCGCCATGTTTTCCCTCGTCGCCGCGCTGATCGCCGGCACCGCCCACGCCGGCAGGCCGCAGGCGGCCGACAGTCCCTGGGGCCCCGACGACCAGATCGGTCGCCTGAACCTGATGACCGACGCCTCGCGCGCCGCGATCCTGTCGCGCATCGACGGCGGCCGCGTCTACGACCTCGGCGTCGAGTACCACAAGGACATGCCCAGCTGGGCCCTGCTGGGCGATCCGACCTACCAGATATGGATGACGCACACGCCGAGGGGCACCGCGGTGGACAACGTGCTCGGCCTGGGCCGCCAGATGCACCAGCGCGTCTCGTACAGCGGCGACGCGGTGCTGATGTACACCCACACCGGCACCCACATCGACGCGCTGTCGCACTTCGGCCTGGACGGCAAGATCTGGAACGGCTTCCACGCCGACGAACACCAGGGCGACGTCGGCTGGAAGAAGGGCGGCGTGGAGCAGCTGCCGCCGATCGTCGCCCGCGGCGTCCTGATCGACGTGGCTGCGTTCAAGGGCATCGACGTGCTGCCCGACAGCTACCGGATCCTGCCGGCCGACCTGCAGGGTGCGCTGGAGAAGCAGGGCGTCTCGCTGCAGTCCGGCGACGCGGTGTTCATCCGCACCGGCCGCATGCGCCACATCGCCGATGCCCGCAAGTTCATGGACAACCCGCCTGGCATCGGCCTGGCGGCAGCCCGGTGGCTGGTCGAGGAGCAAGGCGCCATGCTGATCGGCGCCGACAACCTCAGCCTGGAGGTTTTCCCGGTCGAAACCCCCGAGAACTGGGTCCCGGTGCATACCTACCTGGAAGCCGAACAGGGCGTGGCGATCATGGAGGTCGTGGACCTCGAGGCGCTGGCGCGCGACGGGGTCCACGAGTTCGCCTTCATCGGCGCCGGCCTGAAGCTGCGCGGCGCCAGCGGCGCGCCGATGCGGCCGATCGCGCTGCCGGTGCGCCCGGCCTCGCGCGTGGCTCAGTTGGCGAAGCGGTAGCTCAGCTTGACCAGCAGCTGCTCGGCGTCGCGCAGGGAGGTGGCGTCGCCGAGCAGGTCCGACAGCGAGCGGCTGACGCCGTCCTCGGCCAGGCCGCCGCGGCCGT
>CAMLKR010000269.1 GCA_946480565.1 uncultured Arenimonas sp. | reverse complement strand
CACCAACGGCAGCCAGTTCTTCATCACCCACGTGGCCACCCCGTGGCTGGACGGCAAGCACACCGTGTTCGGCGAAGTCATCGGCGCCGGCGACCAGCAGGTGGTGGACGCCGTGCGCGGCGGCGACAAGATCGAGAGCGTGCGCATCGAAGGCGACACCGCCGCCCTGCTCGCGGCGCAGTCGACCCGCGTGGCCGAATGGAACCAGGTGCTGGACCGCAAGGCCTGATCGCCGGGCTGCCCCGGGGCGGCCTATTTGACGAAGCGCAGGCTGTCGAACATCCGCGACACCGCGTCCACGTCCCGGCCGTAGTAGTGCTCGGCCGGGGCGATCCATACCAGCACGGTCAGCCGCCCCTCGCGTTCGGCGGCGGCCACCAGGCCGCGGTAGACCAGGCCGCTGGGGTTGTCCAGGTCCAGGTCGAAACGCAGGCCAGGCACCGGGCCAAAGCCGGCCGGGCGCAGGCGGGTCGCCTCGACGTTCGCCCATCCGGCCTCGCGCAGGCCGTCGACGATGATGTCCCGGACCTCGTCCGGACGCATGCCGGGCCGGAACCAGGGGCCATCCGGGCGGCCCCGGCGCGCGCGCGCGCCCAGGAACACGTGTTCATCGGGCTTGATCCGGGAAATGATGGTGAGCTGGTTCAGCGGCGCCCCGTCGATCGTCCACTGTTCCCGCCGCGTGGATTTCACCCGCGCCCAGTCCAGGCTGGTTTCCAGGCCCAGGTCGAACACTGCGGCGTCGCCTGCCGACTGCAGGCGTCCGCCGGCGCCGCCGCCGGCGCACGCCGCCATCAGCAGGCCCAGGACCAACACCAGCAGGCTCCGCACCAGGGGGGCGTTCACGGTCGGTTCTCCAGTTCGTCCAGGTAGTGGTGGATAAAGGCGGCGTCCTCGGCCTCCGGCGCCAGCGCCAGGTAGCGGCGCAGCGAGGCGGCGGCCTGGGCGCGCTCCCCGCGACCGCGCTGGATCAGCCCCAGCTCGCGATGGCTGGTCGCCGGGGCGTCGGGATATCGCAAGGCCTCGGTGTATAGCGCCTCGGCGCGCTCGAGGTCGTCGCCCTTGCCGCGGCGGCGGTGGGCTTCGGCAAGGGCGAAGGTGTAGAGCCCCTGCCGCTCCGGCTCGGCCAGGGCGCGCAGGTCGCCGATGACGCGTACCGAGGTGTCGTACATCCGTCGCGACAGTTCCTGGTCCAGCCAGGACGCCAGGAAGGGGGCCACGGCCGCGCGATACCGGTCCCGGCCGTCGTCCCCGCCGGTCGTGGCGCTGGCCAGCGCGGCCGCGCGCACGTCGGCCAGGCGTTCCTCGGTCTCGGGATGGCTGGCGAACACCGGCACCGGCTTGCCGTAGCGACGCGCTGACTCTTCGTCGAACATGCGCTGCCAGAGGCGGGCGCCGGCATTGGGGTCGTAGCCCTGGGCAGTGGCGGCGGCGAAGCCCAGGCGGTCGGCCTCGCGTTCGGCCTCGCGCGAGAAGCGGAACATATGCGCCACGCCCAGCAGCTCGGCCAGCGGCGCCGCCGCGCCGGCGCCGGCGCCCCAGGCCACCAGCCCGAACGAGCCCAGGAAGGCCGAGGTGCGCTTGGCCTTGCGCCACTGCTGCAGTGAGTGGCGCTGCCGGAAGTGGGCGAACTCGTGGCCCAGCACCAGGGCCAGTTCCGCCTCGTCCTGGAAACGGAGCAGGGCGCCGGTCCAGACCACCATCATGCCGTTGGGCGACATCGAGGCGTTGAACCAGGGCTGCTCGACGATATAGACCCGCAGGTCGGGGCAGTAGTCGCCGGCGACCCGGCAGGCGACGCCCCGGACGTAGGCGTTCAGCGCCTCGTCGCGGACCCGCAGCGGATGCTGCTGCAGTTCGCGTTCGGCGCGCTCCATCGCATACCAGAGCTCGTCCTCGTCGCTGCCGGCCGGCGGACGCTGGCCGGGTCGGGCGGGGTCGGACGGGTCATCGTCGGCACCGGCCGGCGGCGAGGCCAGGCCCATGGCAGCCGCCAGCAGCAGCGCCCCGAGCGGTTTCACAGCGGCAGGCCCGTAAGCATCTGCCGGGCCGTGGCCTCGGCGCCCTCGGTGTCGCGCAGGTCGCCGCTCTGGTTCGACATCAGGTTGAACCAGACCACCTGGCCCGTGCGCAGGTCCACCAGGGTGGCGACGCCAAGCTGCTGGCCGCCGCCGACGTCCACCAACCCGCCCATGGCCAGTCCCGCCAGCAGGCCGAGCACGCGCATCGCCTTGCGGCCTTCGCTGGCGTAGCTGTCGCGGATGTAGGTGAACAGGGCGTAGTCGGCGCCGGTGGCGGCGCGCAGCTCCTCGACCCCGGGCCCCAGCGTCCAGTCCAGCCGCCTGCCCTTGGTGGCCAGGTGGCTGCCGGAGCGGGTGTAGATGGCGATGCTGGCCGCGACCGCCTCGTTCAGGCGGACCAGCTGGCCCAGGCGGGAGCGCGGGGGCAGGTCGTCGCGGATCTCGAAATCCGGCTTGCGGTCGGTGCCGCCGGCTTCGAGGAAATCGGCCACGGCGGCGGGATAGAGCCGGCGCGCCGTGTCCGACCATTCCCGGCGGGGTTCCTGCATCCCGCCGGCCGTCACCAGGCTCAACTCTATGTCGGGTTCGACCACCACCACGCTGCCTTCGATCCGCAGCGGTCGCCCGGCGTCGTCGGTGGCGACGCGGTTCTGGTTGTAGGCGAGCGCCTGCGCCGGCAGCAGCAGCGCGAACAGGCAGGTCAGGGCAAGGCAGTGGATCCATCGGGCCATGGTCTTCCTCCGCCGCCAGAATGCCCGAACGCGGGCGCCAGGCAAGCCCCGGCCAGGGCCTCGGATGGGGGTGGCGTGGTATCCTTGCGCGGTTTTTCCGCCCCGCCACCATCCCCCGCGAGGACCGCAATGCCCCAGCTCGCCAAGCGCATGGGCCGTGCCAAGCCCAGCGCCATCATGGCCGTCGCCGAAAAGGCCAAGAAGCTCAAGGCCGAAGGCCGCGACATCGTCAGCTTCTCGATCGGCGTCCCGAACTTCCTGCCCGGTGAACACGTCTACGCCGCCGCCCGCGAGGCCCTGGCCAAGGACAGCGGCCAGTACGGCAGCAACCGCGGCGCCGACGTGCTGCTGGATGCCTTCCTCACGCACATCGAGGCCCTGGGGCTCACCGGCTACACCCGGATGAACTGCGCCACCGGCATCGGCGCCAAGCACATCCTCTACAACCTGGCCGAGGCCCTGCTGGACGAGGGCGACACCATCGCCTACGCCGTCCCGTACTGGACCACCTACGCCGACATCGCCGAGGTGCTGAACGCGAAGATCCTCG
>CAMLKR010000268.1 GCA_946480565.1 uncultured Arenimonas sp. | reverse complement strand
GCAGGAACAGGATGATCGCGAGGTCGGCGATGTCGGCCATCAGGCGCCCTCCTCCGCGAAGGCCGCGAGCGCGGCGGCGACGTCTTCGACCGCGGCCTCCGCGGCCAGGCGGCCCAGCAGCTCGCCGCTCAGGTGCAGGCCTTCGCCGGCCACGTGGCTAAGGCCGGCGCCGGCGTCGGACTTCAGGCGCGCGATCACCTGTCCGGCCTCGCGCGGCGAGGCATGGCCCAGGCTCTGCAGCAGCTCGCGGCCGTCGGCGGCAACCAGCTTGAAGTAGAAACGGCCATCGGCCTCGCGGTATTGCTTGAACGTGGGCGCCGCGGACTTCGCCCTCGCGCCGGACGCCACCACCACCTGCTCGCGCAGGTCGCGCAGTCCCACGGCGTGGCGCAGCTCCGCCAGCAGCGGCGTCGCCAGCCTGCGCGCCTTGAGCGCGCCTTCGCGCAGCACCGCCTCGATCTCGACCGGCTTGGCGATCAGCGCCTCGTACCTCTCGCGCATCGGCGCCACTTCGGCGTCGATGCGCTCGAACAGCTGCTGCTTGGCCTCGCCCCAGCCGATGCCGCCGGCGAAGGCTTCGGCGAAGGCCGCGGTCTGCTCCGGCGTCGAGAACGCCTGGTAGAGCTGGAACAGCGCCGAACCCGCGGTGTCCTTGGGCTCGCCCGGCGCGCGCGAGTCGGTGACGATGCCTGCGATCAGCTTCTTCAGCGCGTTGCGCGGCGCGAACAGCGGGATGGTGTTGTCGTAGCTCTTGCTCATCTTGCGGCCGTCGAGCCCGGGCAGTGTCGCCACGTTGTCCTCGATCGCCGCTTCCGGCAGCACGAAGTGATCGCCGTAGAGATGATTGAAGCGCGCGCCGAAATCGCGCGCCATCTCGATGTGCTGGATCTGGTCGCGACCCACCGGCACCGAATGCGCCTTGAACAGCAGGATGTCGGCGGCCATCAGCACCGGGTACATGAACAGGCCGGCGGTGATGCCGGCATCGTCGTCCTCGCCGGCCTCGCGGTTCTTGTCCACGGCGGCCTTGTAGGCATGTGCGCGGTTGAGAAGGCCCTTGCCGGCCACGCAGGTCAGCAGCCAGGTCAGCTCAGGGATCTCGGGGATGTCGGACTGGCGGTAGAACCACACCTTGTCCGGCTCCAGGCCGCAGGCCAGCCAGCTGGCGGCGATTTCCAGGGTCGAACGCTGCACCCGGGCCGGGTCGTGGCTCTTGATCAGGGCGTGGTAGTCGGCCAGGAAATAGAAGCTCTCGACCCCGGCGCGGCGGCTGGCGGCGATGGCCGGCCGGATGGCGCCGGCGTAGTTGCCGAGGTGCGGGGTGCCGGACGTGGTGATGCCGGTCAGGACGCGGGTGGCGGGCATGGAGGGACCTGCTTGGGAAACCCGGCCATTTTAGCCCGGGTAGCGCAGGCTTCACGCCGGAAAGGGCGGAACGCCATGGCGAAACGGGGTGTTCTGCAGACGGCATCACCGCGCCAACCCCGAACGGCGCGCCGGGGCGTTTCCACGCCTGCCCAACCCCGGAGCCCGCCATGAACCGCCTGATCGCCACCCTGTCCGCCCTGCTGGTCCTGGCCGGCCTGCCCGGCTGCGCCAGCGCCCGCCCCCTGGTCGACCTGCAGGTGCTCGACCTCGACCGCCACGAGACCCTGCCCCGCCATCCGCACCGCGGCCGCGACTACGTCGAGGGCCGTCCCGGCCACCGCTACGCCGTCGTGCTGCAGAACCTCACCGGCGAGCGCGTGCTGGCCGTGGTGAGCGTGGACGGCGTCAACGCCATCAGCGGCCAGACCGCCGGCAGCCAGCAGAGCGGCTATGTGCTCGAGCCCTGGCAGCGGCTGGAAGTGCGCGGCTGGCGCAAGAACCTGTCCGAGGTCGCCGAATTCCACTTCACTTCACTGGGCGACAGCTACGCCGCCCGCACCGGCCGGCCTGACAACGTCGGCGTGATCGGCGTGGCGGCGTTCCGCGAACGCCGCCCGCTGCCCCCGCCGCACTATTCGCATCGTCACGAGGACTTCCAGCCGCCCTACCCGCCTTCGCCGCCGGCGCCCGTGGCCGAAGCCCGGTCGCCGCGCGGCGCCAGCGCCGACGCCGCCGCGCCGGCGATGCAGGCCGAACGCCGCGAATCCGGCCTGGCCGCGCGCCAGCAGCTGGGCACCGGCCACGGCCAGCGCCGCTGGGACGGCGCCACGGTGACCCGTTTCGAACGCGAGAGCGCGCGCCCGAACCAGGTGCTGAGCGTGTACTACGATTCCACCGACGCCCTGGTCGCGCGCGGCGTGATCCGGCACCGCCACCACCATGGCTGGGACTCGCCGGAGGCCTTCCCCATCGGTTTCGCGCCCGACCCGTAAGCCGCGTCGTCGCGGGCTGGAAACGCAGAAGGCCGGGCACAGGCCCGGCCTTCTTCCTTGCGATCTTGCGATCGGCCAGGATCAGTTCTTGGCGTCGCCGGCGGCTTCCTCGAGCTCGCCACCGGCCTTCTTCACGTCCTTGCCGAAACCTTCGACGGTGTTGCAGCCGGAAAGGGCGAACGCGGCCATCAGGGCCAGCAGGAACAGGCGGGTACGGGTCATGGGGATACTCCTGGGTTGGGCGAGCACGAGTCTAACCGGGCGACCTTGACTGTCAATAAACGCCCCGGCGGGCTTCACGGCCGATTCACCGCGCGCCGGGCCGCCGCTCAGTCGCGCATCAGGGTGGACTTGCCGAACAGGCTTTCGACCAGGTCCACGGCCAGCTTGCCGGTGCGGTTGTGTTCGTCGAAGGCCGGGTTGAGTTCGACGATGTCGATCGAACCCACGCGGCCGGTGTCGGCGATCATCTCCATCACCAGCTGGGCCTCGCGGTAGTTCGGGCCGCCGGGCACGGTGGTGCCGACGCCGGGCGCGATCGCCGGGTCCAGGAAGTCGACGTCGAAGCTGACGTGCACGTGGGTGTCGGCGTCGATGCCCTCCAGCGCCTCCTCCATCGCCCGCTTCATGCCGATCTCGTCGATGTAGCGCATGTCGTAGATGTCCAGGCCGTATTCCTTCACCAGGCGCTTCTCGCCCTGGTCGACGGAACGGATGCCGATCTGGCGGATCTCGGCCGGCTGCATCGCCGGCGCGCTGCCGCCCAGGTGGGTCAGCGCCTGCGGGCCCACGCCGCACAGGCAGGCCACCGGCATGCCGTGCACATTGCCCGAGGGCGTGACGTCGCTGGTGTTGAAGTCGGCATGGGCGTCGAGCCAGAGCACGCGCAGCTTCCTGCCGGTCTCGCGGCAGTGGCGCGCGACCGCGGTGATGCTGCCCACGCCCAGGCAGTGGTCG
>CAMLKR010000267.1 GCA_946480565.1 uncultured Arenimonas sp. | reverse complement strand
ATGGTCGACAAGTACGGCGCCGACACGGTGCGCCTGTTCTCGATGTTCGCCGCGCCGCCGGACCAGAGCCTGGAGTGGAACGAAGCGGGCGTGGAAGGCATGGCGCGTTTCCTGCGCCGGCTGTGGACCCAGGTGCACCGGCACGTCGCCGACACCGGTGCTGCGGGAGCGCCGAAGCTCGACCTGGCCGCGCTCGACGCCGCGCAGAAGACCCTGCGCCGCCAGCTGCACGAGACCATCCAGAAGGTCGGCGACGACTACGCCCGCCGCCACACCTTCAACACCGCGATCGCCGCGGTGATGGAGCTGATGAACGCGCTCGCGAAGTTCGACGACGCCAGCGCCCAGGGCCGGGCCCTGCGCCAGGAGTGTTTCGAGGCGGTGACCCTGCTGCTCAACCCGATCACTCCGCACACCTCGCATGCGCTTTGGCAGCTGCTGGGCCACCCGGAGACGACGCTGGAGGACCAGCGTTTCCCCGAGGCCGACCCCGCCGCCCTGGTCCGCGAGGCGGCCGTGCTGGCGGTGCAGGTCAACGGCAAGCTGCGCGCGACCATCGAGGTCTCGGTCAACGCGGGCAGGGAAACGATCGAGGCGCTGGCACTGGCCGAGCCGAACGTGCAAAAGTTCATGGAAGGCCTGTCGGTGCGCAAGGTCATCGTGGTGCCGGGCAAGATCGTCAACATCGTCGCGGGGTGAACGGGTGAATAGGATGTCTCGACTGCTGCTCCTGCTTTGCCTGGTCCTGGCCGTCACGGCCTGCGGCTTCCGACCGCGCGGCACGCTGGCCCTGGCCGACGAACTCGGTCCGGTGAAGGTCCAGACCGCCGACCGCTACAGCCCGCTGGCCCAGGGACTGTCGGTGGCGCTGGCGCGCGCGGGCGTCGCGTCCGCGGCCGAGGGCCAGCCCTCGGCCACGCTGCGGGTCGTCGCCGAGCGCCTGGCCACCCGGCCGCTGACGGTGGATGCGCGGGCCCTGGTGCGCGAGTACGAAACCATCTACACCGTGCGCTTCGACCTGGTGGCCGCCGACGGCAGCCCGCGCCTGCCCGAGCAGACCATCGAACTCTCCCGCGAGTTCACCTACGACGCCTTCGCCCAGGCCGGCAGCCCGGCCGAGCAGAAGCTGATCGAGGAAGAGCTGCGCCGCGACATGCAGGCGGCGATCCTGCGCCGCATCGACGCGGTGCTGCGCGCGAAATAATGGAGCTGCGCCCCGACCGCCTGGAGCGCCAGCTGGCCGGTGAACCCCTGCGCCCGGTCTACCTGGTCGCGGGCGCCGAGCCGCTGCTGGTGCAGGAGGCCGCGGACGCGATCCGCGCCAAGGCCCGCGCCGAGGGCTATACCGAGCGCGAGGTCTACGACGTCGACGCCCGCTTCGACTGGAACACGCTCACCCAGGGCATGGCCTCGCTGAGCCTGTTCGCCAGCCGCCGGCTGTTCGACCTTCGCCTGCCCACCGGCAAGCCGGGCAAGGAGGGCAGCGAGGCCCTGCGCGAGTTCTGCGAACACGCACCGCCCGACACCGTGCTGCTGATCACCGCGCAGGACTGGAGCAAGGCGCACGCCGGCAAGTGGAGCGAGGCGATCGCGAAGGTCGGCCACCTGGTGCCGGTGTATCCGCTCAAGACCCACGAACTCGGCGACTGGCTGCTGCGCCGGCTGCGCAGCCGCGGCCTGGTGGCCACGCCCGACGCGGTGCGACGCCTGGCCGACCGGGTCGAAGGCAACCTGCTGGCCGCGGCCCAGGAAGTCGACAAGCTGGCCCTGCTGGTCGGCGCCGGCGCGCGCGGGCCGGCGGCCGAGGCCATCGACGTCGAGCAGATGGAGCGCCTGGTGGCCGACTCCTCGCGCTTCGACGTGTTCAAGCTGGTGGACGCTGCGCTGGCGGGCGAGCCGGTGCGCGCGGTGCGCATGCTGGCCGCGCTGCGCGCCGAGGGCGAACAGGTCGCCGGCCTGATGCCGATGGTCGCCAGGGAAGTGCTGTCCCTGTGCAGCCTGTCGCGCGCCGCCGAATCGGGCAACGTGATGAACGCGATGCGCGAGGCGCGCATCTGGGAAAGCAAGCAGGCGATCTACCGGCGCGCGCTGGAGCGGCATCCACCCTCGCGCTGGGAAGCCTTCGCGGCCGAATGCGGCCGCATCGACCGCAGCGCCAAGGGCCGCGGCGACGGCGACGCCTGGCTGCTGCTCGAACGCCTGCTGGTGGCGATGGCCGAGGCGCGCGGGCGCAAGCTGCTGGCCTCATGAGCCCGGTGCTGCTCTACGGCGGCACCTTCGATCCGGTCCACGCCGGCCACCTCGCGGTGGCGCGGGCCGCGCGCGCGGCCCTGGACGCGGACGTGGCCTTCCTGCCCGCGGCCGATCCGCCGCACCGGCCGGCGCCCGGCGCCTCGGCCCTGCAGCGGGCGCGCATGCTGGAGCTGGCCATCCTGGGCGAGCCCGGTTTCCGGGTGGACCGCCGCGAGCTCGAGCGCAGCGGCCCGTCCTACACCGTCGACACCCTGCGCGAAATCCGGGCCGAGACCGGTCCGGCGGCGCCGCTGGCCTGGCTGGTCGGGGCGGATGCCTTCCGCGGCCTGCCGACCTGGCGGGACTGGACCGCGCTGCTGGACCTGGCCCATTTCGTGGTCGCGGTGCGCCCCGGCCATGGGCTCGACGCGCTGCCGCCGCCGCTGGCCGCCGCCTGTGCCGGGCGCTGGGTGGACGAGCCAGCCGCCCTGGCCACCCGGCCGGCCGGCGCCCTGTACCGGCTGGCCATGCCCCTGCACCCGGCGTCGGCCACCGAACTGCGCCAGCGCCTGCGGGCCGGGCAGGGCGACGACGGCTGGCTGGCGCCGGCGGTAAGGGATTACATCGCGGTGCGAAGGCTTTATACGGGCCAGGGCGGCGGCGCAGGCGTATAATCCGGGCCGTCTTAAACACCGAGCACCCCGTTGACCACCCAAGCCCACGTCATCAAGACCCAGATGCCCGACCCGGCCCCGTCGCCGGAAGCGATCCTCAAGCAGGTGCACCTGGCGCTGGAGGAGATGAAGGCCAAGGATGCCGTCGAGATCGACGTGCGCGGCAAGACCAGCATCGCCGACTACCTGGTGGTCGTCTCCGGCACGTCCACCCGGCACGTGAAGTCGGTGGCCGACGAAGTGGTCAAGTTCGCCAAGAAGTGCGGCGTGATGCCGCTGGGCGTCGAGGGCGAGCGCGAGGCCGAATGGGTGCTGGTGGACCTGGGCGACGTGATCGTGCACGTGATGCTGCCGCGCGTGCGCGAGTTCTACGCGCTCGAGCGCCTCTGGACCGTCGGCGACCAGCCCCCGGAAGA
>CAMLKR010000266.1 GCA_946480565.1 uncultured Arenimonas sp. | reverse complement strand
CGGCGGCATAGGCCTCGGCGTGGATGTAGCTGATCTCCTTGAGCTTGAGCGCGCCTTCCATGGCCACCGGCCAGTGGGTGCCGCGGCCCAGGAACAGCGCGTGCTGCTTTTCGGCGAACCGCTGCGCCAGCTCCTTGATCTCGGCGTCGAGCTTGAGCGCCTCGCCGATCTGCACCGGCAGGTGCTCGAGCTGGCGCACGCCGTCGGCATAACGCTCCGCGTCCAGGCCCTTGCTGCGCGCCAGTTCCAGTGCGAACAGCGCCAGCGCCACCAACTGGGTGGTGAAGGCCTTGGTCGAGGCGACGCCGATCTCGGGGCCGGCGCGGGTCATCAGCACCAGGCTGGACTCGCGCACGATCGAGGACTCGGGCACGTTGCAGATCGCCATCCGCGCCAGGTAAGGGCGCTGCTTGGCCAGCTTCAGCGCCGCCAGCGTGTCGGCGGTTTCGCCCGACTGGGAAATGGTGAGGAACAGCGTGCCTTCCTTCACCACCGGGTCGCGGTAGCGGTATTCGCTGGCGATTTCGGTCGTGCAGGGCACGCCCGCGAGCTGTTCGATCCAGTAACGCGCCACCAGGCCGGCGTGGTAGCTGGTGCCGCAGGCGATGATGTGCACGGCCTCGGTCTTGGCCAGCAGCTGCTCGGCGTCGACGCCGAAGATCTGGGTGAGGATCTTCCCGCCGGCGATGCGGCCCTCGAGCGTGTCGGTGACGGCCTGCGCCTGCTCGTGGATTTCCTTGAGCATGTAGTGGGCGTATTCGCCGCGCTCGACCGCATCGGCGCTGAAGTGCGATTCTTTGACTTCGCGCTGGACCTGGGCGCCGCCGGCGTCGAAGACACGGATCGCGTCGCGGCGCACTTCCGCCACGTCGCCCTCTTCCAGGTAGATGAAGCGGCGCGTCAGCGGCAGCAGGGCGTGCACGTCCGACGCGAGGTACTGCTCGCCCTCGCCCAGGCCGGCGATCAGCGGCGCGCCGTAGCGCGCGCCGACCACGGTGTCGGGCTCGCGCGCCGAGACCACCGCGATGGCGTAGGCGCCATGCAGGCGCTTCACGGTGTCCTGCACGGCCGCCAGCAGGCCCAGGCCGCCGCGCTGGGCGCGTTCGACCAGGTGGGCGATGACCTCGGTGTCGGTCTGGGACGAGAACTCGAAGCCGTCGGCGCGCAGCTCGGCGCGCAGCGCGGCGTGGTTCTCGATGATGCCGTTGTGCACCACGCTGACCGCGCCGGACACGTGCGGATGCGCGTTGACCTCGCTGGGCACGCCGTGGGTGGCCCAGCGGGTATGGGCGATGCCGCAGTGGCCGTCGAGCCCGGTTTCGCGCTGCAGCGCCACCAGGTCGCGCACCTTGCCCTTCGCACGCAGGCGGACGATGCCCTCGCCGCCGAGCAGGGCCACGCCGGCCGAGTCGTAACCGCGGTATTCCAGGGCGCTGAGGCCGGCGATCAGGTGCTGGACGATGTTGCGCTGGGCGCTGATGCCGACGATGCCGCACATGGGTGGAGTCTTCCCTGGGAGCCAGGACGCGAGTTTACGGGAAGGCGCCGCGAGCTCCGCATGGCCGCCGCCGCCCGACTCCCGGCCGGTGTCCGCGCATTCATCCCGCGGACACCGCCGGACGCAGCGGACAGTCCGGCATCTTTGGATTTATGTTTCAAGATCAATCACTTGCAGCTTGGCACGGCTCGTGCATCGTTCTGCCCAGACCCCCACAGAGTCCCGCCATGATCCGCGACACCTCCGCCCAGGACCGCAGCGTCACCCCGCCGTCGTCCACCGCTTCGCGCCGGCCGCTGTGGCTGGGCGCCGGCGCCGTGCTTGCCGTCGGCGTCCTGGCCTGGATGGTCTGGGGCTGGGCCGGAAGCTCGCGCTCGGTGTCGGCCGAGCGCCTGCGCTTCGCCGAGGTCGGCCGCGGCACCCTGGTGCGCGACGCCGCGGTCAACGGCCGCGTGGTCGCCGCCGTCAGCCCGACCCTGTACGCGCCGGCCGGCGGCACCGTCGCGCTGAAGATCAACGCCGGCGACACCGTGAAGAAGGGCGAGGTGATGGCGGTGCTCGACTCGCCCGAACTGCAGAACGAACTGCAGCGCGAGCAGGCGACCCTGGCCCAGCTGGAGGCGGAAGTCTCGCGCCAGCGCATCCTGGCCCAGAAGGCCAGCCTGCTGGCCCGCCGCGACGCCGACGACGCCGAGGTGGTGCGCACCGCCGCCCTGCGCGACCTGCAGCGCGCCCAGCGTGGCTTCGAACTGGGCGCGATCGCCGAGGTCGAATACCTGCGCGCCAAGGATGCGATGGCCAGCGCCGAGATCCGGGCCAAACACGCCGGGTCCGCGGCCGGCCTGGAGACCAAGGACGTGGCCCTGGCGCTCAAGACCCAGCAGCAGATGCTGGAACGCCAGCGCCTGATCACCGCCAACCTCGAGCGCCGCGTCGACGAACTGAACGTGCGCGCGCCGGTCGACGGCATCATCGGCACCCTCAACGTCGCCGACCGCGCCGTGGTGGTCGCCAACACCGCGCTGATGACGGTCGTGGACCTGTCGCGGCTCGAGGTCGAGCTGGCGATGCCGGAAAGCTATGCCGAAGACCTGGGCCTGGGCATGGCCGCCGAGGTCCGCATCGGCGCCGTGAACGCCACCGGCAAGATCTCCGCGATCTCGCCCGAGGTGGTCAACAGCCAGGTGCTGGCGCGCGTGCGCTTCGACGGCGAGCAGCCGGCCGGCCTGCGCCAGAACCAGCGGGTGTCCGCCCGCGTGCTGTTCGAGGAGAAGCCCGACGTGCTGATGCTGGCCCGCGGCCCTTTCATCGAAGCCCAGGGCGGCCGCTACGTCTACGTGATGGACGGCGACATCGCCGTGCGCACGCCGATCAGCCTCGGCGCCACCAGCGTCTCCGCGGTCGAGATCCTGGACGGCCTGAAGCCGGGCGACCGGGTCGTGATCGCCGGCACCGACAACTTCGAAGACGCCGAGCGCGTCGCCATCAACCACTGATCCGCCCCCTTACAGCCGAGGACGCCCCGCCATGATGCGCATGAACAACCTGAGCAAGGTCTACCGCACCCACATGATCGAGACGCACGCGCTGCGTGGTTTCGACATCCACGTCAAGGAAGGCGAGTTCGTCGCGGTCACCGGCCCCTCGGGCTCGGGCAAGACCACCTTCCTCAACATCGCCGGCCTGCTCGAGGAGTTCACCGGCGGCGAGTACTGGATCGACGGCGTGGACGTGCGCGGCCTGGACGACGGCGCGCGCTCGAAGCTGCGCAACGAGAAGCTCGGCTTCATCTTCCAGGGCTTCAACCTGATCCCGGACCTGAACCTGTTCGACAACGTCG
>CAMLKR010000265.1 GCA_946480565.1 uncultured Arenimonas sp. | reverse complement strand
AGGCCTTGTCGCAATGGGAGATGGGGGGCATCGAACACGTCGCCCTGCATCGCGGAGATTCGCGCCCGCAGCGCCATCTTCAACGGATACCTGCATCGGCCAGTGGCGACGTGCGGGACCGAAGCAACCCCCGGACCGGATTGGCCCGGGTGGACCCGAAGGCCTGCCCGTGCATGTCGACACGGCATGCCACATCAGCAGGCGTATCGGCATGCTTGTTGCGGGCGCAAGAAGCGGATATCGGCGTGTCGCAAGGGCCGATAGATTCTCCCGACACAACAAGACGGGAGTTGCAGATGGATGTACTGGCGAAGAAAGTGGCCATCGTCACCGGGGCCAGCTCCGGCATTGGACGTGCGACGGCCAGGCTGTTCGCGAGAGAAGGGGCGCGTGTGGTCGTGAGCGGACGTCGTTCCGCCGAACTCGACGCGCTTGTCAGTGACATCGAAGCGGAGGGCGGGCAAGCGATCGCGGTGCCGGGCGACATCAAGCACGAGCAGGTGGCCAAGGCCCTGGTCGACACGGCCGTCGACCGCTTCGGTGGCCTTGACGTTGCGTTCAACAATGCAGGGATGGTGGGAGAGATCAAGCCCATCACGGAGATGTCGCTCGACGCATGGCACGAGATGCTCGATACGAACCTTGCCAGCGCGTTCCTGGGCGCCAAGTATCAGCTGCCCGCCATGCTGGCGCGCGGCGGCGGCTCACTCATCTTCACGTCCTCCTTCGTCGGCTACACGGCCGGCCTTCCCGGCATGGCGGCGTATGCCGCCAGCAAGGCGGGACAGATCGGCCTGGTCAAGGCCCTGGCGGCCGAGTACGGCCCGAAAGGTATCCGGGTCAACGCCGTCCTCCCCGGAGGCACCGACACGCCCGCCAGCCTCACCCATGCGCCGGACGCCACGCCGGAAGTGCAGGCCTTCGTGGAGGGCATCCATGCGTTGAAGCGCATGGCCTTGCCCGAAGAGATCGCACGCTCCGTCCTGCATCTGGCATCGGATGCGTCGAGTTTCATCACCGGCACGGCCTTTCTCGTCGACGGTGGCGTGTCCATCGCCCGCACCTGACATGCAAAGACGTCCGCTTCGGGTTGGCATCCGGCAGCCGACGTGTCCGTCGTCGGCGACCAGCCCCCTCTGCCCCCCGTGAGACGGGGGTTCGCCGGCCCGTCAGCCCAGGATGCGGCGCCCCCACGCATCGCACTGCATCGATGGGCGCAGGCGCCGCCTACTTACCGTCGCGGGACAGCAGGTGATCGGCCAATGCCTGATAGGCGGGAAGGGACGTCGCATCATTGGCGGCGTTGCCCGCCTGCGGGTGCGACGCGAAGCGCACGATCACCATCTCCGCTTTCGGGTCGATGTAGAGGGTCTGGCCGTGGACGCCGCGCGCCGCGAACGCGCCATGGGCGTTGTGGGTGACCCACCACATGTCGCGATACGACCAGCCGGCCAGGCCCGGATGCCCGGAACGCGCGAATGCCGCGCGACTTCCTCCCTTGCGGATGTCCTCCACTACCGCGCGTGGGATCAACTGCTCGCCCTTCCAGCTCCCGCCGTCGAGCAGCAGCTGGCCGAAGCGCGCCATGTCGCGCAAGCCGGCGCTGAAGCCACCGCCAGCCACCGGCATGCCGGTCGCGTCCACCTGGAAGTAGCCGGCCTGCTCCATCCCCATGCGGCGCCAGATGCGTTCCGACAGCAGGGTTGCGACCGACGTGCCGGACGCGCGCGCGACGATCCAGCCCAGCACGTCGGCATTCGGCGTCTTGTAGGCGAACGCCTCGCCCACCCGGCATCCGGGCTCGGGCTCGGGCTGCAGCGTGCGCAGGTAGGCCGCCGTTCCCGTCACCTCCGCACCAGGCTGCGGCAATGGATTGCTGGCCTTGGCGTACTCCCAGATTTCCGCTTCCGGATCGGCGTAGTCCTCGCTGTAACGCAGGCAGGTGGTCATGTCCATCACGTCGCGGACGCGCGCATCCGCGAACGCCGACCCCGCGAGCTCCGGCACGTAGCGCGTCACGGGCGCCGCCGGGTCGATCACGCCCTCGGCGGCCAGCATCGCGGCCAGGGTACCGGTCAACGACTTGGTCACCGACATCGCGGCATGGCTGCGGTCCTCGCGCAGCTCGCCGGCATAGAACTCGTACACCACGCGGCCGCGATGCAGCACCACCAGACCGTCGGTGTAGTTGGCCGCCAGCGATGCCTTCCAGGTCATCGGCACGCGCGCCCCGGTGGGCGTGAAGCGGATCGCATCGATCGCGCCGTCCAGCGCCACCGGCAGCGGCACCGGCGCACCCAGCCCGCGCGACACCTCCACCGTGGGCAGGAACTCCCGCATGTGCACCACGCTCCAGCGCAGCGCGGGAAAGCGGAAGAACGACCCATCGGCCGCGCTCAGGCGCTTGTCGGGCGGCGGCGGAAAGCCCTGCATCCAGCCCAGGGCGCGGGGGTCGGATGCCTCGGCATCGGGCGCAGCGTTCGGCGGGGCCGTATCGGCTGCGCGTGACGGCCCGGACATGCCCAGCAGCACGAGTGCGAGCGCGGCGACGAATGCATGTGTCATGGCCTGTTCCTCAGTCGAGTTCCTGGACCCCACCACCCGAGACGGTGAGGATCTGTCCGCTGACCCACGCTGCCGCGGGCGAGCACAGGTACAGCGCGGCATTGGCCATGTCCTGCGGTTCGCCCAGCCGGTGGATGGGCGTGTGCGCGAGCATCCGCTGCTCGATGTCGTGGTTGAGTACCGACGCCAGCGCCGCGGTACGGGTGGCGCCGGGTGCGATGCCGTTGATGCGCACCCCCAGGGGGCCGAGGTCGAAGGCAAGATTGCGGATCAGGTGGTTGGTGGCGGCCTTGGAGGCCCCGTAAGCGGCCATGCGCTTGTTTCGGTTCTCGCCCGCCATCGAGGTGATCGCCAGCATCGCGCCGCCGCCGGCTTTCTGCATTTCCGGCGCCGCCAGCTGGGCCAGCCGGAACAGCGAGAACACGTTGAGGTCGAACGCGCGGCGGAAGTCGGCCATGGGCATGTCGAAGGGCTTCGGCCCACCGCCGCCTGCATTGCTGACCAGCACCGTGAGCTTGCCGAAGCGGGCGACGGTCTCCCGCACCAGTGCCTCCAGTGCGTCCTCGCGGGTCACGTCGCAGGCCATGCCCAGCGCCTGGCCACCACGCGCCACGATGCCGTCGGCAACCGCCCGCGCCGCGCCTGCGTCCAGGTCGCTGGCCACCACGCCCGCGCCGGCGGCGGCGAAGGTCTCGGCGATCGCGCGGCCGATGCCCGCGCCGGCCCCCGTGACCACGGCCACCTGGCCGTCCAGCCTGAAATCCGCAGGATCGAACATGGCGCGCTCC
>CAMLKR010000264.1 GCA_946480565.1 uncultured Arenimonas sp. | reverse complement strand
GCTGCAGGCAGGGCCGGCTGCGGTTGCGGAACACGCTGTCCTCGCAGCTGCGCAGCTTGAACAGCTTGAACATCAGGTCCAGCGTCTCGCGCACGGCGCCGCTGCTCGGATAGGGGCCGAAGTAGCGCCCCGGGGTCGACCGCGGCCCGCGGTGGAAACCGAGCCTGGGCCAGGTCTCGTCGGTCAGCACGATGTGCGGGTAGCTCTTGTCGTCGCGCAGCAGCACGTTGTAGCGCGGGCGCAGCGACTTGATCAGCTGGTTCTCCAGGATCAGCGCCTCGGCCTCGGTGCGCGTCACCGTGACCTCGATCGCGGCGATCTGCGCGACCATCAGGGCGATGCGCCGCGACGGCAGGTCCTTCAGGAAATAGCTGCCGACCCGCTTCCTGAGCGACGCGGCCTTGCCGACGTAGAGCACCGCGCCGTCGGCGCCCAGCATGCGGTAGACGCCCGGTGCGGGCGTCAGGTCGCGGACGAAGGCCTTGCCGTCGAAAGGCGCGGGCGCGGTGTCGCCGGAACTCATTCGCCGATGGGCAGGCGGGCCAGCTTGCCGCTGCCGAGGTCGTAGCGCAGCACTTCGTGCGCGCCGGTGTTGGCGATCCAGAGCGAACCCGCGCCGGCCGCAAGCGCCGCCGGCTGGTCCAGCGGCTGCGGCAGGTCGTGCGTGCCCATCTCGCCGCCGCCCAGGCGCAGGCGGCGCAGGCTGCCGTTGTAGCTGTCGAGCACCCACAGCACCGGCGAGGAGGGATCCAGCGCCAGCGCCATCGGCAGCTGCAGGCGCGCGTCTCGGCGCTGGCCGTCCTGTTCGCCGAAGTCGTACAGCCCCTGCCCCACCAGGGTCTGGACCTGGCCCTGGGTGACCTGGATGGCGCGCACCGCGGAAGTGGCCGAGTCGACCACGTACAGCGTCTGCTGCACCTGGGCCAGGCTGGCGGGATGGGCGAACATCGCGCTGCGCACCGGGCCGTCGAGGATGCCCAGCTCGCCGCTGCCGGCGAGCAGCTTCAGCTTCGCCTGGCCGAGGTCGTACTCCCAGACCTGGTTGGCGCCGGCCATCGCGATGAACAGCCGGTCGAGCGTGCCGGTGACGTCCCAGGGCTGGTTCAGCGGCAGCTGGGCCGCCGCCTCGTTGGCGCCCTCGCGCACCTGGCCGGGACGACCGTTGCCCAGCACCGTCTCGACCGCGCCGTCCAGCAGCCGGATCCGGCGCAGCGCATGGTTGCCGGCGTCGGCGACGTAAAGCGCCTCGCGCACCAGGCACAGGCCGCGCGGATGGCGGAAGGCCGCATCCTCCGGCGGGCCGTCGACCAGGTCGCCATGGCCGGTGCCGAACTCGCGGAGCACGCGACCCGAATGCGTGCATTCGAGGATGCGGTGGTGGCCGGTGTCGGCCACGTAGAGGTGGTTCTCGCCCACCGCGAGGCCGGCGGGAAAGGCCAGCGGCAGCCGCGGCTCGGCGCCGGTGCGACGGAACGGGCTCGGCGCCATCACGGCGCCGCCCACTTCGTCGATCAGGCCGGCGATCGCGGCATCGAGCGCGGCGCCCTGGTGGTCGCCGGCCAGCACCTGGCGCAGCCGGCCGCGGGTGTCGACCAGGGCCACCGAGGGCCAGGACTGGATGCCGTAGTGCTGCCAGGTGGCCCAGGCGCGGTCGTTGGCGACCGGGAACGGCACGCCCAGGCGGTTGGCCGCCTTGAGCACCAGCCGGCCGTCGAGTTCGGAGTCGAACTTGGGCTGGTGGATGCCGATCATCGAAAGCCCGAGCGGGAAACGCGCCTGCAGCCGCACGAGGTCGTCGATCAGGTTGTGGCAATAGGCCGAACTCGCGTTCCAGAACACCAGGGCCAGCACCCGGCCGCGGTGCTGGGCCAACGACTGCGGTTCGGCATTGAGCCACTGCAGCGAGGGCAGCAGATCGGGAGCGATGGCGGCGTCCTGCGGCATGGGTTCGGCTCCTGGGCTCGGGCCATTATGCCTGCCGCGGCAGGCGGCGCAGCAGGCCGTGGGCGGCGTCGCGCGCCAGGCGGCAGGCGTGGTCGAAATCGGCCGCCGTGCCGTAATACGGATCCGGCATCTCGCCGCCCGCGATGACGCCACACCAATCCAGCGCCAGCGCGATGCGGTCCTGTGCCGCCGCGCCGCCTTTGGCCTGCAGCCAGGACAGGTTACGGCGGTCGGCGCAGAGGATCAGGTCGAACCGCCGGAAGTCCGCGGGGACCACGACGCGGGCGCGCTGGCCGGAAAGGTCGACACCATGGCGGGCCGCCGCGGCGATCGCCCGGGCGTCGGGCGGCTGGCCGGCATGCCAGTCGCCGGTGCCGGCCGAATCCAGCGCCGTCGCGGCCGGGTGCCCCGCCTCGGCCAACACCTGCCGTGCCCAGCCCTCGAGCAGCGGCGACCGGCAGATGTTTCCCATACAGACGAACAATATATTCAATTACTTACACGGCTTTTCTAAAGCTTTTCCAGCTCAAGCATCCGTGCTTCGGCGCGGGCCAGGTCGGCTTCGGTGTCCACGCCCGGGGGGAAAGGCACCGGCGTCAGCCCGACGGCGATGCGATGGCCCGCTTCGAGCACCCGCAGCTGCTCCAGCGCCTCGAGCTGTTCGAGCCGTCCGGCGGGGAGGCTGGCGAACCGGCGCAGGAACCCGGCGCGGTAGGCATAGATGCCGATATGGCGCAGCGCGTCGCCGCCGACGGGACCCAGCCGCTCGCGGGCGAACCGGTCGCGCTGCCACGGAATCGGCGCGCGGCTGAAATATAGCGCCAGGCCGCGGGCGTCGCGCACCAACTTCACCGCGTTGGGATCGAACAGCGTATCGATGTCCTCGACTGGCGTGGCCAGCGTCGCCATCTCCGCCTCGGAGGCGGCCAGGGTGAGGGCGGCGGCCAGGATGCCCTCCGGCGGCGCGAACGGTTCGTCGCCCTGCAGGTTAACGACGATCTGGTCGTCGGTCCAGCCGAGCTGGTCCGCGCATTCGGCCAGCCGGTCCGTGCCGGAGGCGTGGTCGACGCGGGTCATGCAGACCGTCAGGGCTTCGCCGGACAGCGCGTCGGCGATGCGCGCATCGTCGGTGGCCACCACGACCTGGCGCGCGCCGGCGGCCAGCGCGCGCCGCGCCACGTGCACCACCATCGGCGTGCCGGCGATGGGACGCAGCGGCTTCCCGGGCAGGCGGGAGGCGCCGTAGCGGGCGGGAATGGCGACGATGAAATCAGTATTTGGCATGGGCACAACTCCAGTCGGCCAGCCGTTCCTGGACGGCGGCGAAAAATCCGGCGGGCAGTTCGGCCCGGGCGGGAACGGTGAACGCCTGCGCCAGGCCGAATTCGGCGCATTTCACCGCGTCCTTCTCGGTCATCAGGATCGGCAGC
>CAMLKR010000263.1 GCA_946480565.1 uncultured Arenimonas sp. | reverse complement strand
TGCTGCACTTCGCGCAGTTCCTTGCGCATGCGCAGCTTCTCGTCCTGGAAGCGCAGGATCTCGGCCTGCTGCTGCGGCGTCAGCGCCTGCGCCTGGCCCTCGGGGCCGGGCTGCTGAAGGCGGGTCAGCTCCTGCTCCAGGGCATCGAGCTGGCGCTGCAGCTCCTGCTCCTTGCTGCGGTAGCGCTCCTCGGCGCCACGGCGCAGCGCGGTGACGCGCTCGAACGGGCGCGCGGCGGCGTCGCGGGTGCGCACGGCGATCAGGTCGGAGTTGCCCACCAGGTTGTCGACCGCGTTGTAGACGAAGTCGCCGTTGTTGGCGAAGGGGTTGTACACCGGCTCGCCCATGAATTCGCGCGCCTGCACCCACAGCCGGTCGGTGAGCACGTCGGTGTCGGCGACCACGATCAGGTTCGCCGGCGACTGCGATTGCGCCAGGTGCCTGTCGCCGCTGCGGTCCGGGAAGGCCGAGGCCAGCGGACCGCTGAACCGCGCCGCCAGCACCAGCGGCTGGCCGCCGGGCTGGAAACCCTCGCGCAGCTGGTCGGGATCGGCCGAGGCCTCGCGCACGCGCTGCACCGAGGCGGTGCCGGAGGCGCCCGAGCTCTGCGCCAGCGCTTCCATCGCCAGGCTGGCGCCCTCGGCCAGCTTCAGCGATCCGGCGCTGGAGAAATTGAGGCTCTCGAGTTCAGCCGACACCACGTCTTCCTGGTTCAGTGCGGTCTTGCCCAGGCCCAGCACGGCCAGATGGCGCACCGGCGGGCCGTTCGGGTCGGGCTGCACCTGCAGCGCGTGCACTTCGTCCAGCACCAGGCGGCCCGGGTCGTATTCGATGCCCCAGGCCTTGAACAGCGCCGGCAAATCCGACGCGCGCGGGATCTGGATCGACAGCGGGTCGAGCGGATCCACGGCGGACTGGTCGACCTCGGAATCGGGATCGACGAAGACCAGCAGGCGGCCGCCGCGCATCACGAACTGGTCGATCGCGTACAGGGTGTCCTGCGGCAGCTGCTTGGGGTGCACCACCATCAGCAGGTCGACGTCCTCGGCGATGTCGGTCGGATTGCCCTGCAGGCGGCGCAGCTCGAACAGCTCGCTGATCTGCCGGTCCACCACCCAGCCCGGGTTGGGCCGGCCCGACGGGTCCATGCTCGGGCCGGTCGGCAGGCCGCTGATCAGGGCCACCACGGGCCGGACGTCGACGCTGAGCGTGGAGATCAGCTTGGCGACGTCGTATTCCAGGAACGACTCCTTGTCCGGCTGGATGAAGGGCATCGTGGTTTCGCCGTCGGTGCTGTTGGTGCCGACCAGGCCGAAATAGAGCTTGTCGCCGCTGGCGCCCAGCGGCACGCCCTGCAGGCCGTAGGCCGCGGCCTGGTCCTCGGCCTCGGAGAACGGCTCCGGGTCGATCACCTCCAGCACCACCTTGCCCTTCGAACGCGCGGCGATTTCCTCCAGCAGCTCGCGCACGCGGGTGGCGAAGACGCGGAACTGCTGCAGGTCGCGGGTGGCGTGTTCGGAGTAGTACAGCTTCAGCGTGATCGGTTCCTCGATCTTGCCCAGGATGCTGCGCGTGCCTTCCGACAGCGTGTAGAGCTGCTTGTCGGTCAGGTCGACGCGGGCGCCGCGCAGGGCGAAGGACGAGATCGCCACCAGGGCGACGAAGGCCAGCGCCAGCAGGGCCAGCGCGAGCACGTGGGCGGAACGTCGGTTGAAGGATTTCATCGTCAGTCGGCCTTCTTCAGGTCGATCACCAGCACGGTCGCGGCCAGCCAGGCGGCGATGCCGAGCAGGAAGAACACCACGTCGCGCAGGTCCAGCACGCCGCGGCTGATGGCCTGGAAGTGGGTGAGGAAGCTCAGGCCGGCGAAGGCGTCCACCCAGGACTGCGGCGCCCAGCCGCGTACCAGGTCCAGCGCCATCGGGAAACCCGCCAGCAGGTACAGCAGGCACACCACCACGGTCAGGATGAAGGCGACCACCTGGCTGCGGGTCGCCGCCGACAGCGCGCTGCCCACCGCCAGGAAGGCGCCGGCCATCAGCCAGCTGCCCAGGTAGGCGGCCACGATCGTGCCGTGGTCGGGATCACCCAGCCAGGCCACCGTCACCCAGATCGGGAAGGTCAGCGCCAGGGCCAGGCCCAGGAAGGCCCAGGCCGCCAGGAACTTGCCCAGCACCGCCTGCCACAGTCCCAGCGGCAGGGTCAGCAGCAGCTCCAGCGTGCCGGACTTGCGCTCTTCGGCCCACAGCCGCATCGCCACCGCGGGCGCCAGCAGCAGGTAGAGCCAGGGATGGAAGCGGAAGAAGGGCTGCAGGTCGGCCTGCCCGGCTTCGTAGAAACCGCCGAGGTAGAAGGTGAAGGCCATCGACAGCATCAGGAAGATCACCAGGAACACCGCCGCCAGCGGGGTGGCGAAATAGCTGGCGAACTCGCGCTTGAACACCGATACCAGCGCGCTCATGCCTGGGCCTCCGGCATCGTGATGCGGCGGAACACCTCGTCCAGGCGGCCGCGTTCGGGCTGCAGGCCGCGGTGGGCGACGCCGCGCTGGCGCAGCCGGTCCGCCACCGCGTCCAGCGACACCGGCTTGCTGCCCTGCGGGAACACGTACAGCCGGCCGTCGTCGCTGTCCTGGTGGAAGCCGCTGACGCCGGGCATGCCGTCCAATGCGGCGCGTGCCGCGATGCTGTCGGTGGCCTGCAGCGACACCGCACCCTGGTAGCGCGAACGCGCCAGCAGTTCGGCCGGCGTGGCGTCGGCCAGCACCTTGCCGCGGGCGACGATCATCGCGCGGCTGCAGACCGCCTCCACTTCCTCGAGGATGTGGGTGGACAGCAGCACGGTGCGCTCGCGCGCCAGCTCGCGGATCAGGCCGCGGACCTCGTGCTTCTGGTTCGGGTCCAGGCCGTCGGTGGGTTCGTCCAGCACCAGGGCCGGCGGGTCGTGCAGGATCGCGGCCGCCAGGCCGACGCGACGTTTGAAGCCCTTGGACAGCGTATCGATGGGCTGGTGCAGCACGCCGCGCAGGGACAGTCGCTCGAGCACCGCATCCATCCGCTGCTTGCGGCGCGCGCCCGTCAGTCCGCGCACGTCGGCGACGAACCCGAGGAACCCTTCGGGGCTCATTTCGCCGTATCCGGGAGCGCCCTCCGGCAGGTAGCCCAGGGCCCGGCGCGCAGCCATCGGATCGGACTGCACGTCATGGCCGCAGACCGCCGCGGTTCCGGAACTCGGCGCCAGGAAGCCGGCGATCATCTTCATCGTGGTGGATTTGCCGGCGCCGTTGGGGCCGAGGAAGCCGAGCACCTCGCCGGGCTCGACCTTGAAACTGATGCCATCCACGGCCAGCAGGCGGCCGTAGCGCTTGTGCAGGGCGTGTGCCTCGATCATCGCGG
>CAMLKR010000262.1 GCA_946480565.1 uncultured Arenimonas sp. | reverse complement strand
CCCAGGTTCCAGCCGTCGCCGCGCAGGCCCGCGGCCAGGCCGATCGCGTAGCTGCCGGCGTACCAGAGCGGGTTGAGCAGGCTGGGCCGGCTGTCGAGTTCGCGCAGGCGGTCGTGGCACCAGGCCAGGTGGTCGGTTTCCTCCTGGGCCGCGTGCAGCAGCTGCTCACGGGTGGCGGCGTCGCGGGCCACGGCGGCCTGGCCCACGTACAGGGCCTGGGCGCAGACCTCGCCTGTGTGGTTGATGCGCATCAGGCCGGCGGCGTGGCGGCGGTCGGCGGCGTCCAGCGCCGGGTCGCGCAGGGAGCCGGCCGGATTCGGACGTTCCGCCCGGGCCTGGCCCAGGCTGGTGCCCAGGGCGTGCTGGGCTTCGATCAGCAGGCGGTCCAGCGGACTGTAGCGGCGGGTCGGGGTCATGCCAGGTGCTCGGCCAGGAAGTCGATCGGATGGCGCACCGGGATTGTAGTTCCCCCGGCCAGGTGCAGCCGGCAGCCGATGTTGGCGGACACCAGTTCGGTGGCGCCGCTCGCGGCCAGGGCATCAAGCAGGGGCTGGCGCAGCGCGGCCGCCCGTGCCGGCTCGGCCAGCTGGTGCAGGCCGGCGGCGCCGCAGCAGCCGGTATCGGGCAACTCGACCAGGTCCAGCCCGGGCACGCGCGCCAGCAGCCGGCGCAGGGCGGCGTCGCTGCGCACCACGCTGCGCTGGGTGCAGGGCAGGTGCAGGGCGACCCGCCCGCGCGCAGGCCGGAACCGAAGGCGGTCCGCGACCCGGTCCAGGGCCACCAGGGCATCCTCGACCACCGGCCCGCCGGCCAGGCTGCGGGCCAGGCTGTCCTGGCAGCCGCTGGCCAGGCAGAGCACGCGATCGCTTCCGGCAAAGGCCGAACGGTTGGCGGTGGCCAGGCGGGTCGCGGTCGCGGCGTCACCGGCGTGGGCAGCGGCCGCGCCGCAGCAGGTCTGGCCCGCCGGCTGCAGCGCCTGCAGCCCCGCTTGGCCCAGCAGGCGCGCCAGCGCGGCGCGGCTGCCGGACTCGTACCGGTCCGCCACGCAGCCGGAGAACAGCGCCACGGCCGCCGCGGCCGGCTGCGGTGCCGGCAGGTCGGCAGGGGCCGGGGGGCGCGGCAGCGCCGGCCGGGTCCGCGGCGGCAGCAGCCCGCCGAAGCGGCGGTAAAGATCGAGCAGGAAGCCCAGCAGGACCGGGCGGGCCAGCAGGGCGACCGCCCAGCGCAGCCGGCGCGGCGGCGGGCGCCGCTGCGCCTGCGCGGCCCGGGCCCCGAGCAGCAGTTCGCCATAGGAAACGCCGGCCGGGCAGACCGGTTCGCAGCGGCGGCAACCCAGGCAGTGGTCCAGGTGGGCGTCGCCCGCCGCACTGGGCGCGATCCGTTCCTGCGCCACGGCCTTGATGTAGGCGATGCGGCCGCGCGGCGATTCGGATTCGCTGCGGTCGAGCCGGTAGGTGGGACAATGCGGCAGGCAGAGGCCGCACTGCACGCAGCGGTCCGCCAGGGCGACCAGGCCATGGGCGGCGGGGCTTTCCGGGGCGGGGCGGGGGCCCTGGACAGGCGTGACGGGCATGCCCGGATGCTAACACGGGGTTAATTCGGGCTTGCGCGGGCCGGAAAGGGCCGCTATCATTCCGCCTCTTTCCAACCCCGAATTCTATTGGAGCCGTCATGAAGTCCATGACCGTCAGCGCCAAGCCGGAGACCGTCAAGCAGGACTGGTATGTGGTCGATGCCAGCGGCAAGACGCTTGGTCGCCTGTGCTCGGAACTCGCGCGCCGTCTGCGCGGCAAGCACAAGCCGGAGTACACCCCGCACGTCGATACCGGCGACTACCTCGTCGTGATCAATGCCGAGAAGATCCACGTCACCGGCAACAAGCTGCAGGACAAGAAGTACCACCGCTTCACCGGCTACGTCGGCAACCTGAAGACCGAGTCGCTCGGCCAGGCGCTGGACGCGCACCCGGAGCGCGTGATCGAGATCGGCGTCAAGGGCATGCTGCCCAAGAACCCGCTCGGCCGCGCCATGTTCCGCAAGCTCAAGGTCTACAAGGGCTCGGAGCATCCGCATTCCGCCCAGCAGCCGCAGGCTCTGGACTTCAAGGCTTAAGGCATCCACATGGCTACCCAGCAGAATTACGGCACCGGCCGTCGCAAGTCCTCCACCGCCCGCGTGTTCCTGCGCTCCGGCAAGGGCGCGATCGTCGTCAACGGCCGCCCGGTCGACGAGTTCTTCGGCCGCGAGACCTCGCGCATGATCGTGCGCCAGCCGCTCGAAGTGACCAAGATGGGCGACAAGTTCGACATCACCGTCACGGTCGAGGGTGGTGGCATCACCGGCCAGGCCGGCGCCATCCGCCTGGGCATCGCCCGCGCCCTGGTCGAGTACAACGACACGCTGAAGTCGGACCTGCGCAAGGCCGGCCTCATGACCCGCGACGCCCGCGAGGTCGAGCGCAAGAAGGTCGGCCTGCACAAGGCCCGCCGCGCCACCCAGTTCTCGAAGCGCTAATCGCTTAGAGGCCTGGCGGCGACCCCGAATTGGGGGATCGTCTAATGGTAGGACTGCAGACTCTGACTCTGCCTATCTAGGTTCGAATCCTAGTCCCCCAGCCAAAAAAGAAGAGGGCCCCCGAAAGGGGGCCCTCTTCTTTTTTGGCTGGGGGGAAGGAAAGTCGACCCTCGTTCGAGAAAATTGTCCGGAACAATTTTCGTCGGCGCAGCCAACCCGGAGCGAAGCGGAGGGCCGAGCACATGGATGTGCGCGGCAATCCTGGTCCCCAGCCCCCGCGCAGCGGGCGCTTTGCTCCCGAAAATCCCCTGATCCACCAGCTACCGCTGTTACCCTTCGCAGCGATAGACTCGACCCATCACGCTCCCGGAGCCTCCTCCATGCCCGTCCCCGCCACCGAACTGGCCCGCCTGTTCCAGCTCGACACGCTGCGCCCGGAAACGCGCGACCAGCTCGCCCGCGAGGCCATGGTGTCGGACTACCAGCGCGGCGAGAACGTGTTCGAGGCCGGGGACCTGGACGACGACACCGTCTACCTGCTCGACGGCGAGCTCAAGTGCAACTATCCGGACGGGCGCAGCGTCAGCCACATCGCCAGCGCGCCGCACGGGCGCTATTCGCTCAACGACGCCATCCCGCGCCGATTCACCGCCAAGGTGGTGTCCGGCAAGGCGCGGGTGATGCGCCTGGACCGCCGCTACCTCGAGAAGCTGATCACCTGGGACCAGCTGAGCCGCGACGAGAACTACAGGCACTTCGGCGGTGCGCCTGGCGGCAACAACTGGGTGTTCCGGCTGCTGCGTGCGCCGGCCTTCGCGCGCCTGCCCACCGGCAACATCGAGAAGATGTTCCAGATGTTCGAGCCGGTGACGGTCAAGCCCA
>CAMLKR010000261.1 GCA_946480565.1 uncultured Arenimonas sp. | reverse complement strand
GCCGGCGAAGGCGGCGGCGGCATGGGGGGGCATGGACACTCCTTGTGCGGGACGGACGCGGCGGTGGCGGAGAGCCACCATGCTAGCGAGCCCCCGGGGTGGGGGAGTTGCTAACGCCGTCGCAGTTCCGCACGTCGATGCAGGGATGAACACGCATCGGTGCGCGTGCGCGGGCGGCAATGTGAGCCGGAATGCGACGCACGCCACAGCACGCGGCGGCCCTTCGAGCTTGCCGCACCTCAGGAACGCGCGCGGCCGGTGAGTGCGTCCAGCAGGCCTTCGGTGGTCAGGATGGCGTGCGCGTACGTGGGGGCGTTGATCTCGTGCGCGGCGTGCATCGCCGCCGCGCTGGCGGCGGCGGTGGCATCGCGGACGAGGGTCACGTGATAGCCCAGTTCGGCCGCGGACCGGCCCGTGGCCTCGACGCAGGTGTTGGCGATCAGTCCCACCAGGATCACGTGGCTGATGCGGTGCTGCTTGAGCAGGTAGTCCAGGTCGGTGTTGGCGAATCCGCTGCTGCCCCAGTGCTCGCTGACGATGATGTCACCAGGCTGCGGGGCGAAATCCGGATGCCACTGTCCGCCCCAGCTGCCCCGGGCAAAGGGCTGCAGGCGCGCCGCCCCCAACTGGTAGGGCGTGGGATGGTCCCAGCCCTTGAAGTCGTCGGGTTCGGAGCGGTGGTGCGGCACGATGAACACGGGCAGTCCCGCCTGCCGGATGCACGACAGCACGGCCTCGAGCCGGACGTGCAGATCCACGTGGCGCGCCACCTCCGCCACCAGCGGCCACAGCTTGCCCTCTTCGGCGAGGAAGTCGTTGTAGGGATCGATCAGGAGCAGTGCGGTGCGCCCCGCAGGATAGGCCTGCATGGACATGGTGGCGTCCCGTGTGGCGCGAGTGGCGGCCCGCGTCGCCAGCATGATGCAGTGTGCGTGGATCGCCTTGCATCGGCGTGCGGGAACGCGCGGGTGTCCCGCCTGCTGCTACGTTGCGTCGGACGAGGCTGGGGCGGCTGCCGGGGCCGCTGTGCGAGGCCGCGGGGCCGGTCCGCCTTCCTGCAGCGCGTGCACCTGCCAGGGAGGAACATCCAGTGCATGATCCAGTGCGTCGGCCACCAGCAGCCGCACCAGCGCGTCATGCAATGGGCGGTCGCGCATCCTCAGGGCGGCCAGGGCGGCAGCCTGGTTTTCGTCGTGCATGTCCGAGTACGCATCGAACAGGCTCATCGCCCGCGAGAGCGATCCTGCGTCGGATTCATGTGCTGCCACCCGGGGCGGGTCGGCGGGCGTACCGTGTTCCGGCATGCGTGGCCGTGTCGGAGGAGGGGATTCGTATCGGTTCACACACCAGAGTTCGCCCTACGGGCGTGGATCAGGACGCCGTCGGTCGCACCGGCGTCCGTGGACTACCACTGCTCGGGCAGCTCGCCTTCGCCAAGGTGGCTGAACAGGAAAGCGCGCGCCTTGCGCCAGTCGCGCCGTACCGTGCGTTCGGTGACCTTCAGCACGTCGGCGATCTCCAGTTCGCTGAGGCCACCGAAGTAGCGCATCTCCACCACCTGGGCCAGACGGGCGTCCAGCTTGCCCAGGTCCGTCAACGCCTGGTCGAGGATCAGCAGCTGCTCCAGCCGCGAGGTCTGGACCGGCTCCGTGGTCTCGTCCAGAGGCAGCAGGTCCATGCCCTCGCCGCGTTTTTCCGCCAGTGCACGCCGTACCTCATCGAGCAGCACGAACCGCATGGCCCTGGCCACCAGCGCCACCAGATGCGCGCGGTTCTCGACGCTGAAATCCGCGCTGGCCAGCTTCAGCCAGGTCTCGCTGATCAGCGACGTGGGCGAGCGTACGTGCGAGCGGCGCTGCTGGCGGATCTGCGCGCGCGCGATCTGGTGCAGGTCGCGATAGAGCAGCGCATAGATCCGGTTCCACGCGTCGGGTTTCCCGCTGCCGGCATCACCCAGCAGGCGGGTCACGGATTCCTCGTCCGGCATCGGCATGGCCGCGTCGCCTTGCGTCCACGGGTCCAGGCGGGTGCTTGCCGTAACGCTGCCTGGTTGCCGCCGCGCTGTCATGTCCGGACTGGGCCTGTCATCACGATTCCATCCCATATATGACCCCGCGGGCGATTCGCACGCAAGCCGTAACACAGGTTCTGTGCGAGCGGTCCGTCGGGAGCGAAGGGAGTCGCGCTGGCCTGGGGAACGAACGGCATGGAGATTTCCACGTAGATGATCGGCAACGAGTATGTCATGCGCGGGTTTAACGAAGCCTGCAGTCGGATGGCGTCAGTCACGACGGAGGGATGGGGGGTGGCCATGGCCGGAGGTCGCCCGCATGGGGAATGACGGAATGATGGAGGGGCGGCACCCGCAGGACGAAGGCAGTGTGAGGAATGCCCACCACGACGCGGCCTCGCTACCCGCCAGAAACTGGCCCATTCCCCCGGGGTTGGGGCCGCGCGCCACGAGTCAGTGGCCGATCATGCAGCGCCTGACCGAAGACGAATGGAAGGTGCTGATGCAGGCCCTGCCGGGCCGGGTCGGCGCGCGTGCGCGTCAGGGTGGCAATGCGCGCCGTTTCATCGAGGCCGTGCTGTGGGTGGCGCAGACCGGTGCGTACTGGTCCGACCTGCCACGCGAATTCGGTTCGTGGCATGGCATCTACGTGCGCTTCATACGCTGGGCGCAGGACGGCAACTGGGAGGGCGTGCTGGCATGTCTGGCTCCACAGGACCCGCGTGCGCTCGACCTGCATGCCCTGGTGCAGCGCTACCTGCATCGCAACAACACCAAGCATCTGAGTCGGGCGATGCGGGCGTCATGAAACATCGCCGGAAGCCTCGAGGGCCAGAGGATGCCGGCCAGGAAATCCAGAGGGGAGGACGGACCAGCCGTTGAACGTGTCTGCAGGCCGTCCATGACCCTCTAGGTCTATCTGCCGACGTCCCCTGTCTGGCAGTTAGAGGGCGCCTCCCCTCCCCAGGGGGGCGACCCTGTCGCCTGCCATGCCCGACACATGGCAGGCATCGCGCTTCGGCGCCAGAGGGGGAGGTGCAATGCCTCCCCCTCGCTTTTTTCTTCGCAATGCTCTGCAGGACTCAAGGCGGTGGGGCGTATGTACACCCTCGACGTGCCGCGGGCCTGCACGCCTTCTTTCCACGGCCTGACCGACATTGCAGCGGTCCGCTCCGGACCTTCCACGCAGACGTCCTGTTGCATTGCAGCGCGCGACGCGATGCGTCTGCCGATGACCGATCGACGAGCCGGCGCGCGCTCGCCGAGTGATGCCCGCTATCGCACTGATTTTCATGGCCAAGTCACGGGTCGTCGCGTTTACGTTACTCGATAATCACCGTTTTTCTTGCGATTGTATCGATCCAAATTTGACGCGATCGATGGCGCACGTC
>CAMLKR010000260.1 GCA_946480565.1 uncultured Arenimonas sp. | reverse complement strand
CTGTACCTGTCCAACATCGCCCGCAAGGTCTACCTGGTGCACCGCCGCGACAAGCTGCGCTCGGAGAAGATCCTGCAGGACAAACTCTTTGCCAAGGCCCAGGCCGGCAAGGTCGAGCTGATCTGGGACCACACCGTGGACGAGGTGCTGGGCGACGACTCGGGCGTGAACGGCATGCGTATCCGTTCGACCAAGGACGACTCGACCCGCGAGATCGCGGTGCAGGGCTTCTTCGTGGCCATCGGCCACACGCCCAACACCTCGCTGTTCGAGGGCCAGCTGCAGATGCGCAACGGCTACCTGACCATCAAGTCGGGCCTGGAAGGCAACGCCACCGCCACCAGCATCCCGGGCGTGTTCGCCGCCGGCGACGTGGCCGACCAGGTCTACCGCCAGGCCATCACCTCGGCCGGCTTCGGCTGCATGGCGGCGCTGGACGCCGAGAAATTCCTCGACAAAGAACATTGATCCGCCGGACCGGCGCCACCGCGTGCGCGCCGGTCCGCACGATTCCTTCGCGCTCGGCGCGTATTCTGGCCGCATGCCCGAACTTCGCCTGCACGCCCGCCTCGACGAGATCCCCGCCGACGCCTGGGACGCCCTGCACGACCGCCGCAACCCCTTCGTCGAGCACGCCTTCCTGTCGGGACTGGAGCGCGAGGGCTGCCTGCGCCCGCGCTGGGGCTGGACGCCCCGCCACGCCACGCTCTGGCGCGACGGCCGGCTGGTCGCGGCGGCGCCGGGTTACCTGAAGTCCAATTCGCACGGCGAATTCGTGTTCGACCAGGCCTGGGCCGCGGCCTACGCGCGCGCCGGCCGCGAGTATTTCCCGAAGTGGCTGGTGGCCGTGCCCTACTCGCCCGTCACCGGGCCCCGGCTGCTGGCGCAAGAACCGGATGACCGCGCCGCGCTGGCGGCGGCCCTGGTCGACCAGGCCGGCAAAGACGGGCTGTCGTCGGTGCACGTCAACTTCCATCCTGCCGACGAGGCCGCGGCCTTCGGCGAGGGCTGGATGGCGCGCCAGGACGTGCAGTACCACTGGCGCAACCGCGGCTGGCGGAACTTCGACGACTTCCTTGCCGCGCTGCTGCCCAAGAAGCGCAAGAACCTGCGCCAGGAGCGCGAGAAGGTGGCGCGCGCCGGCTACCGCTTCCGCACCGTGCACGGCGACGAAGCCAGCGACGACGACCTGGCGACGATGCACTTCTTCTACTGCCGCACTTTCGGCGATTACGGCAACCACCCGGCGCTGACCCTGGAGTTCTTCCGGCACCTGGCCCGGGCGATGCCGCGGCAGCTGGTGCTGTTCCTGGCCGAAAAGGACGGCGAGACCGTCGCCGGCGCGCTGTGCCTGCGCGGCGGCGACCGGCTCTACGGCCGCTACTGGGGCAGCAGCGAGGCCCGGCCGGCGCCCGGCCTGCATTTCGAGACCTGCTACTACCAGGGCATTCACTACTGCCTGCGCGAAGGCCTGCAGGTGTTCGAGCCCGGCGCACAGGGCGAGCACAAGGTCGCGCGCGGCTTCCTGCCCGAAACCACGCACAGCCGGCACTGGGTCGCCGACCCGCTGTTCGCGCCGGCCCTGGCCGACTGGTGCGCGCGTGAACGCGCCGGCACTGCCGACTACCATCGGGCCGTGCTGACCCACAGCCCCTATCGCGATGCCGATCCGACTGCCCCTGCTGCCGGCTGATCCGTCGGCGCCGTTTCCGCCGGCCGACGGCGCGACCCGCGATCCGAACGGGCTGCTGGCCATGGGCGGCGATTTGAGCCCGACGCGGCTGGTCAACGCGTACTCGCAGGGCATCTTTCCCTGGTATTCGGCCGGGGAGCCGGTGCTGTGGTGGTGTCCGGACCCGCGCATGGTGTTCCGCACCGACGCCTTCGCCCTGCCCCGACGGCTGCGCCGCGAGCTGCGCCGCAGCCCCTGGGAGCTGCGCGCCGACACCGCTTTCGCCGCCGTCATCGACGCCTGCGCCCGCAGCCCGCGGCCGGGCCAGGACGGCACCTGGATCACTCCCGAGATGCGCGCCGCCTATCTGGAGCTGCACCGGCTCGGCCACGCCCACAGCGTCGAGGTGTTCGAGGGCGGGCGCCTGGTCGGCGGCATCTATGGCGTGGCCCTGGGCCGGATGTTCTTCGGCGAGAGCATGTTCAGCGCCGAATCCGGGGGCTCGAAGGTGGCCCTGGCCGGCCTGGTCCGGATACTGCGCGGCTGGGGCTGGCCCCTGCTCGACGCCCAGGTCGAAAACCCCCACCTGCTGAGCCTGGGCGGACGGCGCATGCCGCGCACCGCCTTCCTGGCCGAGGTGGCGCGGCTGACCGCCCTGCCCGCCGTGCCGGGGCCCTGGACCGCGCGGGTAGCGCCTTTCCCGGCGTCGGCACTAACGGCCGTCAGCGCCGATTAACCAAATTTTTGCAAGCCCGGCAAGGGCATGGCAGAATGCGCGGCTTCCAAGGCCGGCTTTCCCGTCCAGCGAAACCAAGAATGTCCAAAGACGATTCCATCGAATTCGAAGGCACGGTGCTCGAGACCCTTCCGAACACCATGTTCCGGGTCAAGCTCGAGAACGGCCACGTCATCACCGCCCACATCTCCGGCCGCATGCGCAAGAACTACATCCGCATCCTCACCGGCGACAAGGTCAAGGTCGAGATGACTCCCTACGACCTGACCAAGGGCCGCATCACCTACCGCATGAAATAACGCGGTGCCCTGAAGAAGAACGGCGGCCATCGGCCGCCGTTTTCTTTTCGCGCATGGAACCGCGGTTTCAGACGGTGGCGGGCAGGAGCTTCTCGGGCTCGGCCTGGGCGGTGACGACCAGTTCGCCGTCGCGCACGTCCACCGTCACCCGGCCGCCATCGGCCAGCTTGCCGAACAGCAGCTCGTCGGCCAGCGGACGCTTGATCTTGTCCTGCAGCAGCCGCGCCATCGGGCGGGCGCCCATCTGCGGATCGAAACCGTGTTCGGCCAGCCACTGGCGCGCCTCGGGCGTGGCCGACAGCGACACGTGCTTCTCGTGCAGTTGGGCCTCGAGTTCGATCAGGAACTTGTCCACCACGCGCAGGATGTGTTCCAGCCCCAGCGCGCCGAACTGGATGATGGCATCCAGGCGGTTGCGGAACTCGGGCGTGAAGGCCTTGCGGATCACTTCCATCGCGTCGGTGGTGTGGTTCTGCTCGACGAAGCCCATGGTGCGGCGGGCCGCCTGGGCGGCGCCGGCATTGGTGGTCATCACCAGCACCACGTTGCGGAAATTGGCTTCCCGCCCATTGGTGTCGGTCAGCACGCCGCGGTCCATCACCTGCAGCAGGATGTTGAACACGTCCGGGTGCGCCTTCTCGATCTCGTCGAGCAGCAGCACGCAGTGCGGCGTCTTGACGATCTTCTCGGTCAGCAGGCCGCCCTGGTCGAA
>CAMLKR010000259.1 GCA_946480565.1 uncultured Arenimonas sp. | reverse complement strand
GGCCGATCTTCGCCGCCGTGCTGTCGATCGTGATCTTCGCCGCCGGCCTGATCTCGATCCCGCTGCTGCCGATCGGCGAATACCCCGAAGTGGTGCCGCCCTCGGTGGTCGTGCGCACGGTGTACCCGGGCGCCAACCCGAAGGTGATCGCCGAAACCGTCGCCACGCCGCTCGAGGAAGCGATCAACGGCGTCGAGGACATGATGTACATCAAGTCCGTCGCCGGCTCCGACGGCGTGCTGCAGCTCACCGTCACCTTCAAGCCGGGCACCGATGCCGACGAGGCGGCGGTGCGCGTGCAGAACCGCGTGGCGCAGGCGCAGGCAAGGCTGCCCGAGGACGTGCGCCGGCAGGGCGTGACCACGCAGAAGCAGTCGCCGGTGTTCCTGATGGTGGTGCACCTGACCTCCAAGGACGGCAAGTACGACTCGCTGTACCTGCGCAACTACATGCGCCTGCACGTGAAGGACGAACTGGCGCGCATTCCCGGCGTGGGCGACGCCCAGCAGTTCGGCGGCGGCGACTACGCCATGCGCCTGTGGCTGGACCCGGACAAGGTCGCCGCGCGCGGCATGACCGCCAGCGACGTGCTGCGCGCGGTGCGCGAGCAGAACGTGCAGGTCTCGGCCGGCCAGCTGGGCGCCGAGCCGATGCCCAACGGCAGCGACTTCCTGCTGCCGATCAATGCCAAGGGCCGCCTGGAGACCGTCGAGGAATTCGGCAACATCGTGCTGAAGAGCGGCGCCGACGGCGAGATCGTGCGGCTGGCCGACGTGGCCCGCATCGAGCTTGCCGCCGGCGACTACACGCTGCGCGCGCGCCTGGATGGCAAGAACGCCTCGGCGATCGGCATCTTCCAGGCCCCCGGCGCCAACGCGCTGGAGATCCGCGACGCGGTGGTGGCGAAGATGGACGAGATCCGTCCGACCCTGCCGCCGGGCGTGGAGATCCAGTCCATCTACGACACCACGATCTTCGTGCGCGATTCCATCAAGTCGGTGATCAGCACCCTGCTGGAAGCCACCCTGCTGGTGGTGCTGGTGGTGATCCTGTTCCTGCAGACCTGGCGCGCCTCGATCATCCCGCTGCTGGCGGTGCCGGTGTCGGTGGTCGGTACGTTCGCGGTGCTGTACCTGCTGGGCTATTCCATCAACACGCTGACCCTGTTCGGCCTGGTGCTGGCCATCGGCATCGTGGTGGACGATGCCATCGTGGTGGTGGAGAACGTGGAGCGCCACATCGAACATGGCGCTACCCCGCTCGAAGCCGCGCATCTGGCCATGAAGGAAGTCTCCGGGCCGATCATCGCCATCGCACTGGTGCTGTGTGCGGTGTTCGTGCCGATGGCGTTCCTGACCGGCGTGACCGGTCAGTTCTACAAGCAGTTCGCGGTCACCATCGCCATCTCCACGGTGATCTCGGCGATCAACTCGCTGACCCTGTCGCCGGCGCTGGCCGCCAAGCTGCTGAAGCCGCACGACGCCGCCAAGGACGCCCCGTCGCGCCTGATCGACCGCCTGTTCGGCTGGCTGTTCCGTCCGTTCAACCGCTTCTTCAAGCGCAACTCGGAACGCTACGAAGGCGCGGTGTCGCGCGCCCTGGGCAAGCGCGGCGCGGTCTTCGTCGTCTACCTGGTGCTGCTGGTCGGCGCGGGCCTGATGTTCCGCACGGTGCCGGCGGGCTTCATCCCGGTGCAGGACAAGCTGTACCTGATCGCCGGCGTGAAGATGCCGGAAGGCGCCTCGATCGAGCGCACCGACGCCGTGCTGAAGAAGATGGCGAAGCTGGCGATGGAGGTCGAGGGCGTACAGGACGAGATCGCGTTCCCCGGCCTGAACCCGCTGCAGTTCACCAACACCCCCAACAGCGGCGTGGTGTTCTTCAACCTCAAGCCGTTCGGCGAGCGCAAGAACAGCGCCGAGCAGATCACCGCCGAGCTCAACCAGAAGTTCGCCGGCATCCAGGAAGGCTTCACCTTCGCCTTCATGCCGCCGCCGATCCAGGGCCTGGGCAACGGCTCGGGCTGGTCGCTGTTCGTGGAGGACCGCACGCGGCTGGGCTATGGTGAGCTGCAGAACGCCGTGCAGGCGTTCCAGGGCGCGGCGTCGCAGACGCCCGGCCTGGGCTTCCCGATCAGCAGCTACCAGGCCAACGTGCCGCAGCTGGATGCCGAGGTCGACCGCGTGAAGGCCAAGGCGCAGGGCGTGCCGCTGACCGAGTTGTTCGACACGCTGCAGACCTACCTGGGTTCGGCCTACGTCAACGACTTCAACATGTTCGGCCGCACCTGGCAGGTGATCGCGCAGGCCGACGGCGGCTTCCGCGACCAGGTGGAGGACATCGCCAACCTGCGCACCCGCAACGCCAACGGCGAGATGGTGCCGATCGGCAGCATGGTGAACATCAAGCAGACCTACGGCCCCGACCCGGTGATCCGCTTCAACGGCTATCCGGCCGCCGACCTGCTGGGCGAAGCCGACCCGCGCATCCTGTCCTCCGGCGAAGCGATGGCCAAGGTCACCGAGCTGGCGCAGCAGGTGCTGCCGCCCGGCATGGGCATCGACTGGAGCGACCTGAGCTACCAGCAGGCCACCCAGGGCAAGGCGGCGCTGGTGGTGTTCCCGCTGGCCGTGCTGCTGGCCTTCCTGGTGCTGGCCGCGCTGTACGAAAGCTGGACGCTGCCGCTGGCGGTGATCCTGATCGTCCCGATGACGCTGCTGTCGGCGCTGTTCGGCGTATGGGTCATGGGCGGCGACAACAACGTGTTCGTGCAGGTCGGCCTGGTGGTGCTGATGGGCCTGGCGTGCAAGAACGCGATCCTGATCGTCGAGTTCGCCCGCGAACTGGAACTGCAGGGCAAGGGCATCGTGGAATCCGCCCTGGAAGCCTGCCGCCTGCGCCTGCGTCCGATCATCATGACGTCGGTGGCGTTCATCGCCGGCACCGTGCCGCTGGTGCTGTCGTCCGGCGCCGGTGCGGAAGTCCGCTCGGTCACCGGCATCACGGTGTTCGCCGGCATGCTGGGCGTGACCCTGTTCGGCCTGTTCCTGACCCCCGTCTTCTACGTGGCCCTGCGCAAGCTGGCCAATCGCCCGCTGGTGTCCCACGCGCCCGCCGTGACGCACGGATGACCTATCCCGCCAGGGTCGCTCCGTGCGATCCCTGGCATCCCACCCGACAAAGGAAACCCACATGAATACCGCATCCAAGATCGCACTGGTCACCGGCGCCACCCGCGGCATCGGCCGCGAAACCGTCCGCCAGCTCGCCGAAGCCGGCGTGCACACGCTCCTCGCCGGCCGCAGCCGTGAAAAGGCCGTCGAAGCCGCGCTGGACCTGCAGTCGCAGGGCCTGCCGGTCGAAGCGATCGCGCTGGACGTCACCGACAGCGCCAGCATCGCCGCCGCCGTGAAGGAGGTCG
>CAMLKR010000258.1 GCA_946480565.1 uncultured Arenimonas sp. | reverse complement strand
GCGCTGCACCAGCGCTACTTCGGCGGACGGCGGTTCGACCAGTCACGTGCGCTTGCGTATCCCGCCCATGTCGCGCCTTCTCCGGGGCGGGCGCCGCGGGCCTTCTGCGAATAGTCCGGGGCTGAGGCTCCAAGGGCGGGCATGGGACGAGCGGGCTCGGAAGCAGGAAGGGCCGGGCGTGGGAGCGCCGGTTTGTTGGACCGGGCCCGGGCCCGCGTATAATCGCGGCCGTTCCATTGGCTTCGGGGAGTAGCCCATCCCTCCCGGGAACCGCGCATCAACACACTTGGCGACACGCCATGGTGCGCGGGCAAGGCAGCCGCCTTGCGGGCAAGACCGAAGGCCAGCGCGTCGCGAACCCGGGCCGGGCCGCGAGGCGCCGGCCTTCGTCCGCCCTGCGTCCCGGCCCCGGAGTACTTCTTGGACGCCTTGTTCGTTTCCACCCTGGCCGTGGCCATCGCCGAGATCGGCGACAAGACCCAGCTGCTGGCCCTCGTGCTCGCCGCGCGCTACCGCAAGCCCTGGCCCATCATCGCCGGCATCCTCGCCGCCACCCTGCTCAATCACGCGCTGGCCGGCTGGTTCGGCAGCCTCATCACCGCCTGGGTCGACCCGCAGTGGCTGCGCTGGGGCGTCGTCCTGTCCTTCCTGGCCGTCGCCGCCTGGGCCCTGGTGCCCGACAAGCTCGACGAGGGCGAAGTGAAGCCGCCGCGCTTCGGACCCTTCGTCGCCACCCTGGTCGCCTTCTTCATCGTCGAGATCGGCGACAAGACCCAGGTCGCCACGATCGTGCTGGCCGCGCAGTACTCGCCGCTGTGGCAGGTGGTCGCCGGCACCACGCTGGGCATGGCCCTGGCCAACGTACCGGTGGTGCTGCTGGGCGCGCGCTTCGCCGCGAAGCTGCCGCTCACTGCCGCGCGCTGGGCCGCCGCCGCGCTGTTCGCCGGCCTTGGCCTGTGGGTCGCCCTGCGCGGGCTGCCGGGGGCGGGCTAGGCCGGCCGGGAAGCCGGGCTGTCCCGAAAGTCCACCTGACAGCCACGTATGGCCCGGCTATCCTCGACCCACCCTGACAGGCCACGACCCCCGGCGTGAGTACCCTGCGCGACACCTTCGAAGACGTACTCGCCGCCCTGCGCGAACGGCCGGACGAGATCCTGCTGGAAGTCGGCGCCGGCGGCGAACTGCTGGTCGCGCGCCTGCGCATGCTGCTGGCCGGCCTGTTGGTGCTGCTGCCGGCGCTGAACCATCTGTCCGGCGGCACCGTGCAGGAAACCCTGGCCGGCCTGGTGGGCGTCGCCCTGGTGCTGCTGCTGAGCCGGCTCTGGCTGGGCCTGGCCAAGCGCAAGCGCCGGCACGCCTGGCTGCCGGCGGTGTCGGCCGGTTTCGACGTCACCCTGGTCACCCTGGTGCTGGCCCTGCTGAGCCTGGAAACCCCGGTGGCGACGCTCAACAGCGCCGTGGTCTGGTGCTGCTATCCGCTCGCCATCTTCGCCACCGCCCTGCGCCACGACCTGCGCGTCACCGTGTTCGCCGGCGCGATGGCGCTGGTGCAGTCGGCCCTGCTCTGGCTCGCCGTCACCCAGATGGTGAACGGGCCGCTGGTGTCGGCGGCCTACGGCACGGTCAGCGCCTCCAGCCAGCTGCAGCGCCTGGTGCTGCTGCTGGCCGTGACCCTGCTAACCGCGGTGGTGGTGTTCCGCGCCCAGCGCCTGACCCAGCTTTCGGGCACCGACGGCCTGACCGGCCTGCCCAATCGCAGCTTCCTAAACACCCGGGTGCCGCAGCAGGTGGCCGAGGCGCGCGCCGAGGGCGGCACGCTCAGCCTGGCCCTGATCGACCTCGACCACTTCCGCCACATCAACGCCGAACTCGGCCACTTGGCCGGCGATCGCGCGCTGCGCCATGCAGTGAAGGTGCTGCGCACGGACCTGGGCCACGGCGACAGCCTGATCCGGGTCGGCGGCGAAGAGTTCGTGCTGGTGCTGCGGCTGCCGATCGGCGCCGCCTGGGAGCGCCTGGAACTGCTGCGGCGCCGGCTCGAGTCCCAGCCCTTCGTGCCCGAGGCCGGCGTCGAGCCGCGCCGGCTCACGCTCAGCGCCGGCCTGGCCGGCTGCCCGCAGGACGCCAACGACCTGTCGGGCCTGATGAAACGCGCCGACCAGCGCCTGCGCCTGGCCAAGGACAACGGCCGCAACCGGGTGGTGGCCCGCGAAGGCTAGGCCTCGCCTTGCCCGGGCCGGGGGCCTGCTCTACCCTGCCGCATCTCCCGGGGATTCCCTTCGCAATGATCAGCAGCATCCTGTTCGGCCTGTTCGGGCTCGCCGTCCTCATCGGCATCGCCTGGCTTTTCTCCAACAACAAGCGCGCGGTGGACTGGCGGCTGGTGGCCACCGGCATCAGCCTGCAGATCGCCTTCGCGGCCCTGGTGCTGCTGGTGCCGGGCGGCAAGGACGTGTTCGACGCGCTGGGCAACGGCTTCGTCAAGATCCTGGGCTTCGTCGGCGCCGGCTCGAACTTCATCTTCGGCGGCCTGATGAACGTCGAGACCTACGGCTTCATCTTCGCCTTCCAGGTGCTGCCGACCATCATCTTCTTCGCCGCGCTGATGGGCGTGCTCTACCACCTGGGCGTGATGCAGTTCATCGTGCGCATCATGGCCTGGGCCATCACCAAGGTGATGAAGGTGTCGGGCGCCGAGACCACCAGCGTCTGCGCCAGCGTCTTCATCGGCCAGACCGAGGCGCCGCTGACCGTGCGGCCCTACATCCCGAAGATGACCGAGTCCGAGCTGATCACGATGATGATCGGCGGCATGGCCCACATCGCCGGCGGCGTGCTGGCGGCCTACGTGGGCATGCTCGGCGGCGGCGACCCGGTGGAATCGGCCTATTACGCCAAGCACCTGCTGGCGGCCTCGATCATGGCCGCGCCGGCCACCCTGGTGATCGCCAAGCTGCTGATCCCGGAAACCGGCAACCCGCTCACCCGCGGCACGGTGAAGATGGAAGTCGAGAAGACCACCTCGAACGTGATCGACGCCGCCGCCGCCGGCGCCGCGGATGGCCTGCGCCTTGCCCTGAACATCGGCGCGATGCTGCTGGCCTTCATCGCCCTGATCGCGCTGCTGAACTGGCCGCTGACCTGGATCGGCGAAGTCACCGGCCTTGCGCAGTGGCTGGGCCGCCCCACCGACATGGCCACGCTGCTGGGTTACCTGCTGGCCCCGATCGCCTGGGTGATCGGCGTGCCCTGGCAGGACGCCACCACCGTGGGCGGCCTGATCGGCCAGAAGATCGTGCTCAACGAATTCGTCGCCTATCTGCAGCTGGCCGAGATCGTCAACGGCAACGTCGAGGGCGTGGTGCTGAGCGAGAAGGGCAAACTGATCGCCACCTACGCGCTGTGCGGCTTCGCCAACTTCAGCTCGATCGCGATCC
>CAMLKR010000257.1 GCA_946480565.1 uncultured Arenimonas sp. | reverse complement strand
CAGCGTCGCCACCGGCACGTCCTCCAGCAGCCACGCGTACTGGCGCAGCAGCCAGCCCAGGCCGGTCAGCCCAAGGGCCATCACCAGCAGTGCCAGTGCGACGATGCGCCGCACCCAGCCCGGGCCTGCGCCACGGCGTCCCGCCGGTCGCCGGCCCCAGGCCAGCAGGGCCAGCAGTGCCATCGCCGCGGCCGCGATCCAAAGCCATGCAGACAGCGTCATCTCCACCCCGCTCGTCAGGAACCTGCTCCGGACTATACTCGCGCCATGAAAACGTCCCGCCTCGCCCTGCTGCTGATGAGCCTGGCCCTGGTCGCCGCCTGCGGCACCAAGGGGCCCCTGGTACTGCCCGACAAGGCCGACAAGCCCGCGCCGGCCGAATCCGCCGAGCCGCCCGCCGAGCGATGAACGCCGCCGGCACCCTGCGCTTCAGCAAGATGCACGGCGCGGGCAATCACTTCGTGGTGCTTGACCTGCGGGGTGGCCAGCCGGCCCCGACGCCGGAGCTGGCGCGCGTGCTGGGCGACCGCCACACCGGCATCGGCTTCGACCAGCTGCTGACCATCGAGGATGCCGCCACGCCCGGCAGCGCCGCCGCCTATCGCATCTGGAACACCGACGGCAGCGCCGCGCAGCAGTGCGGCAACGGCGCCCGCTGCGTCGCGGCCTGGCTGCAGCGCGCCGGCCTTGCGCCCGGGCCGCAGTTCCGGCTCGACAGCCCCGCCGGCCTGATCGAGGTCGAAGCGCTCGGCGCCGGCCGATATCGCCTGGGCATGGGCCGCCCGGAGTTCCGGCCCGAACGCATCCCGTTCCGCGCCCAGGCCGAAGCCAGCCGCTACGAGCTGGACGTCGCCGGCGGGCGCCTGCATTTCGGCGCCGCCTCCATGGGCAACCCGCACGCGGTGATCGAAGTGCCGGACGTGGACACCGCACCGGTGGCGAGCCTGGGCCCGGCCCTGCAGTCGCGGCCCGAGTTCCCGGAAAGCGTGAACGTCGGTTTCGCCCAGGTGCTGGCGCCGGACCATATCCGCCTGCGCGTTTACGAACGCGGCGCCGGCGAGACGCTGGCCTGCGGCAGCGGCGCCTGCGCGGCGGTGGCGGTGCTGGTGCGCCAGGGTCGCGTCGGCCGCCAGGTGCGGGTGGACTTGCCCGGCGGCACGCTCGACATCACCTGGCCCGACGACGACGCGGCGGTCACCATGGCCGGTCCCACCGCCTTCGTGTTCGACGGCGAGCTCGCCGCGCCATAATCCACACCAGACGCAGCAGGAACCCGCCATGATCGAAGAGAAGAACGAACGCCTGGGCGCCCACGAAGTGGCGACCTTCCTGCGCCGCCACCCCAATTTCCTGGGCCAGTTCCCGGACCTGGCGATGTCGCTGGTGGTGCCGAAGGAGGAAGGCAAGGCGGCGTCGCTCGCCAGTTACCAGCTCGACGTGCTGCGCGACAAGAACCGCGAGCTCACCCGCCGCCTCAACGAGCTGTTCAACAACGCCCAGGACAACGAGCGCCTGGCCGTGCGCACCCACCAGCTGAGCCTGGCGCTGATGCGCGCCGACAGCGCCGCCGACACCGTGCGCACCATGGTCGCGGTGCTGGGCGAGGACTTCCAGGGCGAGGTGGTGCGCGTGGTGCTGTTCCATCCGGTCGCGGGACTGGACGCCGACTGGCTGAAGGTGATTCCGGAAAAGGACGCGTCGCTGGCGCCGTTCCGCGATTTCCTGGCCGGCAACGAGCCGCTCTGCGGACGGCTGAACCAGGACAAGCTGGCCCTGCTGTACGGCGACCATCAGGAGCGCGCCTCGTCGTCGGTGCTGCTGCCGCTGCCCGGCATCGGCATGCTCAGCGTCGGCAGCTCGGACCCGAACCGCTTCTTCCCGGGCATGGGCACGCTGTTCCTGCGCCTGATGGCCGAATCGCTGGTCACCGCCCTGGGTCGTTACCCGCGCGGATGAAGGCGGGCGCGCCACGGCCGGAAGCCCCGCCGGTGGCGGCCGCGCTGCAGCGCGATGTCGAAGGGTTCCTGGCGTACCTTGCGGTCGAGCGCCGGCTGTCGCCGCATACGCTGGACGCGTATCGGCGCGACCTGCAGGACCTCGCGGCGTGGATGACGGAACAGGGCCTGGAGGACTGGCGTCGCCTCCGCCAGGAAGCGCTGCGCACCTACGTGGCCGGCGCGCACCGGGGCAGGCCTTCGCGGAAGAACGTCGGCGGACTCTCGGGCAAGAGCCTGCAGCGTCGCCTGTCGGCGGTGCGCAGCTTCTACCGCTGGTTGAACCGGTCGCAGGCCAGCGAACTCGACCCGGCCAGCGGCCTGCGTGCGCCGAAGTCGCCGCGCAGGCTGCCGCAGGTGCTCGATGCCGACGAGATGATGCAGCTGGTCGAGGTGCCGACCGACACGCCGATGGGCCGGCGCGACCGCGCCATGCTGGAACTGTTCTATTCGTCCGGCCTGCGCCTGTCGGAACTGTGCGGCCTGCGCTGGCGCGAACTCGACCTGGCCCAGGGCCTGGTCACCGTCACCGGCAAGGGCCGCAAGACGCGCGTGGTGCCGGTCGGCAGCCACGCCCTCCAGGCGCTGCAGGCCTGGCGCGAGGAATCGAAGCCGGCGATCGACGCGCCGGTGTTCCCGGGCCGTGCCGGCGCTCCGATCAGCCCGCGCACGGTGCAGCAGCGGCTGCGCGCGGTGGCGATGCAGCAGGGCCTGTTCAAGCGCGTGCACCCGCACCTGCTGCGGCACAGTTTCGCCAGCCACGTCCTGGAGTCGAGCGGCGACCTGCGCGGCGTGCAGGAACTGCTGGGCCACGCCGACATCGCCACCACCCAGATCTACACCCACCTCGACTTCCAGCACCTGGCCAAGGTCTACGACGCCGCCCACCCCCGCGCCCGCCGCAAGCCCTGAAATCCGGGGTCAGAGTCCATTTATGTTGGCCGGCGGCCAACATAAATGGACTCTGACCCCGGATTTTGCTTGCCTCAGCGGGAGCGGCCGGCGGCCTCCAGCGCCGCGGTGTAGGCGGCCCAGCGGGTGTCGTACTCGCGGCCGAGCTGGTGCAGCAGGCTCCAGCTGAAGATGCCCGTGTCGTGGCCGTCGTCGAAGCGCAGCAGCACGCCGTAGTTGCCCATCGGCTCGATCGCGCGCACGTTGACGTCGCGCTTGCCGTGCACCAGCACCTTCTGGCCCGGACCGTGGCCCTGCACTTCGGCGCTGGGGGATTCCACCCGCAGGTATTCGCAGGGCAGGCGGAAACGCCGGCCGTCGTCGAAGGCGACTTCGAGCAGGTGCGAGGCCTGGTGCAGGATCAGGTCGGTGGGTCGGGGCGTGGGCGTCATGTCGGCATTCTAGGGCCCGCGCAGCTGCTCGCGCAGGGCCTCGAAGCGCGCGATGCGCGCCAGCGAGCGCCGGCCGCGCCACCAGATGAAGATCGCCGCCGCCA
>CAMLKR010000256.1 GCA_946480565.1 uncultured Arenimonas sp. | reverse complement strand
GCCCGAGCGGGCAGGTACCCCCTCTTGTCTGCGGCGGCGCACGCCGGATCACCCGGAAACGAGCAAGGGACCTGCTTGCGCGCCAAGCGCAAGCGCAAGGGTGGGGGGCGCGGATATACTCCAAGGCCGCCCGGACCCGAACGAAACCCGTGATCGACGCCGAAGAGTTCAAGCGCCTCGCCGCCGAAGGACACAACCGCATCCCCGTGGTGCGCGAAGTGCTGTCCGACCTGGATACCCCCCTGTCGGTGTACCTGAAACTGGCGGACGGCCCCCACACCTACCTGTTCGAATCGGTCGAAGGCGGCGAAACCTGGGGCCGCTACTCCATCATCGGCCTGCCGGCCCGCCGCACCTACACCTTCCGCGGCCATGTGCTCGAAGTGCGCGAACACGGCGAACTGACCGAGACCCGCGAACTCGCCGACCCCCTGGCCGAAGTCGACCGCCTGCGCGAGTCCTTCACCGTGCCCCGCATGCCCGACCTGCCGGCGTTCACGGGCGGACTGGTGGGCTACTTCGGCTTCGAGACCATCGGCTGGATCGAACCGCGCCTGGCCGGTGGCGACAAGCCCGACCAGCTCGGCACCCCCGACGCCCTGCTGATGCTCAGCGAGGAAGTCGCGGTGTTCGACAACCTCAAGGGCCGCCTGTACCTGATCGTGCACGCCGACCCGACCGAACCGCAGGCCTATGCCCGCGCCGTGCGCCGGCTCGACGAACTGGTGTACCGCCTGCGCCACTCCGGCCGCAGCTATCCCGACGTGCTCGATCCCTCGCTGCTGAGCGAACAGGACTTCGTGTCGGGCTTCACCCGGGAAGGCTTCCTGGCCGCGGTGGAGAAGTCGAAGGAATACATCCGCGCCGGCGACATCTTCCAGGTGGTGCTGAGCCAGCGCATGAGCGTGCCCTTCCGCGCGCGGCCGGTGGACGTTTACCGGGCGCTGCGGGCCCTCAACCCCTCGCCCTACATGTATTTCCTCGACCTCGGCGCCACCCAGGTCGTGGGCAGCTCGCCCGAGATCCTGGTGCGCCTGCAGGGCGGCGAGATCACCGTGCGGCCGATTGCCGGCACCCGGCCGCGCGGCGCCAGCCACGAACAGGACCTGGCGCTGGAGGCCGAACTGCTGGCCGACCCGAAGGAGCGCGCCGAGCACTTGATGCTTATCGACCTCGGACGCAACGACGTCGGCCGCGTCGCCCGACCCGGCAGCGTGCGCGTGCCGGACCGTTTCATCATCGAGCGTTATTCGCACGTGATGCACATCGTCAGCGAAGTGCAGGGCCGGCTGCAGGACGGCGTCGGTTTCGCCGACGTCATCAAGGCCACCTTCCCGGCGGGCACGGTCAGCGGCGCGCCCAAGATCCGCGCCCTGGAAGTGATCCGCGAACTCGAGCCGGTGAAGCGCAACATCTATTCCGGCGCCGTCGGCTACCTCAACTGGTGGGGCGACGCCGACACCGCCATCGCCATCCGCACCGCGGTGATCCAGGACGGTCGCCTGCACGTGCAGGCGGGCGCCGGCATCGTGCACGACTCGGACCCGCAGAAGGAATGGGAGGAGACCCTGAACAAGGGGCGCGCCCTGTTCCGGGCAGTGGCGCAGGCGGCGGGCGGCCTGTAGGTTTCCAGGCGTGCCCCTGGACCTGCGCGCCCTCGCCGAACGCCTACGCCCGCGCAGCGCCGGCCTGCGCCTGTGGCTGGGCCTGAGTTATGGCCTGCTGGCCGTGGCCCTGGTCGGGGCGCTTTCCCTGCTGGTCGAACGCGCGGCGACGGAAAAGCTGCGCGAGGACATCGGCCTGCGCCTGAGCGGCACCGCGCGCGCCCTGGCCGACCGCATGGACGAAGGCCTGTACGAACGCCTGAACGACATGCGCGCCCTGGCCCTGCTGCCGGGCGTGGACGACGCGGCGCGGAACCAGGGCCTGCTGCGCGACCTGTTCGACATGATGCAGCTCAACTATCCCGACTACGCCTGGATCGGCGTCACCGATACCGAAGGCCGGGTGCAGGTGGCCAGCCGCGGCATGCTCGAGGGCATCAGCGTGGCGCAGCGCCCGTGGTTCCAGGCCGGGCGCAAGGAGCCCTACGTCGGCGACATCCACGAGGCGGCGCTGCTGGCCAAGCTGCTGCCGGTGCAGGGCGACGAGCCGCTGCGCCTGATCGACGTCGCCGCGCCCATCCACGACGACCACGGCGTGGTGATCGGGGTGATCGGCGCCCATCTGTCGTGGCAGTGGGCCGAGACGATGCGCCAGGGCCTGCTGCAGCCGCTGGCCCTCACCGACCCGGTCGAGATCCTGGTGGTGAACCATTACGGCGAAGTGGTGCTGGGACCCAAGGAGTGGCGCGGAAGGCGGCTGGAGATCCCGAGCGTACGCCGGGTCAAGCGCGGTGAAAGCAGCGCCGTGCTCGAGACCTGGCCGGACGGGAACGATTACCTCACCGGCTTCGCGCCCACCATCGGCCGCGACACCTTCGAGTCCCTGGGCTGGGCGGTGCTGGTGCGCAAGGACGTCCGCCTCGCCTTCGAACCGGTGGCGGAGCTTAGGCGGCAGATCTGGCTGGCGGCCCTGGCGCTGACCCTGATGTTCCTGCTGGCGGCGACGGTCATGGCGCGCCTGATCGGTGCCCCGCTGCGTGCCCTGGCCGGCGCGGCGCGGCGCATCCAGGCCGGCGAGCCGGACGCCCGGTTCCCGGCCGAGCGCGGCTATCGCGAAGCCCGGCAGCTGACCGCCGCGCTGCGCAACCTGGTCGACGACCTGACCCAGCACCAGTCCGAGCTGACCGCCCTCACCCAGCAGCTGGAACAGCGCGTGCGCGAGCGCACCCTGGAGCTGAGCGAGGCCAATGCCCAGCTGGAAGTGCTGGCCATGACCGACGCCTTGACCGGCCTGGCCAACCGCCGCCACTTCGGCGACCAGCTGGCGCGCGAGGTCATCCGCTGCGCCGAGGCCGGAAAGCCCATCGCCCTGGTCACGCTCGACATCGACCGCTTCAAGGCCATCAACGACCAGTACGGCCACCCGGCCGGCGATGCCGTGCTGCGGCGGGTGGCGATGCTGCTCGAAGAGCAGGTGCGCGGCGGCGACCTGCTGGCGCGGGTGGGCGGCGAGGAGTTCGCGGTGCTGGCGGTCGAGGCCGCGCTGTCCGAGGCCAGCCAGCTGGGCGAACGCCTGCGCGCCTGCATCGAGAACGCCGGCCCGATCTCGGTCGGCCGGGCGGCGGTGCCAGTGACCATCAGCGTCGGCGTGGCCGCGCTCTGGACCCGCCAGGGCGACCTGGTGAAGGCGCCGGAACGCCTGCTGGCGGCCGCCGACGATGCCCTCTACCGCGCGAAACGCAACGGCCGCAACCGGGTGGAAGTGGCGCCGCTGTAGGGCGGGCGGCCTTATACTCAGCGGCCCCACCGCGCCGGCACGTCCCCATGCTGTTGATGATCGA
>CAMLKR010000255.1 GCA_946480565.1 uncultured Arenimonas sp. | reverse complement strand
AGCCCAAGACCCTGTTCGACAAACTCTGGGACGCCCACGTGGTGGTGCCGGAAACCGCCGACGCCCCCGCCGTGCTCTACGTCGACCTGCACCTGGTGCACGAAGTGACCTCGCCGCAGGCCTTCACCGAGCTCCAGGCCCGCGGCCTGGCGCCGCGCCGGCCCGACCGCACCAAGGCCACGCTGGACCACAGCACGCCGACCCTGCCCGCCGGCGCCGACGGCCGCCTGCCCTACGCCAGCGCGCAGTCCGAGGCCCAGGTCGAGGCCCTTCGACGCAACTGCGCGCGCCACGGCATCGAACTGTTCGACCTGGGCGACGCGCGCCGCGGCATCGTGCACGTGGTCGCGCCCGAACTCGGCCTTACCCTGCCGGGCCAGACCATCGTCTGCGGCGACAGCCACACCAGCACGCACGGCGCGTTCGGCGCGCTGGCCTTCGGCATCGGCAGCAGCGAAGTCGGCCACGTGCTGGCCACCCAATGCCTGCTGCAGCGCAAGCCGAAATCGCTGGCGATCACCCTCGACGGCGAGCTCGGGCCGGGCGTCGGCGCCAAGGACGTCGTGCTGCACGTGATCGGCCGCATTGGCGTCAACGGCGGCACCGGCCATGTCATCGAGTTCCGCGGGTCCACCGTCCGGGCGATGTCGATGGAACAACGCATGACCTTGTGCAACATGGCGATCGAAGCCGGGGCGCGCGCCGGCCTGGTCGCGCCCGACGCGACCACTTTCGACTGGCTGGCGAAGACGCCCCGCGCGCCCAGGGGGCAGGCCCTGGACGAGGCGGTCGCGCACTGGCTGACCCTGGCCAGCGATCCGGACGCCGGGTTCGACCGCGAGGTGCACATCGACGCCCGCGGCATCCGCCCGACCGTGACCTGGGGAACGCACCCGGGCACGGCGCTCGCGGTGGACCAGCGCATTCCCGCCCCCGCCGACGGCGCCGACGCGAAGGCCTTGGCCTATATGCAGCTGCAGGGCGGCGCGCCGATCGCCGGCACCCCGGTGGACGTGGTCTTCGTCGGCTCCTGCACCAATGGCCGCTTGTCGGACCTGCGCGACGTGGCGCGCGTGCTCGCCGGCCGGCGCGTGCATCCACGCGTGCGCATGCTGGTGGTGCCGGGCTCCGAGCAGGTCAAGCGCCAGGCCGAGGCCGAGGGCATCGACGCCGTCGTCCGCGCCGCTGGTGCCGAGTGGCGCGAACCGGGCTGTTCGATGTGCATCGCCATGAACGGCGACCTGGTCGCGCCCGGCCAGCTGGCGGTCAGCACCAGCAACCGCAACTTCGAGGGACGCCAGGGGCCCGGCGCACGCACACTGCTCGCCTCGCCGATGACCGCCGCCGCCTCGGCGGTGGCCGGCGCGGTGGCCGACGTGCGCGACCTGGAATCCGCGACGGAGGCCGCATGAGCACCTTCGCCCAACCCATCCGTTCGGCCAGCGTGGTGCTGGCGCAGGCGAACATCGACACCGACCGGATCATCCCGGCGCGTTTCCTCTCCACGACCACGCGCTCGGGGCTCGGTGAACACGCCTTCGCCGACTGGCGCCAGGACCCGGACTTCGCCCTGAACCGGCCGGAGAACGTGGGCCGGGCGATCCTGTTGGCCGGCCGCAACTTCGGCTGCGGCAGCTCGCGCGAGCACGCGCCCTGGGCCCTGGTGGACGCCGGCTTCCGCGCCGTGGTCAGCAGCCAGGTCGCCGACATCTTCCGCGCCAACGCGCTCAAGAACGGCCTGGTGCCGGTGGTGCTGGACGAAGACGTGGTGCAGGCGCTGATGCGGCGCCCCGACGACGTGCTGGAGGTCGACGTCGCCGCCGGCGAACTGCGCACGCCGGACGGCGGCGCGCACCGCTTCGCGCTCGACGCCTTCGCCCGCACCTGCCTGCTCGAAGGCGTGGACGAGCTGGGCTACCTGCTCGCCCGCGGCCCCGACATCACCCGCTACGAAACCCGACAGACCCCGGAGTTCCGCCATGGCGTTTGAAATCCTCGTCCTTCCCGGTGACGGCATCGGTCCCGAGGTCACCCGCGCGGCGGTGGCCACCCTGCAGGCGGTGGGCCGCCGCTACGGCCACACCTTCCGCTTCCAGACGCACCTGATCGGCGGCGCGGCGATCGACGCCACCGGCGAGCCGCTGCCCGCGGCGACGCTCGACGCCTGCCGCGGCGCCGACGCGATCCTGCTTGGCGCCGTCGGCGGCCCGCAATGGTCGGACCCTTCGGCCAGGGTGCGGCCCGAACAAGGCTTGCTGGCCCTGCGCCAGTCGCTGGGCCTTTACGCCAACCTGCGGCCGGTGCGCCCGCATCCGGTGGCGATGGGGGCCTCGCCGGTGAAACCGCACCTGCTGGCCGGCGTGGACCTGCTGGTGGTGCGCGAGCTCACCGGCGGCCTGTACTTCGGCGAAAAACAGCGCCACGCCGACCGCGCCAGCGACCTGTGCGAATACAGCGTGGCCGAGATCGAACGCGTGCTGCGCCGCGCCTTCGGTTTCGCGCGCGCGCGCCGCGGCCGGCTGGTGTCGGTGGACAAGGCCAACGTGCTGGAAACCTCGCGGCTGTGGCGCGAAACGGCCACGCGCCTGGGCCGCGACGAATTCCCCGAGGTCGCGCTAGAGCACCAGCTGGTGGACTCGATGGCCATGCACCTGATCGCCCGCCCGCGCGATTTCGACGTCGTGGTCACCGAAAATCTGTTCGGCGACATCCTCACCGACGAGGCCTCGCTGTTGGCGGGCTCGTTGGGCCTGCTGCCGTCCGCTTCGCTGGGCGAGGGCCGGCGCGGGCTGTACGAACCCATCCACGGCTCGGCCCCCGACATCGCCGGCCGGGGCATCGCCAACCCGTTCGCGACCATCCTCAGCGCGGCCCTGCTGCTGCGGCATTCCCTGGGCCTGGAGGAAGAGGCACTGGCGATCGAGCTGGCGGTGGCCGCCGCGCTCGACGCCGGCGCACTGACCGCGGACCTGGCCGCGCCGGGCCAAGCGATGTCGACCCAGGCGGCGACCGACGCGGTGCTCGAGCGCCTCGAGCCCCGCTGCCACGTCGCCGAGCTGCGCGACTGACGGGCGGGACGTTGCCGGGGCCGGGGCCCGACACCGGATCCGGGGTCAGATCTGGGGGACTTCCTGCAGCAGCAGGATCAGGGCGTCGCGGGTGCGGCGGCGCAGGTCGTCCAGGCGGGCGCCCATCTCCGGCGACTGCAGCTGGATGGCGTCCAGGCGCTCGAGGCCATGGCAGACCTCGACCAGCTGCACCGCGCCCATGGCCAGGGCCGCCGAGCGCAGGTAGTGCGCGGCATTGCCCAGGGCCTCGGGATCGCCGGCCAGCAGGGCCTGTTCCATCTTCTTCACCAGGTCCGGGGCTTCGTGCACGAACATGCGCACGAACTCACTGAACGAGCCGGGCCGGTCGCGGTCGAGCATGCGCAGCAGTTCCAGCGCCTTCG
>CAMLKR010000254.1 GCA_946480565.1 uncultured Arenimonas sp. | reverse complement strand
TTTCGCACAACCTGCGCGCCCTGGACTGGCAGCACGCGCACGCAGCGCCCTACCCTTGGGTGACAGCGTTCACAGATGCCCTGCGCGATCGGCTGCTGGCGGGCGACATCGCGGGCGCGCTGGACTGGACTGCCCTGCCCGAGGCGCACCGCAACCATCCGACGACGGAACATCTGTTCCCGTTGTACGTGGCGCTGGGCGCAGGAGGAGCGGGCGCCAAGGGAAGGCTGCTCCATCGCGACGTGGAAATGGGTGGCCTGGCGCTGGACGCGTTCGCCTTCGACGCCGTCTGATCAACAGGGGAGCCCGCGCTCCCACGGCGGGTCGTCACCGAACTCTTCGATCAGGAACTCGGTGAATGCCCGCACGCGCGGTGGCACCAGGCGACGCTGCGGCATCACCGCACTGATCGCGGTCGTGGCCAGCGGGTAATCAGGCAGCAGCACCTCCAGCCGACCGGCACGCAGATCGTCGGCGACGTGCCAAAGCGAATGGATCACGATGCCTTCGCCCGCCAGCGAGGCATCGCGCAGGACTTCACCGAAGTTGCTCTCGAAGCGTCCCTGCACCCGCACCGCGACTTCGCCGCCCGTCGGCGTGCCCAGCCGCCACACGTCCTGTCGGCAACCGCTGCCGAACAGCAGCAGGCAGTCATGGTGGGCGAGATCTTCAGGCTGGCGCGGCCGACCGCGTCGGCGCAGATAGTCGGGCGAGGCGCATACCACGCGACGGTTGGGTGCGATTCGCCGCGCGACCAGGCGAGAATCGTCCAGCGCACCGATGCGGATCGCCAGGTCGAAGCCTTCGCTGACCAGGTCCACGACGTTGTCGCTGAGGTGGATGCTGAGACGCAGCTTCGGATGGCGCGCGAGGAAGGCCGGCAGCCGCGGCGACACGTACTGCCGTCCGAACGACGCGGACATCGTCATCCGCAGGGTGCCGGCGATCTCCTGCGCCGCTTCGCGCAGGCCGGCGCCCAGTGTTTCGAGTTCCTCCACCAGCACCCGCCCCTGCTCGGCCAGCGCGGCGCCCTCCGGCGTCGGATGCAGGCGGCGGGTGGTCCGGTGCAGCAAGCGCACGCCCAGTTCCTTCTCCAGCCGTTTCAGGCGCTGACTGGCCACGGCGACCGAAAGATCCAGGCTGTGCGCCGCGGCCGTGATCGAGCCGAGATCGAGCACGCGGAGGAACAACGCCAAGTCGCCGACGCGGTCCATTATCAAGTTTCCATTGACAGTGATTCGGCATATTCACTGTTTTTCATCAACCAGGGAAGGCGCACGCTGCACGCCTTGCTCTTCCAACCCGTACTGCCATGTCCCCCACCGCCTCCGCCCGACTGCCGTTGGGCCTGTACGCGCTCACCGCCGGCGCCTTCGGCATCGGCACCACCGAGTTCGTCATCATGGGCCTGCTGATGCAGGTCGCCGCCGACCTGCAGGTCTCCATCGCCGCCGCGGGCCTGCTGATCTCCGGCTACGCGCTGGGCGTATTCGTCGGCGCCCCCCTGCTGACGGCCGCCACCCAACGGATGCCGCGCAAGGCGGTGCTGGTCGCGCTGATGATCGTGTTCACACTCGGCAACCTGGCCTGCGCACTCGCGCCGAACTACGAACTGCTGATGACCGCGCGCGTGATCACGTCGCTGGCGCACGGCACCTTCTTCGGCGTCGGCGCCGTGGTCGCCACCGGTCTGGTCAGCGAGGACCGCAAGGCCTCGGCGATTTCCATCATGTTCACCGGCCTGACCGTCGCCACGCTGCTCGGCGTACCGGCCGGTGCCTGGCTGGGACTGGAATACGGCTGGCGCGCCACCTTCTGGGCCGTGACCGCCATCGGCGTGTCCGCCACCGTCATCATCGCCACGCTGGTGCCGGCCGACCGCAGCGCGCCCGCCCCGCTGTCGTTCCGCGATGAGCTGCGGGTGGTCGGTCGTCCGCAGGTGCTGCTGGGCCTGTTGATGACGGTGCTGGGCTTCGGCGGCATGTTCACCGTCTACACCTACATCCAGCCACTGCTGACCCAGGTGACCGGCTTCGCCGACGCGGCCGTCTCGCCGATCCTGCTGGTGTTCGGCGTGGGCATGATCATCGGCAACCTGCTGGGCGGACGCTTCGCCGATCGCCGACTGGCCACGGCCCTGCTCGGCACGCTGGCCCTGCTGGTGCTGGTAATGGGCGCGATGGGCTTCGCCCTGCACAGCCGCTGGGCGATGGTCCTCTTCACCGGCCTGCTGGGCGCCGCCGCGTTCGCGACCGTCTCGCCGCTGCAGCTGTGGGTGCTGCAGAAAGCCCGCGATGCGCAAAGCCTGGCGTCCAGCCTGAACATCGGCGCCTTCAACCTCGGCAACGCGCTCGGCGCGTGGCTGGGCGGCGCGGTGATCTCGCACGGCCTCGGCCTGTCGGCATTGCCGTGGGTGGCCGCGCTGGTGCCGGCCTCCGCCTTCATGGTGGCGCTGTGGAGCCTCGCACTCGACCGCGACCGTGATCGCGATCGCGCATCCACGCCGCAGGACTCGCAGCATGCAGGCGAATGCGCCTGAGCAACCGGATCCTCGTCTCCCTTCTCTCCCCACGCCTCTCGGAGGCATCCATGGAAACCCGTTTTCTCGGCCGCTCCGGCCTGAAGGTCTCTGCGCTGGGCTTCGGCGCCGGCACGTTCGGCGGCAAAGGCCCGCTGTTCAGCGCCTGGGGCAATACCGACGTGACCGAAGCGCGTCGGATGATCGACCTCAGTCTTGACGCCGGCCTTACCTTCTTCGACACCGCCGACGTGTATTCCGATGGCGCTTCGGAATCCATCCTCGGCGAAGCACTGCGCGGGCGCCGCGACCGGGTGATCCTCTCCAGCAAGACAGGATTGCGCCTGGGCGAAGGCGCCAACGACGCCGGGACCTCGCGTCTGCGCCTGCTCAAGGCCGTGGACGCCTCGCTGAAGCGTCTCGGCACCGACTACCTGGACCTGCTGCAGCTCCACGCCTTCGACGCGATGACGCCCATCGAGGAAACACTCTCCACGCTGGACGACCTGGTCCGCGCCGGCAAGGTGCGGTACCTGGGCGTTTCCAACTTCTCCGGATGGCAGTTGATGAAGTCGCTGGGCATCGCCGATCGCCACGGCTGGTCGCGCTACGTCGCCAACCAGACCTACTACTCGTTGATCGGTCGCGACTACGAATGGGAACTGATGCCGCTGGGCATCGACCAGGGCGTGGGTGCGGTCGTGTGGAGCCCGCTGGGCTGGGGTCGTCTGACCGGCAAGCTGCGACGCGGGCAGCCACTGCCGGCCACGAGCCGCCTGCACGACACGGCCGATGTGGGACCGCCTGTGGCGCAGGAACGCCTGTTCCGCATCGTCGACGCGCTGGATATCATCGCCGAGGAAACCGGCAAGTCGATACCGCAGATCGCCATCAACTGGTTGCTGCAGCGCCCCACCGTTTCGACCGTCCTGATCGGCGCGCGCAACGAGGAACAGCTGCGACAGAACCTGGGTGCCA
>CAMLKR010000253.1 GCA_946480565.1 uncultured Arenimonas sp. | reverse complement strand
ACCCAGATGCGCGAGGCGGCGCTGTCGCTGGGCATCCCGCAGTGGAAGGTCACCACCCAGATCCTCTACCGCGCCGCCGCGCCCGGCATCCTGACCGGCGTGCTGCTGGCCCTGGCCCGGATCAGCGGCGAAACCGCGCCGCTGCTGTTCACCGCCTTCAACAACCAGTACTGGAACCTGGACATGACCTCGGCGGTGCCGAACCTGCCGGTCACCATCTTCCAGTTCGCGCTCAGCCCGTTCGAGTACTGGAACCAGCTGGCCTGGGCCGGCGCCTTCCTGATCACGGTGTTCGTGCTGCTGGTCAGCATCACCGCCCGCTTTTTCCTGCTCCGCAAGAAGATGAGCCATGACTAACGCCAACCCGATCGCCATCAACACGGCCGTTCCGGTCGCCGCCGAACTCTCGCCGCGCTCGGCGAAGCTGTCGGCGCGCAACCTCGCCTTCCACTATGGCGACTTCAAGGCGCTGAAGGACATCAACCTGGACGTGCCGGAGAAGCGCGTGACGGCGCTGATCGGCCCGTCCGGTTGCGGCAAGTCCACCCTGCTGCGCATCTTCAACCGCATCTACTCGATCTACCCGGGCCAGAAGGCCAGCGGCGAGGTGATCCTGGACGGCGAGAACATCCTCGACGCCAAGTACCCGCTGAACAAGCTCCGCAGCAAGATCGGCATGGTGTTCCAGAAGCCGGTGCCGTTCCCGATGTCGATCTACGACAACATCGCCTACGGCATCGGCCACTACGAGAAGCTGTCGCGTCCGGCCATGGACGACCGGGTGGAAGAGGCGCTGCGGCAGGCGGCGCTGTGGGACGAGGTCAAGGACAAGCTCAAGCAGAACGCGCTGGGCCTGTCGGGCGGCCAGCAGCAGCGCCTGTGCATCGGCCGCGCGGTGGCGCTCAAGCCCGAGGTGATCCTGTTCGACGAGCCCACTTCGGCCCTGGACCCGATCGCCACCGGCAAGATCGAGCAGCTGATCGCCGAGCTCAAGCAGCAGTTCACGATCCTGATCGTCACCCACAACATGCAGCAGGCGGCGCGCTGCTCGGACTACACCGCCTTCATGTACCTGGGCGAGCTGATCGAACACGGCGTCACGTCGACCATCTTCACCAAGCCGACCAAGCAGCAGACCGAAGACTACATCACCGGCCGTTTCGGCTGACCACAGGACGCGACCATGAGCCCCACCTCCAACGACCATATCGTCAAGAGCTACGACAGCGAGCTCAAGCGCCTGGACGGCGAAATCCAGCGCATGGGAGAGATCGCCACCGCCCAGCTCGACGCCGCCATCGACGTGCTGCAGCGGCGCGATAGCCAGGCCGCGATGCGCGTGGTCGCCAACGACGAGGCGATCGACCAGCTCGAGCACGAGGTCAGCCACGACGTGCTGCGCCTGCTGGCGCTGCGCCAGCCGATGGCGCGCGATCTGCGCGAGGTGTACGCCGCACTGCGCATCTCGGCCGACATCGAGCGCATCGGCGACTACGCCGCGAACGTCGCCAAGCGTTCGATCGTGCTCAACCAGACCGCGCCGGTGTCCGCGGCGCGTGGCCTGCCGGCCTTGGCCAAGCTGGCCAATACGCTGGTCAAGGAAGCCGTCGCCGCCTACGGAGCCCGCGACGCCGACCGGGCCATGGCCGTGCGCAGCCGCGACGCCGAGCTCGACGCCGAATACACCGGACTGTTCCGCGAGCTGCTGACCTACATGGCGGAGGATCCGCGCCAGATCACGGCCTGCACGCACCTGCTGTTCATGGCCAAGAACATCGAACGCATCGGCGACCACGCCACCAACATCGCCGAGAACACCTGGTTCCTCGTCCACGGCGAGCAGCCCGAAGGCGAACGCGAAAAACGCGACCTCACCAGCCAGTAAGGCGCTTGGCCCTTGCGGGCCAAGCAGGTCACTTGCTCGCGTTCGGTTGATCCGGCGTGCGCCGCCGCAGACAAGGGGGTATGTCTGCCCGGTCGGTCGTAAGCGTCATCCATGACCAACTCACGACCGGCCGTTGCGGGCATCCTGCCCTCCACTTCAGCCATACCCCCTTGTCTACGGCGTCGCCACGACTCGCCTTCGCAAGCCGAAGGGATAAGCGCGTGCCCCCAAAAGGCACGGAAGCTCGCGGCGCCCACCCCCTCGCGGGCAATCTGAACTCGATACCCCGGCCCAGACGGTCCGCAGGTCGTCGTGCGTGAGGGCTTTTCCCGGGGCATCGAAAACAGGGACGTTTTCGATGAGCCTCCATGGATGGATTCACGGCGTCCCCGGGAAAAGCCCTCACGTACGGCGGCCTATCGCCTCGAACGAGCCCGGCACAACGACCTCACACGAAGCTGCCTGTCGCCAGGAACCATCCCGCCCTCCCGGCGGGCGTTCTTCTTGTCCAGCAATGGCTTAGCCGCAGGAGTGCGTGAAGGCGAGGCCACGCGCCCCTGCCCGGACCTGGGGTAGAATGCGCGGGCTCGATGCGTGGGGCGGGAGAGGCTGGCCAAGGCCAGCGCCGAAGGCGTAACGCCCGTAATCGCTCAGGACCCGGAACCGCACCACGCGAGCAACTCTGGAGAGACCGGAATCAACCGGCGCCGAAGGGGCATGGGACCGCAGGACGCGGCCCAAAACTCTCAGGCAAAAGGACAGAGGGGCATCCCGCGCTTCGTGCGCGGCCCTCCCCTTTGGTCCGGACCTGCCATGACCCGCGAAAGCCTGAGCCAGCTCGAGCAACACGACGCCTTCCTCGAACGCCACATCGGCCCCAACGACGCCGAGATCGCGCACATGCTGCGCGTGGTGGGCCATCCCTCGCTCGACGCCCTGACCGACGCCATCGTGCCGGCCAGCATCAAGTCCACCGCCCCCCTGGCCCTGCCGGCGCCGGTGACCGAAGTCGAGGCCATCGCCAAGATCCGCGCCATCGCCGACAAGAACCAGGTCTTCCGCAGCTTCATCGGCCAGGGCTATTACGGCACCCACACGCCGAACGTCATCCTGCGCAACATCCTCGAGAACCCCGCCTGGTACACCGCCTACACGCCCTACCAGGCCGAGATCTCCCAGGGCCGCATGGAAGCGCTGATCAACTTCCAGACCATGTGCGCCGACCTGACCGGCATGGAGATCGCGAACGCCTCCCTGCTGGACGAAGCCACCGCCTGCGCCGAGGCCATGACCCTGGCCAAGCGCTCCTGCAAGTCGAAGTCGAACGTGTTCGCCGTGTCGGCCGGCCTGCACCCGCAGTCGCTGGAGCTGATCCGCACCCGCGCCGAACCGCTGGGCATCGAGGTCGTGGTGGCCGAGGACGCCGCCCTGGCCGGCATCGACGCGTTCGGCGTGATGCTGCAGTACCCGGACACCTTCGGCCGCATCAACGACTATCGCGCGCTGGCCGAGGCCGTGCACGCGCGCGGCGGCCTGGTCGCCGTCGCCACCGACCTGCTGGCGCTGACGCTGATCGCCGCGCCGGGTGAATGGGGCGCCGACATCGTGGTCGGCAACTCGCAGCGTTTCGGCGTGCCCTTCGG
>CAMLKR010000252.1 GCA_946480565.1 uncultured Arenimonas sp. | reverse complement strand
TACACCTTGTCCATGATCCAGACCATGTAGCGGTGGTCCACGGCGATCATGCGGGTCATCACCGGGTCGAACACCCAGTTCGAGCTGACGCTTTCCCAGTTGCCGTCGAAGGCCAGGCCCACCAGCTCGCCCTTGCCGTTGAGCACCGGCGAACCGGAATTGCCGCCGGTGATGTCGAGGTCGGACAGGAAGTTCACCGGCACCGCGGCCTTCTGTTCGGCGCTCATCGCGGCGATGGCGTCGAGCTGGGCCTTGGGCGCGTCGAAGGGTTCGACGCCGGTGGCCTTGGCGGCGACGCCGTCGAGCGAGGTGAACGGGGTGTAGGCGACGCCGTCCTTGGGCGAATAGCCCATCACGTTGCCGTAGGTGATGCGCAGGCTGAGGTTGGCGTCCGGGTAGACGCCCTGGCCCTGGCTGCGCTTGTACTGCTGCACGGCGGCCAGGTAGACCGGGCGGTGCAGGCTGTTGTCGCCGGCGCGGGCCTTGGCCACGTCCTCCAGCTCCTTCAGCGTCGGCGCCAGGGCGACGGCGAGCTTGAGCAGCGGGTCGGCATTGGCTTCGAGGCTGGCCAGGTCGGCCTTCATCAGGGCCAGGCGCGCGTCGGTGGACGCGAGCGTGGTGCCGGCATAGGTGGCGTCCAACGCGCGGGCGATGGCTGCCGCGTCGTTGCCGCCCAGCCAGGTGTCGAGCGCCGGAACACGCTGGTCCGCCGGCAGCTTCACGTACTCGGCGAGCCAGTAGGCCAGCAGCTGCTTTTCCATGGCCGGCAGGTAGCGCTTCTCGAGCTGGCGCACGCCGCCCTCGATGCCGGGCAGGTCGCGCTGCTGGTAGCCCGGGGCGCGCTCGGCATCGGGCTTGGCGGCTTCGATCGCCAGGCGGTGCAGCTGGCGCAGGTTGCCCAGCAGGCCGGTGCCGGCGATCTGGCCGATGATCAGGTCGCGGTCGCGGGTGGCGCGGGCCTCGGCGGCCAGGGCCACCAGGCGCTCGTGCGCGGCCAGCGCGGCTCGGCCGTCGCGGCCCTGGCTGCGCAGCCAGGCCAGCACGGCCTGCTCCTCGGCCTGCTTGCGCTCGGCGGCGCCGATGCGGCGGAAGCCCTCGAGCTGGCCGTCCCAGTTCTTCATCGCGTTCTGCCAGCCGCGGATGGTATTGGCGTACTTCACCTCGAGGTCGGCGTCGTCCTTGCCGGCGGCCTCGATCAGCGCAACCAGGTTCTTCAGGTGCTGGCCGACCACCGGGTACTGCCAGGTGGCGACGTTCTGGAACTCGTCGTACAGCGCGTAGCGGTTGGTGCTGCCCGGGTAGCCGGCGACCATGACGAAATCGCCCGCGTCGAGCGACTCGGTGGCCAGGCGCAGGTGGTGCCTGGGCTTGAACGGCACGTTGTCGGCCGAAAACGCCGCCGGCTTGCCGTCCTTGCCGACGTAGGCGCGGTAGAAGGCGAAGTCGCCGGTGTGGCGCGGCCACATCCAGTTGTCCACCTCGCCGCCGTAGTTGCCGATCGCGCCCGGGGGCGCATAGACCAGGCGCACGTCCTTGATCTCGATCTGGCGGAACAGGCGGTAGGTCTGGCCGCCGAAGAAGCTGTACAGGGTGCAGCGGTAGCCGGCCTCGGCCTCGCATTCGGCGATCAGCGCCTTCTGGGCGGTCTCGATGGCCTGCTGGCGGGCCAGGCCGGCGGTCTTGCCGGCGGCGGCGGTGATCTTGTCGGTGACGTCGGTGATCTGGTCCATCACGAACACCCGGGCGTTCGGCCCGGCCGAGACTTCATCGGCCAGGGTCGCGGCGTTGAAGCCGTCGGTCATCAGGTTGCGTTCGGCGCTGGAGTTGAGCTGGATGGCGCCGTAGGCGCAGTGGTGGTTGGTGACGACCAGGCCCTCGGGCGAGACGAAGGAGGCGGTGCAGCCGCCGAGCGCCACCACGGCGCCCATCGGGTTGCCGGTGAGGTCGGCCAGTTGTTCCGGCGCCAGCTCCAGCCCGGCCTGGGCCAGCGGGCCGGCGATTTCGGGCAGCTGCTGGGGCACCCACATGCCTTCCTTGGCCTGGGCGGCGAAGGACAGCGACAGGGCGGCGGCGAGTACGGCAAGACGCATGGGTGTCATCCTGGTGTGCTGGAAGAGCCGAAAGGGTAGCAGCGCCAAGGCCGCCGGAGCGCTCCCGGACCGTTAGACTTTCGGCAGGGGACAAGGGGAAACGACTATGCGTAGGGCGAGGATTCTGGTGCTCGTGGCGATGGCCTGGATGGCCGCTTCCGGCACACGCGCGCAGGCGCCGGACGATGCACTGGCGGCAGGCTGGGACACGCTGTGTGGCGGCGCCGCGCCGGGTTCGACGCTGGCCGACCGCTGCGCCGAGATCTTCGCCGGCGGACCCAACAGCCGGCAGCGCGCCGCGGGCGGCAGTTTCCTGGGCGAGATCCCGGGCCAGGGCCGCGCCGCGACCCGCGACGGCGCCCCCGAGGACGAGGTCCTGCGCGCCGAACTCGGCGCCGGCTGGTCCGCCTTCGCCAGCGCCGACGCCGGCGAGCTGCGGCGGCGCGACGGCGTCAACGAGGCCCCGTTCGACGGGGACACCTGGGGCGCGACCGCCGGCCTGGACTGGGCGCCCCGCCCCGCCTGGCACCTGGGCCTGGTGGCCAACCACACCCGCGACTCGCTCGATTTCCAGCGTTCGGACGGTTCGCTGCGCACGCGCTTCAGCGGCCTGATGGCGCTGGGCGGCTGGAGCTTCGCCGAGCAGTGGTCGCTGGAGGCCTACGCCGGCCGTTTGCAGGGCGATTACCGGATCCGCCGGGCCATCGACTTCACCCTGCTCAGCGGCGTGCGGGTGAATACCATCGCGCAGGCCGGTACCGACGCCGACCGCGACCTGGCTGGCCTGGGCCTGACCTGGTCCCTGCCCCGCGGCGCCTGGGAATGGCAGCTGGGAACGGGCCTGGACTGGCAGCGCACCGACCTCGACCCCTACGTCGAGACCGGCGGCGCCGGGCTGGCCCTGGCCGTGCCGGGGCGGCGGGTGGTGAGCCGGCGCGGTCGGCTGGATGCGGCCCTGGCCCGGAACGTCCCGGCCCCGTGGGGCGTCTGGCAGCCACTGGTGCGGATAGGCTGGCGGCACGAGTACGCCAACCCCGCCCGGCCGCTGACCGTCTTCTTCGTCAACGACGGCAATGCGACGCCCATCCGCTTCGACACCGACGACGCCGATGACGCCTGGGGCGAAGCGGGCCTGGGCGCGGTATTCGTGTTCACCCGGGGACATTCGGCCTTCGTCGAGTACCGGCAGCGCTTCGGCCACGACTTCCTGCAGGAGCGCATCCTGGCCATTGGCTGGCGTATCGAGCTGCCCTGAGGGGCTTGCCGGACGGTTCACCCGCCGCGGGTATAATTGCCGCCCTCACGGCCCGACGGGCCTTGCCGGACGCAGGACGATGGCTCAGCAGATGATGAAGGCGCTGGTGAAGCGCCACGCGGAAAAGGGCATCTGGATGGAACAGGTGCCGGTGCCCTCGCCCGGCCCGAACGAGGTGCTGATCAAGCTGGA
>CAMLKR010000251.1 GCA_946480565.1 uncultured Arenimonas sp. | reverse complement strand
TGCTGACCGCCGCGGGACTGGCCAAGAGCTACAAGTCGCGCCAGGTCGTGCGCGACTTCGGGCTGTCGCTGCGGCCCGGCGAAGTGGTCGGCCTGCTGGGCCCGAACGGCGCCGGCAAGACCACCTGCTTCTACATGATCGTCGGCCTGGTCGGCGCCGACCACGGCCAGATCCTGCTCGACGGCAAGGACATCACCGCGCTGCCGATGCACGAACGCGCGCGCCGTGGCCTGGGTTACCTGCCGCAGGAAGCCTCGGTGTTCCGCAAGCTCAGCGTCGCCGAGAACATCGGCGCGGTGCTGGAACTGCGCGGCGACCTGGATGCGCGCGGCCGCGCGGCCCAGCTGTCGGCCCTGCTCGAGGAGCTGCAGGTCGGGCATGTCGCCGGCCAGTCCGGCGCCAGCCTCTCCGGCGGCGAGCGGCGCCGGGTCGAGATCGCCCGCGCGCTGGCCGCGAACCCGCGCTTCATGCTGCTGGACGAACCCTTCGCCGGCGTCGACCCGATCTCGGTCGGCGAGATCCAGAAGATCGTGCGCCACCTCAAGCAGCGCGGCATCGGTGTACTAATTACCGACCACAACGTGCGCGAGACCTTGGGAATCTGCGACCGGGCGTATATCCTCAACGCTGGCACGGTACTTGCCCAGGGTTCGCCCGACGCGGTGCTGGCCAACCCCGACGTGCGTCGCGTCTACCTCGGCGACTCTTTCCGCCTGTAGTAGCCCGGCGCGCCCGCCCCCGCGGAGCGCCATGAAGCCCACCCTCCAGACCCGGCTCGGACAACAGCTCTCCCTGACGCCCCAGCTGCGCCAGGCGATCCGGCTGCTGCAGCTGTCGGCGATCGAGCTCGAGGCCGAACTCACCCTGGCGGTCGAATCCAACCCGCTGCTGGAGCGCGAGGAGGAAGCCGAGCGCGACTACGCCCCGGAGGCCGCCGCCGGCGACAAGCCGACCGAGCCGGAACCCGTCGAATCCAGCGCCGACAGCCCGGACAGCGACGATTTCGGCCCGGGCGAAGCGCCCGAATGGCAGGAGTCGGTCGGCAGCTACGAACGCCGCGGCCAGGGCGAGGACGAGCCGGACGAACTGACCGCCGCCGCCCCGGTGGACCTGCATGCGCACCTGCTCTGGCAGCTGCAGCTCAGCCACCTGGGTCCGCGCGACCTGGCGATCGGCCAGGCCCTGATCGAGGCGATCAACGACGACGGTTACCTGGACTGCCCGCTGGAGGACATCCAGGCCGCGCTCGCACCGCACATCACCGCCGAACCGGCCGAGATCGAGACCGTGCTGCACATCATCCAGCACTTCGACCCGGTCGGCGCCGGCGCCCGCAGCCTGTCCGAGTGCCTGTGCGTGCAGCTGAGCCTGCTCAGCCCCGACACCCCGGGCCTGGCCCTGGCCCGCGAGGTCTGCCGCCGGCACCTGGACGCCCTGGCGCGGCTGGGCGCGGCCCGCCTGGCGGCCCAGCTCGGCGAGTCCCAGGCGGACATGGACGTGGCGGTCGGCCTGCTGCGCTCGCTGGATCCCAAGCCCGGCGCCCAGGTCAGCAGCGGCGAGGCGGAATACATCAGCCCGGACGCCATCGCCTACCGCCAGGGGGGCGTCTGGAAGGTCACGCTGGCGGCCGGCAGCCAGCCGCGCCTGGCGATCAACCGCCATTACGAACGCCTGATCGGCAAGGCCAGCCGCGAGGACGACAGCTATCTCAAGGGACAGCTGCAGGAGGCCCGCTGGCTGATCAAGAGCCTCGAGACCCGCGCCGACACCCTGGTGCGCGTGGCCCGGGCCATCGTCCGCCAGCAGAGCGCCTTCCTGGACCATGGCCACGAGGCCATGCGCCCGCTGACCCTGCGGGAGGTGGCCGAGGAGCTGGGCCTTCACGAATCCACCATCTCCCGCGCCACCACCCGCAAATACCTGCGCACCCCCCGCGGCACCTTCGAATTCAAGCACTTCTTCAGCTCGGGCATCGCGACCGAGTTCGGCGGCTCGGCCTCGGCCACCGCCATCCAGGCCATGTTGCGCAAGCTGATCGAGGCCGAGAACCCCCGCTCCCCGCTTTCCGACCAGCGCCTGGCCGAGATCCTGAAGGCCGAGGGCATCCCCGTGGCCCGGCGAACCGTGGCAAAATACCGCGAAGCGATGAACATCTCCGCCTCCAACGAGCGGCAGCGGCTGGGTTGAGGCCCGCATCCATGGCGAACGCCAGCCCCATCCTGCCTCCGGGCGAAACCCCTCTGCTTTTTGACTCGGGTCACGCGCCATTGCGCTGGCCCGTGTTTAGCTGTGCGTGACCCAAACAGGAGGATCGTGATCATGCGGATCGACATCAGCGGCCACCAGATCGACGTCACCCCGGCCCTGCGCGACTACGTGCAGGACAAGTTCGCGCGCGTCGCGCGGCATTACGACCACCACCTGGATGCCCGCGTCATCCTTTCGGTCGACAAGCTCGACCAGAAGGCCGAAGCCACCCTCTCCACCTCCGGCAAGACCCTGTTCGCCGACGCGGTCGCGCCGGACATGTACGCCGCCATCGACCTGCTCTCGGACAAGCTCGACCGCCTGCTGGTGAAGCAGAAGGAAAAGATGACCGACCACCACCGCGGCGAATCCGCCGCGCGCTCGGACAGTTTCGGCTGAGCCATGCACCTGCTCGACCTGCTCACCCCGGCCCGCGTGCGGGCCAACGCCGCCGTCACCGGCAAGAAGCGCCTGCTCGAACAGCTGGCGGTCCTGCTTGCCGACGGCGGCGCCGAGGGTGAGCGCGGCATCTACGACAGCCTGTGCAGCCGCGAGCGGCTGGGCAGCACCGGCCTGGGCCATGGCGTCGCCATCCCGCACGGGCGCAGCGCCCGGGCGGCGGCGGCCACCGGCGCCTTCCTGCGCCTGGGCGAACCGGTGGATTTCGGCGCGCCCGACGGCCAGCCGGTGGACCTGGTGTTCGCCCTGGTGGTGCCCGAACACTATGCCCAGCAGCACCTGATGCTGCTGGCGAGCCTGGCCGAGATGTTCGGCGACGCGGACTTCCGCGACCGCCTGCGCCAGGCGCCCGATTCGGCCGCGCTCTACGCGCTGCTGGCGGACTGGCAGGCCAGCCACCCGGCGGCCGCCTGAGATGGCCGACCGCCTGCGCGCCCGCGAGCTGTTCGAGGAGCTGGGCGAGCGGCTCGAGCTGCGCTGGCTGGCCGGCCAGCGCGGCGGCGAGCGCGTGCTCGAGCGTGGCGAACACCTCTCGCGCCGGCCCTCGCTGGCCGGTTACCTCAACGTCATCCATCCCAACAAGGTCCAGATCATCGGTTCGGCCGAGCTGTCCTGGCTGGACGGGCTGGATGCGCGCACGCGCTGGGAAGTGCTGCAGAAGGTGATGGAGTCGCGGCCGCTGGCGATGGTCATCACCCAGAACCAGACCTGCCCGGCCGACCTGCGCGACGCGGTCGAGGAATCCGACACGCCGCTGTGGGTGTCGCCGCGCCGCGGCTATGAACTGCTGAACCTGCTGCAGTACCACCTGGCGCGCTCGCTGGCGCCGCGGGTGACGCTGCACGGCGTGTTCATGGA